>JBKJJE010000136.1:0-16182 GCA_046598075.1 Stagnimonas sp.
TGCACAAGGTGCCTTCGGCGCTGACCTACACCATGCAGAAGCTCGAATCCGATCTGGATGTGGGCATCTTCGACCGCAGCGGCAAGCGTGCGGTGCTCACCCCGATTGGCGTCGCCCTGCTGGAGCAGGGCCGCGAGCTGCTGCGGCAGGCCGACGGCGTCGAGCGGCGCATCAAGCGCCTCGGCCAGGGCTGGGAGGCTCAGCTCACCATCGCCTACGACGGCGTGCTGCCCTTCGACTGGCTGCTGCCGCACATCCGCGCGTTCGACGCCGTGCAATGCGGCACGCGGCTGAAGTTTGTCGAGGAAACCCTGGGCGGGGTCTGGGAGGCCCTGATCGACCGCCGCGCCGATCTCGCCATCGGCGCCGCAGGTGACACGCCAACCGGCTACGGCCTGCTGACCCGCGACTGGATGCAGCTGGAAGCCTTCGTGTTCGCCGTCGCCCCCAGCCACCCGCTGGCAGCGGCGGCAGAGCCGATTCCGCTCGCCGAGATCGCCAAGCATCGCGTGGTCGTGGTCAGCGACTCCTCAAGGCGGCTGGAAGGCCGCACCATTGGCGTGCAGCCTGCGCAGGACACCCTCGGAGTGCCGACTCTGGCCGCGAAAGTGGCGGCGCAGGTGGCGGGGCTGGGCGTCGGCCATGTGCCCCAGCATCTGGCTGCGGCGCACATCCGCGAGGGGCGCCTGCTGGTAAAAGCGGTAGAGGAAGAGCGCAACGGCGGCACCATGAAGATCGCCTGGCGCAGTGGTGAGGATGGCCGGGCGCTGAGCTGGTTCCGCGAGCGCATCCTGTCGGCCGGACAATGACGATAAACACCACCATGCAAGCCATCGAAATCACCGCCCCCGGCGCGCCGAACGTGCTGCGCTTCTGCGAGCGCCCGCGCCCGCAGCCCAAGGCGGGCGAGGTGCTCATCAAGGTCAGCGCCGCAGGCATCAACCGGCCCGACCTGTTGCAGCGGCAGGGCCTGTATCACCCGCCTGCGGATGCCAGTGACCTGCCGGGGCTGGAGGTCTGCGGGGTGATCGTCGAGGGGGATCTGGCGGACTCCGGATTCGCCATCGGCGAGCGGGTCTGTGCGCTGGTGCACGGCGGCGGCTACGCCGAGTACTGCTGCGCCGCCATCAGCCATTGCCTGCCGGTGCCGACAGGCTGGTCTGACCTCGAAGCGGCTTCACTGCCGGAGACCTGCTTCACGGTGTGGAGCAATGTCTTCGAGCGCGGCCGGCTCGCTGAGGGCGAGACGCTGCTGGTGCAGGGCGGCAGCAGCGGCATCGGTGTGACCGCCATCCAGATGGCGGCGGCGCTCGGCCATCGGGTGTTCGCCACCGCAGGCAGCGAGGCCAAGGTGCGCGCCTGCGAAGCACTCGGTGCCGAGCGCGCGATCAACTACCGGACCCAGGATTTCGCTGCCGAGATCAAGGCACTGACTGGCGAGCGTGGCGTCGACGTGATTCTCGACATGGTGGGCGGGGCCTACATCCCGCGCGAGATCGCCTGCCTCGCCGACGATGGCCGTCTCGTCGTGATTGGCCTGCTCGGTGGCACCGAGGCCAAGCTGCCGCTGGCACAGATCCTGATGCGCCGGCTGACGCTCACCGGCTCGACGCTGCGGCCGCGCAGCGTCGCCTACAAGGCGGCAGTGGCCACACAGCTGCGGCAGCGCATCTGGCCGCTGATCGAGGCGGGCAAGATCCGCCCGGTCATCGCCCAGACCTTTGCGCTGGCCCAGGCCGCCGACGCGCATCGGCTGATGGAAAGCGGCCAGCACATCGGCAAGATCATGCTGGCGCTGTGAGGCAGAACCTCAGCCCAGAAACTGCGCGAACTCTTGCACCGGCATCCGCTCGGCCCGCAGCTGGTTGACGGCGGCAGCCGGGTCGGCTTGGCCGATTGCCATGCCGCAGAACAGCATCCATTCCGGCGGCGGCTGCACGAACTCGCCGACCGCCTTGTGCGCCACCGACCAGCACTCCTGCGCGCAGCTGTCGAGCCCCTGCTCGCGCAGCAGCAGCATCAGCGTCTGCAGGAACATGCCGAGATCGGACCATTGCGGGGGCCCCATGGCGCGATCGACGTAGCAGAACAGGGCGGCGGGGGCGCCGAAGAAATCGAAGTTGCGCGCGAACTGCTGGGCGCGGCCGGCCTTGTCCTCGCGCGGCACGCCGAGCAGGGCGTACATCTGCTCGCCGATGGTGTATCGCTGGGTGCGGTAAGGCTCGCCGAGATTGGCCGGGTAAATCGTGTATTCCGGAGGGCTGATGCTGGGCTTGCCCGCCATGCGGGCACGGAAATCGGCCAGCGACTGGCCGCTGAGCACGTACAGCCGCCAGGGCTGAAGATTGCCGCCCGAAGGCGCACGGGCGGCTTTTGCGATCAGCTCGCGCAGCAGCGACTCCGGCACCGGCTTCGGCAAAAAGGCGCGCACACTGCGGCGGCTCTGCACGGCTTCGCTGACGTTCATGGGGCTGATGGCGCTGCGTGGGTGCGGGATTTTATCCGGCTGTGGCTAGCGCCCGTCACGGAGTTCGCCGCCAGTAGAGGCTGACGATGTGTTCGACCAGAGCCCGCGCAGTCTCGGCCTTGGCGGCGCTGGCGATGTCGGCCTCACCACCGTTCCAGAACAGCGACAGCGCGTTTTCATCCTGGCCAAAACCCTGGCCGCCATGGATTGAATTGGCGGCGACCAGATCGAGTTTCTTGCGCGCCAGCAGCGCCCGCGCATTTTCAGCGAGCTGGTCGGTCTCGGCAGTGAACTCGACCATGAACAGTTTTGGAAATGCTTCGCGAACCCGGGCGAGGATGTCGGGGTTCTTGCTCAGCAGCAGCGTCATCGATTCGCCGGACTTCTTGATTTTTTCAGGCGCGATCTGGGTTGCCCGGTAGTCGGCGATGGCGGCGGCGCCGATGAACAGCTGCGCTTCCGCCGCTGCTGCCAGACTCATGCCCAGCATCTGCTCGGCGCTTTCGATGTCGATGCGGGTGAGGCCTGCGGGAGTGGCGAGCTGGGTCGGGCCAGAGATCAGCGTTACCCTTGCGCCGCGCGCCACCAGGGCTTCGGCCACCGCATAACCCTGCTTGCCGGAGGAGCGGCTGGTGATGAAGCGCACCGGGTCCAGCGGCTCGCGGGTGGGGCCGGCAGTGACCACGGCATGCAGGCCGTGCAGGGCGGCAGCGGAGTCGGGAGCCGCGGCTGAGGCGGCGACGCTGCCCGCCTGTGCGGCTGCCACGGCCTTCAAGATGTCCTCGGGTTCCATCATCCGTCCCTCACCGGTTTCACCACAGGCTTGTGCGCCGCTGCCGGGGCCGAGCGCCGTCACGCCGCGTTGCCGCAGCAGCGCCAGGTTGGCCTGAGTGGCGGCATGTGCCCACATCAGCCGGTTCATGGCGGGGGCGACGAACAGCGGCTTGTCGGTGGCCAGGCAAAGGGTGCTGAGCAGGTCATCGGCCAGTCCATGCGCCAGCTTGGCGAGCGTGTTGGCGCTGGCAGGGGCGATAACGATCACATCCGGCCAGCGCGCCAGCTCGATATGGCCCATCGCCGCCTCGTGCTGCGGGTCGAACAGCGCACCACGCGTCTCGCGGCCGGTGAGCGCCTGGAAACTGAGCGGCGTGATGAACTCGGCGGCGTGTGCCGTCATCACCACCTGTACCTGCCAGCCGGCTTTCACGAACAGCCGCGCCAGTTCTGCCGCCTTGTAGGCGGCGATGCCGCCGGTGACGCCGAGCAGCAGTTTGGGGGGAGTGGTGGCTGGCATCCGGCGATTGTAAGAGTTCACGAGCTTCCGGCTATGCTCGACACAGATCACAAAAAAGGGAGTGAACATGTCCGCCATTATTTTCCTTGTCGTCATCGCAGTGCTGGTGTTCATGGTCATCGGCACCTACAACGGGCTGGTGGCGGCGCGCAACGGCTACAAGAACGCCTTCGCGCAAATTGATGTGCAGCTGCAGCGCCGCTACGACCTGATTCCCAACCTGGTGGAGTCCGTCAAGGGCTTCATTGCGCATGAGCGCGAGACGTTGGAGGCGGTGATTGCCGCACGCGGTGGTGCACTGGGCGCCTTGAAGATGGCGCAGGCCAATCCCGGCGATCCGGCCGCGATGAAGCAGCTCTCCGGGGCCGAAGGCGCGCTCACCGGCGCGCTCGGCAAGTTGCAGGTGACCATGGAGGCCTATCCCGACCTCAAGGCCAACCAGAACATCCTGCAGCTGATGGAGGAACTGTCGTCCACCGAGAACCGTGTCGGCTTTGCACGGCAGGCCTACAACGATGCGGTGATGGGCTACAACAACCGCCGCGAGGTGTTCCCCAGCAATTTCATCGCCGGGATGTTCGCCTTCCAGCCCGCGCAAGCCCTGGAACTGGAAGATCCGGCGGCGCGCAAGGCCGTGAAGGTGCAGTTCTAGGCCACCGTGCCCAGGCCCTCGAAAGGCGTAGCGAGCGACAGGCCCGTGTGCGCTGTCGACGCGGAGCGGCCCAAGGGCCGTGAGCATCGGCAGCGCGCAGGCGACGGAGCGCAGTAGCCTTGCGAGGACTTCGATGAACTTCTTCGAGCATCAGGCTGAGGCCCGCGCGCAATCGCGCTGGATGATCTGGGCGTTCTCCGGCTCGGTGCTGCTGACCGTGCTGGGGGTAGTCGCGATCATGGCGATCACGCTCGCGTTCGGTGCCGCCGAGCAGGTCACGCTTGAGGATGCGACGCTGCCGCATCTGCCCGCCCTGATCGGCGTCGGCCTCGCGGTGGCGGTGGTAATCGGCTTCGGCAGTCTCTACCGGATCGCCCAGCTCAAGGCCGGCGGCAGTGCGGTGGCCAGCAGCCTCGGCGGCGTGCTGGTGTCGCCGGAAACCCGTGAGCCGCGCCTGCGCCGCCTGCGCAATGTGGTGGAGGAGATCGCCATCGCCTCTGGCGTGCCGGTGCCGCAGATCTACGTGCTGGAACACGAGAGCGGCATCAATGCCTTTGCCGCCGGCTACGCGCCCGCCGATGCCGCGGTGACGGTGACCCGCGGCGCGCTGGAAAAACTCAGCCGCGACGAATTGCAGGGCGTGATCGCCCACGAGTTCAGCCATGTGCTGAACGGTGACATGCGGCTGAACATCCGCCTGATGGGCCTGATTTTCGGCCTGCTGGTGATTCACATCATCGGCCGCGAGATCGTCGCCAACACGCCGCGCGGCGGCAAGCGCGGGCCGACACTAGCAGTGCTCGGGTTCGGACTGATGGCGGTGGGTGGTCTGGGCCTGCTGTGCGCGCGGCTGATCAAGGCGCGGCTGTCGCGGCAGCGGGAATATCTGGCGGATGCCTCCGCCGTGCAGTTCACCCGCCAGACCGTCGGCATCGCCGGGGCGCTCAAGAAAATAGCCGGCATCCGCACCGGCTCGAAGCTGGAACTGCAGAAGGCCGAGGAAGTCAGCCACATGCTGTTCGGTGATGGCGTCGGCTACGCGCGGCTGTTTGCTACCCATCCGCCGCTGCTCGAGCGCATCCAGCGCATCGAGCCGCAGTTCCGGCTGGCCGAGCTGAAGGCCCATGCCGGCGAATGGAATGATCCGGGCTTCTATACCGATGCCGGCGACGAGGGGCCGGTGAAGTTCATGAGCGGTCCCGCCACCCGCGGCGTGACCGCAGCAATGGTGGTCTCGCAGGTAGGTCACCCCGGTGCGGATGATTACCGCTATGCCGAAACACTGAATGCCACCATTCCCGGCCCGCTACGCGACGCCGCGCAGTCTGACGCCGAGGCGCCCGCGCTGCTGCTGGCGCTGCTGCTGGATCGCGACGAGGCCATCGCTGCCCCGCAGCGCGCCGCCATTGCCGCCATACGCGGTGCCAGCGAGCTGAGCCGGGTGGTGGCACTGCATCGGGCCAGCGAAAACCTGCACGCCGCGCTGCGGCTGCCGCTGGTGGCACTGGCTTTCCCGAGCCTTCGCCAGCACCCGCCGGCCGAACTGCGGGTGCTGCAAACGCTGGTGACCACGCTGGTACAGGCCGATGGCCGCATCGCGGCTTTCGAGTTCGTGCTGGCAAGGATGCTGGCGGTGCAGCTGGGTGACTGGCTGTCGCCGTCCACCACGGCGGCAATCGGCAAGCGGCGGTTGGCGGAACTCGAAGACGATGCCGCCCTGCTGCTGAGCGTTGTCGCCGACGCCGGCAGCATCCGTGGCGAGCAGGCAAGGCGCGCGTTCGCGGCGGGCTGGTCGCATCTGTGGCCGCAATCGGGCCGCGCCGCGGCATTGCCGGCGGATTGGCCGGTGCAGCTGGATGCCGCGCTGACGCGCCTCGACACCCTGATGCCGCTGGGCAAGCAGCTGCTGATCGAGGCGCTGGTGAAAACCCTGGCGCAGGACGGCCGTGTCACTGTCGGCGAGGCCGAGCTGCTGCGCGTCGCCTGCGCCAGCCTGCACTGTCCGCTGCCGCCGGCACTGTCAGGCAGCGCATGAGCGGCATCAAGGACTGGCCGGAACACGAGCGCCCGCGTGAGCGGCTGCTCGCCCGCGGGGCGGCAGGCCTGAGCGATGCCGAGCTGCTGGCGATTTTCCTGCGCACCGGCATCGCCGGCCGCAGCGCGGTCGATCTCGCTCGCGATCTCTTGCAGCAGTTCGGCGGGCTGCGCCAGCTGCTCAAGGCCAGTCAAGCCGATTTCTGCCGCGCCAGGGGACTGGGCCAGGCCAAATACGCACAGCTGCAGGCGGTGCTGGAACTGGCGCGCCGTCATCTGGCCGAGGAACTGGCCGAGCGCGACCTGCTGGCCGAGCCCGCCGCCGTACGCCGCTATCTGCTGGCCCGCCTCCGGGAGGAGCCGCAGGAAGTGTTCCTGGGACTGTTTCTCGACACCCAGCTGCGGCTGCTCGCCAGCGAGGAGCTGGCGCGCGGCAGCATCAGCGCTGCCCAGGTCTACCCGCGCGAAGTGGTGAAGACCGCGTTGCGGCTGGGGGCGTCGGCGGTGGTGTTCGCCCACAACCACCCGTCCGGACACCCCGAACCCAGCCTGCAGGACCGGCTGCTCACCGAGCGGCTGAAAGCCGCGCTGTCGACCATCGACGTGCGGGTCGTCGACCACTTCGTGATCGGCGAGGGCGAGCCGGTTTCGCTGGCAGCGCGCGGCTGGCTTTGAGCCGGCGGCTGCTTGATCCTTGACCGCCCGCAGGCTGGCCGCTATCCTTCGCGCCCTTTTTGTGTGTCCGGCGTTTTGCCGAGCGCAATAACGCAACGGCCTCAAGGTCTCAACAAGCCATGTCCAAAGTCTGCCAAGTCACCGGCAAAAAGCCGATGGTGGGAAACACCGTTTCCCACTCCAACGTCAAGAAGAAAACCCGCTTCTTGCCGAACCTGCACACGCACCGCTTCTGGATCGAGGCTGAAAAGCGCTTCATCAAGCTGCGCGTTTCCAACCACGGCCTGCGCATCATCGACAAGAAGGGCATCGAGCCCGTGTTGGCCGAACTCGCCGCTCGCGGCGAAAAGTTCTAAGGGAGCACGGCAATGGCTGGCAAGAAAAAAGACAACGAAAAGATCAAGCTGGTTTCGACCGCTGATACTGGTTACTTCTACACCACCAAGAAGAACCGCAAGAACACGCCTGAGAAGTTCGAGTTCAAGAAATACGATCCGGTCGTGCGCAAGCATGTCCTGTTCAAGGAAGCAAAGATTAAATAAGGCTTGCGCCTTAGTTGGTCGAAAAGCCCGCTCCATGCGGGCTTTTTCTTGTCTGTTGATGGCCGGGCCCCGAAAGTTTTGTCCGCGGTGTGAAGCGTGCGGGGCAATTCGGGGCTTGAGACTGCACAGGTTTGCTGAAGAATCTGGCGGGCAAAACTTTTGGGAATGGGTACCATCCGCGCCATGACCGATTCCGCGCAAGAGCGCCTCCACCACCGTCACCTCGAACAGGCCCGCGAGCAGATCATCGATCTGTTGACGCGCCAGCATGTCGAGCGCGAGCTGGTGAACCGCTCGGAGGTGTCGAAACAGGACGTGGTGGCCCAGCTGGTTGCCCGCCAGCAGCAGGCGCAGCTCGAACAGAAGCTCAGCACCCTGCACCCGGCCGACGTCGCCTTCATCCTGGAGAGCCTGCCGCCGGACGCCCGCGAAACCGCCTGGGGTCTGGTGCGTGCTGATCGTCGTGGCGCGGTGCTGCTGGAGACCAACGAAGCGGTCATGCGTGCGCTGCTGGGCGACATGCGGCCCGAGGAAATCGCCGCGGTGGTGCGTCATCTCGACCCCGACGACATCGCCGAACTGCTCACCGAGCTGCCGGAGGAGCTAAGCCAGGCGGTGCTGGCCCGGCTCGACCGCGACGACCAGGCCGAGGTGCGTTCGGTGCTGTCGTTCCCCGAAGGCAGCGTCGGTTCGATGATGGATCTGGATTTCCTGTCGATCCGCGAGGACGCCTCGATGGAAGCGGTGCTGCGCCTGCTGCGGCGACAGAAGAAGCTGCCTGCCGAGATCAACCAGCTGATCGTCATCGACCGCATCGGGCACCTGCGCGGGGTGCTGTCGCTCGACCAGCTGCTGCTGTCCGATCCTGAAAAGCTGGTGCGCGAGGTGATGACCAGCGATCCCACCTTCTTCTACACCGGCGACGCCATCGACGATGCGGTGAGTGCCTTCGAGAAATACGATCTGATCAGCTCGCCGGTGGTGAACCTGCACAAGCAGGTGGTGGGCCGCATTCCGGTCGATGCGGTGGTCGATGCCATCAAGGCCCGCGCGCAGAGCGAGAGCCTGCGGCAGGTAGGCTTGCGCGAGGAGGAGGACCTGTTCGCACCGGTGATCTCCAGCGCCAAGAACCGCTGGCCCTGGCTGGCACTGAACCTGCTCACCGCCTTCGTCGCCTCGCGGGTGATCGGCGCTTTCGAGGACATCATCGTGCAGCTGGTTTCGCTGGCCGCGCTGATGCCCATCGTCGCCTCGATCGGCGGCAATACCGGCAACCAGACGGTGGCGCTGGTGATTCGTGGCATCGCCCTCAACCAGCTCGGCCCGACCCAGCTGCGCAAGATGTTCAGCAAGGAATTCAGCATAGCCACCATCAACGGCAGCCTGTGGGGCACGGTGCTGGCTGTCACCACTCTAGCGCTGTATCAAAACCTGCCCCTGTCGGTGGTGATTGCCGTGGCGGTGCTGCTCAATCTCTGGGTGGCCGCAGCGGCTGGCGTGCTGATCCCGCTTACCCTGCAACGCTTCGGCCGCGATCCGGTGATGGGCTCGTCGGTATTGCTGACGGCAATCACCGACAGCATGGGGTTTTTCATTTTTCTGGCCCTGGCGGCGGTATTCCTGGTCTGAGGCGATGGCCGCCGATGCATTGAAGCGCGCCGGCACGCAGCCTATCCTTCGCCGCCCATGACCCACGCCCCTGACATTGCCGAACTCACCCGCCAGATGATCGCGGCCGGTCAGCTGTTCCACGCGCGCGGCTGGGTGCCTGCGACCGGCGGCAACTTCTCGGCCCGGCTGGATGCGGAGCGGGTGCTCATCACCGCCAGCGGCAACCACAAGGGCGAGTTGCGCGAAGCCGATTTTTTGGTGGCCGGACTCGATGGAAAGCCACATGAAGCGGGCCGCAAAGCCAGCTACGAAACCCTGCTGCACATGCAGATTTACCTGCGCGTGCCAGAAGCAGGTGCTGTGCTGCATGTCCACACCACCGCCAACACGGTGCTGTCGCGCCGCTTCGAGCAGATCAGCCTGAGCAATTACGAGCTGCTGAAAGTACTGCCGGGCGCGCCCGACCCGCAGTCCGAGGTCATCATCCCGGTGTTCGCCAACGATCAGGACATCGCCCGCTTGAGTGCGACCGTCGATGCCCACATGGTGAAGCTGCCCGCCACGCCGGCCTATCTCATCGCCGGCCACGGCCTGTATGCCTGGGGCCGGGATGTGGCTGAAGCGCGTCATCGCGTCGAAGCCATCGAGTTCATGCTGGAATGCCACCTGAGAGAGAGATCCCTATGACCACGCTCACCGTCACGCCGGACAACGCTCCCGACCAGGTACTGCTGCACAGCAGCGATTTCGAGCTGATCCAGCAGGAGCTGGCGGCGATCGGCATCCCGATGCAGCGCTGGAGCGCGACGGCACAGCTCGCAGCCGACGCTGATCAGGCAACCGTGCTGAAGGCTTACGAAAGCTCGGTTGCCGCGCTCAACGCCAAGTACGGTTTTCAAAGTGTCGATGTCGTCGCCATGCATCCGGCCCACGAGCAGGCTGCGATCGCGCGCGGCAAGTTTCTGGCCGAGCACACCCACGATGATTTCGAGATCCGCTTCTTCGTCGATGGTGCGGGCGTGTTCTATATCCGGAAAAACGGCAAGGTCTACCAGACCCTCTGCACCGCAGGCGATCTGATCGAACTGCCGGCCGACACCACGCACTGGTTCGACATGGGGCCACGGCCCTTCTTCAAGGCGATCCGCCTGTTCACCAAGCCCGATGGCTGGGTGGGCAAGTTCACCGGTGATGAGATCGCCAAAAGCTTCCCGGAATACCCGGGTGCTGGGGCGTGAGCATCAAGGCCATTGTGACGGACATTGAGGGCACCACGTCTTCGATCGACTTCGTGCACCAGACGCTGTTCCCCTACGCCAGACTGCACCTGCGCGGCTTCCTGCGCGCCTGCGCGCGGCGGCCTGAGGTGGCGGTGCATGTGCATGCCGTCGCTGCCGAAGAAGGCCGTCAGCTGACACTGGAAGATGCTGCCGATGTGCTGGAGCACTGGATGGCGGAGGATCGCAAGGCCACGCCGCTGAAAGCCCTGCAGGGCATGGTCTGGGCGCAAGGCTACGCGGCAGGCGAGCTGATCGGCCATGTCTATGCCGACACGCCGGTGGCGCTGCGCCGCTGGCATGACGAGGGTGTGCTGCTCTACGTCTATTCGTCCGGCTCGGTAGAGGCGCAGCAGCTGATTTTCGGCCACACCGAATACGGTGATCTGACGCCATTGTTCAGCGGCTATTACGACACCCGCATCGGCGCCAAGCGCGAGGCCGCAGCCTATCGCACCATTCTTGAAGACATTGGCTTGCGCGGCGACCAAGTACTGTTTCTCTCCGACATCGGCGAGGAGCTGGATGCGGCGCGCGAAGCGGGATTGGCCACCATTCAATTGCTGCGCGATGCCAAGGCCAAACCGTTTCCGCATCACCCAGCGGTCAGCGATTTCTCCGAGATCAAGCTGGCCTAGTCTTCGTCATCCTCAACATCTGGCGAGGCAGCCCGCTGTGATGCCAGTGAAGCCCGCCAGCACCAGTGCCAGGGGTGAGCCGCCACACGCTTGCGAAGCACTGCTTCGCGTGGCGGCGAACGGGCGGCCATGGATGGCCGCACCGGGGCTAGATCAGAAGGCTAAGGTCGCGCCATGGATGGCTGGGAAGCCCGCCAGCACCAGTGCCAGGGTTCGTACATAAACCCCTGCGCGTTCCCACGCGGATAGCTCATGGCAAAGCCATGTGAAGTCGCGTGCTGCGTCAGCCACGCAAAGGCGGTGGTCTGCTCGAAGGCTTCATCCAGGGGGCCGCAGTCGGCGCTGCCGATGTCCACCGCATGGCCGCCGTGGTGCTCGCTGTAGCCAGGCGGCGCATTGACGCGCAGTACCGCTTCCAGGGCCATGCCCCGCTGCAACTTGCTGCGAATCAGCGCGGCCTGAAAGGCATAACTGCGAAAGGCAGAGACCAGTTGCAGCTCGATGCCATCCTTCGCTGCCGCCATCCGCATCGCCAGCCAGGCGCGCGCAGCGGGACGGTGCAGCAGCTTGTCGCGGCCATCGGTACCGAGGCCGACCGGCGTCAGGTGTCGCGCCTCGATTTGAAAGGGCAGGCCGCGTGCCTTCAACCATTCGTGCGTGATGCCCAGCTCGCTGCACAGCGAGCGCACTTCTGCCCGGCTCATGGCTGCAACAGGGTGCGCCAGTCGCACGCGGCATCGCCGACGGCGATAAATGCCGGCGTGCGCAGCGAAGCCTCGGGCTGGTAGCGTACGGGCGCGAAATCTTCCAGCGAGAGCGTGCTGCCACCGGCCTGTTGCAGCACGCATTGAGCGGCCGCGGTATCCCAAAACCAGATGCTGGCGAACTTGGGGTAGGCATCGGCCAGGCCCTCGGCAATGCGGCAATACTTGAGCGAGCTGCCCACCTGCATGGTGTCGTAGTCGCCCAGCTTGGCGAGCCGCGCGGCAGCCTCGGGGTCGGGGTGACTGCGGCTGAGCAGCAGGGTGGCCTTGGCAGGCCAGCGACGGGTGCTGAGTGCGCGGCGCAGGCCGCCCTGTTCGCGCCAGGCGCCACTGCCCGCTGCGGCGGCATACAAGGTGTCGAGTGCGGGGGCGAGCACCACGCCGAGGATGGGCTGCCCGTTTTCGATCAGCGCGATGTTGACGGTGAACTCGCCATTCCGGGCGACGAACTCGCGGGTGCCGTCGAGTGGATCGACCAGCCAGTAGCGGTTCCAGGCTGCACGTTCGGCGGCCGGTGGGATCACACCTTCTTCAGACACCACCGGGATTTCCGGCGTCAGCCGCGTCAGGCCATCGACGATCAGATGGTGTGCAGCCAGATCGGCAGCGGTGACCGGCGAATCATCGCTTTTCCGGGTGACCGAAAAATCCTCCCGGTAGATGGCGAGGATGGCATCGCCGGCAGTGCGCGCGAGCATGGAGACAGCGTCAAGCAGATCGGCAGGTTTCATGGCTTTATCATAGGGCGATGACAGCGCATGCAATCACCCCGAGCGGTAACAAGACACTCGACTGGTCCGCCATCGAGTGGGTTCTGCTCGATATGGACGGCACCCTGCTTGATCTGGGCTACGACAACTGGTTCTGGCGCACGCTGGTGCCCACCCGCTACGGCGAGGCACGCTCGCTCAGCGTCCAGCAGGCCATTGCCGAGCTGGCGCCGCGCTTCCTCGAAGTGGCGCATACGCTGCCCTGGTATTGCACCGATTACTGGAGCAGCGTCACCGGCTTGAACATCGGCGCGCTCAAGCGCGAATCGCGCGCGCGCATCGGCGTGCTGGATGGCAGCGAAGAGTTTCTGACCGCAGTGCGCGACTCCGGGCGTCAGCTATGGCTCGCCACCAACGCGCACCGCGACAGCTGGCAGGTGAAGCTGGAGCAGACCGGCCTTGCCCATTACTTCGGGAAGATCATCAGCTCGCATGATTTCGGCGCGCCGAAGGAGTCGCAGGACTTCTGGAACGCCCTGACCGCGAAGCATCCTTTCGCACGTGAAAGGGCGTTCTTCGCCGACGACAGCCTGCCGGTGCTGCGCGGCGCAAGCACTTTTGGCATCGGCCAGATCCGCGCCATTGCCTGCCCGGAAAAAAACCAGCCGAGACGGGAGATCAGCGAGTTCGTGGCGGTGGATCGCCTCGCTGATCTGCTGCCGATCCGCTAAGCCTTTAGTAGCGGCGGGGCGGCCCGCGCCGCTGGCGGTTCTGGTGGCGGCCCTTGCCGTCGTCCTCGCGGCGCGGCAGCCGTTCCGGCACCAGATAGTCCGCCGGTTTCAGCTCGTCGACCGTGGCCTCCATCTGCGGCACTTTCATGCCGATGTAGTGCTCGATCTCCGGCATCGAATAGGCATGGCTCTCGCAGCAGAAGCTGATCGCATCGCCGGTCGAGCCGGCGCGCGCGGTGCGGCCGATGCGATGCACGTAATCGGCCGCCTCGTTGGGCAGGTCGAAGTTGATAACGTGGCTGACCCCGGTGATGTGCAGGCCGCGGGCGGCGACATCGGTGGCGACCAGGATCGGCAGCTTGCCGTCCTTGAACTCCTGCAGGAGCTTGAGGCGGCGCGTCTGCGCCACGTCGCCGGAGAGGGTTGCGGCGGTGAAGCCGTTCTTCACCAGCGCGCGCTCCACCATCTCGCAGCCGCGCTTGGTGTTGACGAACACCATGGTGCGGGTGGCTTCGAGCTTGCGCAGCAGGCCCACCAGCAGGGGCAGCTTGTCGTGATTGCTGACGTTGATCATCTGCTGCTTGACCCGCTCTGCAGTCACCTGTTCCGGCTCGATCTCGACTTTTTCGGCATTGTTCATGTGCTCGAAGGCGAGTTCCAGCACGCGGTGGCTGAGTGTCGCGGAGAACAGGTAGTTCTTGCGCTCCGGGGCGGGCGGCATCTTGCGCAGCAGATAGCGGATGTCGTCGATGAATCCTAAGTCGAACATGCGGTCGGCTTCGTCGAGCACCATGCATTCGACATAGCTCAAGGTGAAGGTCTTCTGCTTGAAGAAGTCGATCAGGCGGCCGGGCGTGCCGATCAGGATGTCAACGCCACCCTCGATCTCGGCGCGCTGCTGTTCATAGCCTGCACCGCCGTAGCAGACGGTCATCTTCAGACCAGTATCGACGCCGATCTCCTTGGCATCGTTGTAGATCTGTACCGCTAGCTCGCGGGTGGGAGCGAGGATGAAGGCGCCCGGCGCGGGCACCCCTTCCGGCCCCTTGGGCGCATGGGTGAGCAGGTGCTGCATGGTGGCGAGCAGGAAGGCCGCCGTCTTGCCGGTGCCGGTCTGCGCCTGGCCGGCGAGGTCTTTGCCAGCCAGGGCCATCGGCAGGCAGGCCGCCTGGATCGGCGTGCAATGCTCGTAACCCAGTTTGGCGAGGCCTGAGAGCAGGCGGGGATGGAGGTCAAGCGAGGCGAAGGTGAGGTCGCTAAGGTGGTCGGGTTTCATCTAATTCGGTGTGGGAAGCAAGGCCGGTTCAAAGCAATGGCTTGCAAATGGCAGCGGGATCAATTCAAATACAACGCAACTATACGGCTCCGCCAGGCTTGTGTCTCAAGTCTGCGTGTTCAAGAGCCACTCATCAAGCCAAGCTATTACCCCTGCTGTAACGATCAATCGCAGTTTGCGCCGTGGATGGTTGTGCCGGACCCCGACACGCCACACTGTTGGTTTCGCGCGAACCGCAACCACCCATCCGCGCATCCCCCACCCGAAACCGACCGGAGCCCCGCCATGAGCGAGCACATCACCGCTGTTACCGACGATTCCTTCGAGGCCGAAGTCCTCAAGTCCAATATCCCCGTTCTGGTGGATTTCTGGGCTGAATGGTGCGGGCCCTGCAAGATGATCGCCCCCGTGCTGGAACAGGTCGCCGCCGAGCACAGCGGCAAGATCAAGGTGGTAAAGGTCAACGTCGACGAGAACCCCGGCACTCCGGCCAAGTTCGCCATCCGTGGCATTCCGACGCTGATCCTGTTCAAGAACGGCGCCGCCGCCGCCACCCAGGTGGGCGCGGTTTCCAAGACCCAGCTGGCGTCGTTTGTCACGCCGCATCTCGCCTAACTCATTTTTCCACCAGTCTCCTAGATGAAAAACCGCCGTCGCTTCCATCGTAACGATAAGCCCCGTGGTCCCGGCCAGGGGCAGCAGGGCCAGGGCCAGCAGGGTCAGGGGCACAGAAACAACGCCCAGCAAGGCCTGCCGATGGATGTGGAGGACTTTCTCGCCGAGGAGGAAGCCACCGCCCGCCGCCTGCTGCAGGAGCAGGCCGCCGCTGCCGCTGCAGCGATTGCGGCACCGGTGTATCTCGACGAAAACGGCTTGCCGCTGCCGCCGGGGGCGATTCCGCCTGGCTACGATGCCCCGCCGCCGCCGCCGCCGCAGATGAGCGACGAGCCCGGTGAATACGAGGAACTGCCCAAGCCGCGTCCGCGCGCGCGCGGACGCCAGCATGGGCTGGTCAACGGCCCGGCCGGTGCCGCCGCCCGGCCTACTGCTGCGGCCAACGGAGCTGCAGACGGCGCGCTGGCGGTGGCTCCTCCGGTTGCCGCCGAGCCGCCGAAAATCCTCCATATCGCCGATCTCAAGAAGCAGTCGGCGTCGGCCTTGCTGGAGTTGGCCGAGTCGCTGGGCCTGGAGAACATCGCCCGCACCAAGAAGCAGGACCTGATCTTTGCGCTGCTGAAAGCGGCTGCCAAGCGCGGTGATCACATCATGGCCGATGGCGTGATGGAAGTGACCGAGAACGGCGGCTACGGCTTTTTGCGCACGCCAGACAGCAGCTATCTCGCCGGCCCGGATGATGTCTACGTCAGCCCCAGCCAGGTCAAGCGATTCAACCTGCGCACCGGCGACACCGTGCATGGCCGCGTGCGCTCACCGATGGAAGGCGAGCGTTTCTTCGCCCTGCTGCGCGTCGACCAGATCAACTATGAGCCGCCAGAGGCCAGCCGCAAGAA
>JBKJJE010000164.1:0-37602 GCA_046598075.1 Stagnimonas sp.
CGCATTCAGGCCCAGCAGAAAGACTCGCGTCTCGGCATGTCTGCCGTTGATCGCGGCTCGATCACTGGCGAATCTTTCACTGCCAACCGCCTCGCTCCGATCGATGACACCCCGGCGAACACTGTTCGCCACGGTGACACCCAGTGGAGCGATGCCGCCCACACCACCCGCGTCGCGCTGATGCAGGACTTCTACCAGGCACTGCCGGTGGATCGCGCCGACCGTCCGAAGCTGCTCGCTGATCCGAATGGCCCGCTGACCCAGAGCCTGATGACCGCATGGAATCGCCGCAAGGACATCCTGCACTACAACGCCTTGATCGGTAACTCGCAGACCAAGGAAGGCGCACAGATCGCGCTCCCTGCGACGCAGATCATCGTCAACGGCGGCACGGCGTTCACCAAGGCTAAGCTGATCCAGACCCGCTCGATCTTCCGTGCGCGCGAGGCTGACAACCACAACGGCGAAGTGCTGAACATCATCTACAACGCCGACATGCTCACGTCGATCCTCACCGACACCACGTTGACCAGCCACGACTATCTGGCTGTGAAGATGCTGCAAGAGGGCGACGTGACCGGCAAGTGGATGGGCTTCAACTGGATCGCTTACGAGCGTCTCCAGAACATCGCGGGCGTCAAGTCCACGGTGGCATGGTGCGATTCGTCCATCCACAAGGGCACTGGCTTCACCGAAGGCAAGGCCCAGATTCGCGGCGACAAGAAGGATACCTGGCAGGTGTCCATGGCTGCTTCTTACGGCGTGGTTCGCGTCGAAGAAGAGAAAGTTGTCCGCATCGACTTCGTCTAAGGAGACACTGACATGGCTGAACTTCTCTCTCGTCAAACCACGCGCATCGCCGCCGGAACCAAGCTGAATCCCGGTGATCAGGGCGGGCGCATTCGTCTGCTCACCCTCAATACCCCGACCACCTGGACGGGCGCACTCAACGACACCATGGGCACTGGCGTCATTCTGCCTGCTGGCACGCGCTTCAAGCGCGGCAGCGTCTCCAATGCTACTGGCGCGGCATCCAGCACCCTGAGCATCGGCCTGCGCGACCCTGTGACGAAGACCGTCATTGCCGCAACTGCCATTGCCAGCGCGGTGCCGCTGACCACGGCCGCTCGCGCGTTCGCCGATAACGGCACCTTCATCGCGGACGGGGTGGAGTCTCCCACCACAGTCCCGACCGAGGTGTATGTGACCTTCACTGGCGCACCGCCGACTGCAAACCAGCAGATTCGTGTCGAGGTGGAATACGTCACGGACTAACCCTCCGTGATTTCAAGCTGAATCTGACGGGGGCCTTTGCGCCCCCGTTTTCTTTTTCGGAGCAACCATGCCTACAACCGCCGTATCCATCTGCTCAAACGCGCTCCTGATGCTGGGAGCCAAGACGATCAGCAGCTTCGACGAAGCGACGGGCAGCATCGACGGCGGGCTGAACCGTGCGCAGCTGTGCGCCAACCTGTATCCGAGCGTGCGCGATGCCCTGCTGCGGGCGCATCCGTGGAACTGTGCGGTCAAGCGCGTGGTGCTGTCGCCGTTGTCTGAGGCTCCCGCGTTCGATTACAGCTATGCCTTCCAGTTGCCGGGCGACTGGCTGCGCACCATTCAGGTCGGCGACTTCGGCGAAGAGCTGGACTACGTGTCCGAAAGCCGCACCATTCTCGCCAATGCCACCACGCTCAAGCTGCGCTACATCTTCCGCAACGACAACGAGGCGACATGGGATCAGGCCCTCGTTCGGCTGGCAGAACTGGCAATGGCGGCCACGCTGGCCTATCCAGTGACGCAGAGTGCCAGCATGAAGGAGAGCCACGCCGCCGACTTCGAGCGCGCGCTGAGGCTGGCGAAGGCGGTAGACGGGCAGGATGACCCGCCGCAGACCCTGGGCGACACGCCGCTGCTCAATGCGCGCTTCTCTGGCTCGTCGCGCGTTCGGGGCTACTGATGCCGCGCCTGTCACTCATTCAGACCAACTTTACCGGCGGCGAGTGGTCGCCGCGGCTGTCTGGTCGCATCGACATCGAGCGTTACAACAGCAGCGCGAAGGCGATGCAGAACTGTATCGTCCGGGTGCAGGGCGGGGCCGCACGTCGGTTCGGCACGCGCTTCGTCACCAATGCCAAGTTCGACGCCAGCCGCAGCCAGCTGGTGCCGTTCGTGTTCAGCCGGGCCGATACCTACATGCTGGAGTTCAGCAGTGGCTTCCTGCGCTTCTTCCGCGATGGCCAGCCGATCCTTGTCGGCGGCGTCCCGTATGAGATTACGACGCCCTATACCGGCACGATGCCGCTGGACATCGACTACAGCCAGCGCAGCGACACGCTCTACATCGCGCACGAAGCGGTGCCGATCCACATCCTGCAACGCTTCTCCGACACGAACTGGAAGCTGATCCCCGCGCCCTTCTCGACGGAGCCATTCCGGGAGCAGGGCATCTACCCAGTTTCATCGGTCACGCTATCGGCGGCGACGGTTGGCATGCGCACGGCGACGGCGACGGTGCCGGTGTTCTTAGCCTCCGATGTCGGTCGCGCCATCATCTTTGGCCCGGGCGTCGCGGTCATCACGGCATTTACCAGCGCGACCGTGGTCGATGTCAGCATCACCCGCGCATTCGACACGGTGAACCTGCCGTCTACGGAGTGGAACCTCGACGCCTCGCCGATGACCGACCTGACCCCGCTCGACAAGGGGCCGGTGGGCAAGTCCACGAACCTGACGCTCGCCATCGATGGCTGGCGCGTGGATGACGTGGGCAAATACGTGACCGCCAATGGTGGCCTGCTGCGGATTGGCAGCTACGTAAGCCCGACCGTAGTTGTCGCCATCATCATCCGCGAGCTGACATCCGTCACCACGGTGCCGTCGCTGGCATGGACGCTGGAGTCGTCTGTCTGGAGTGTCCGCAACGGCTATCCGCGCACGCTGACCTTCCACCAGCAGCGACTGCTGGCGGCTGGCTCCATGCGCTACCCGCAGACGGTCTGGTTCAGCACCACGGGCGAGCCGCTGGACTTCACCATCGGGCTGGCCGATGACAATGCTTTCTCGTATCAGGTGGACAGCGACGAGAACAACGAGATTGTTTATCTGTCGTCCGACCGTGATGTGATCATCCTGACCTACGGCAGCGAGTTCACCATCGAGGGCGGCGTAGAGAAGCCGATCACGCCGACATCGATTCAGGTCAAGCATCAGGGGCCTTATGGCGCGACCCGCGTGCGACCGGTGCAGGCTGGCAGTGAAACGATTTTCGTGCAGCGCGCCGGGCTGAAACTGCGCGGCATGAGCTACCGGTTCGAGAATGATCGCTATGCGGCCAGCGACATCACGGTATTCGCTGATCACCTGTTCAGGCAGGGCATCGAGGAAATTGCGCACTTTCAGGAGCCGCATCAGATTCTTGCCGCGCTGCGCACGGATGGCGCGATGCTGTTCGGGACGTTCGACCGTGAGCAGGGCGTCATCGCCTGGGTGCCGCAATACACCGACGGCGCATACGAGAGCATCGCCGTGCTGCCGTCACCGACTGGCGACCAGTTGTGGACGGTAGTTCGCAGGCTCATCAATGGCGTGGCCAAGCGGTATGTCGAGCGGTTTGAGCCGTCGTTTGTTCCGACGGTTGTCCCCGCCCCGGGGCCGAACACCTTCCCGCCGCTGACACTGCCGAACGACTACGGATATACCGTGGACTGCGGCAAGGAATACACCTTCGCGCTGGGCAGCGCCACGGTCACCGATCTGGCGCATCTGCAAGGCAAGACCGTATCCATCATCAGCGATGGCGTGCGGCAGCCGGATGCGGTCGTGGTCGCTGGCAGCATCACCTTGCCGCGTCTCGGCTTCCGCGTGCTGGTGGGCCTGAACTACCTCGCGCGCATCGAGATGCTGACGCCGGAAGCGGGCACCGGCACCGGCACCGCGCAGGGCAACACCATTCGCATCTTTGAAACCACGCTCCGGCTCATCGGCACCATCGGCTGTCGCGTCAACGGGCAGGAAATTCAATTCCAGGCGTTCGGCAGCACTTTGCTGGATCAGCCGCCGCAGCCTTTTACCGGCAACCGGCGCATCGAGATTCTGGGCGTGGATCGCGGCGATGCCCCGCTGGTGATCGAGCAGCCGTATGCACTGCCTTTCGAGCTGTCGCACGTCATCCGCAAAGTCACCTTCAACGACTGAGTCCACATGATCCGCAAAGCCACCACCATCGACGTGCCGCGCATCCTTGATCTAGGCGAGCAGATGCACGCCGAGAGTCCGCGATACGGACGCCTGACGTTCTCGCGTCTGGCTGCCGAAGCACAGATCAAGGCGCTGATCGGCGGACATGGCGTGGTGCTGGTGGCGGAAGTCGATGGCGCGATTGTCGGCGGCATCATGTGCGTGATGGGGCCGCACTGGGCCTCGCTGGACTACGTCGCTACCGAACTGTGTCTGTTCGTGCTGCCAATGCATCGTGTCGGCAGCGTCGGGCTGAAACTCGTGTCCGCCTTCCGCCAGTGGGCCTATGACGAGGGCGCAGTGATGGCGGTCGCGGGCGTCTCCACTGGCATCAATCACGAAGGTTGCGCCAAGTTGTATGAGCGCGCGGGCTTCAACCGTTCAAGCATTGGGCTTGAACTTCATTTCGGGAGCTGATCATGTGCACTGGCGCAGAGTTTCTACTGGTGTCGGCGGCAGTCAGCGCGGGCACTGCCGTCTACGCGGGAGAGCAGCAGAAAAAGGCTGGCGCGCAGCAGGCCAATGCCATCAACGCGCAGGCCGGGCAGGAACTGGACGCAGCGCGGGCGCAGGCTGAACGCTTGCGCAAGGCGACGCAGTTCAAGCGCGGCACGGCACGGGCTGCACTGGCAGCATCCGGGGTTGACGTGGACTCGGGCACCAGCCTGCTGATTGACCAAACCATCACCGAAACCGGCATGCAGGATGCCTATTCGACGCTCCTTACCGGCGAGCGTCGCAGCGACACCCTGAATACGCAGGCCGGTCTGAGCTTGCGCTCTGGCCGCGATGCCGCCACCGCTGGCTATGTGCAGGCAGGCGGCAGCCTGTTGAGCAGCTACGGGAAATACAAGCAACCGGGCTGGGGGGGCTGATATGCGCATCCCCGTAGACCTGATCTCGACCGTCATCCCCGAAGCGGCACCGGCTGTGCGCGTGCCGCAGCGTTCGCAGACGGCAGACGCGCTGCAAGGGCTGGCGCAAACCGTCGGCAACATCGCTGGCAATGTCCGCGACAACGAACTGCGCGTGGCTGAAAAGGCCAAGCGGGAAGCGGAGCAGCGCGAGGACGAGGCCGTTCGCTCGCGTGACACCACCGCCCTGCTGGAATACGACAACGACGTGTGGTCGCTGCACGATGGCATCCGCAACAAGCTGTCTGACGGTTCGCTGCCGTATGACCAGTCTCAGAAGGCCTTCGATGACGGCATCGCCGACCTGAAGGGCAGGTATCAGCCGCGGCTAAGCGCCAAGTATCAGCAGCAGACCGGGGAAATGACGCTGCGCACGAATCTGCGCGTTGGCCGCGAGATTACGCAGGCGTCCGAAGTGACCCGGCGCAGCGAACTGGCGGGCAACTACGGCACGCAGATGGATGCGCTGCTGAAACAGTCGAGCCGCCCGGGGGCCGACATTGCCGCGCTGAATGCACAAGCAGAAGCCATCACCGCCACACTGGGCCAACAGGCAGGCATTCCCGCCGACCAGCTTGCCAAGCGCGCGCAGGACTTTAAGGATGCCGCCTGGTTTAACCAGGTGCAGCAGAAGGTGGACGCCAGCCGCCAGAACATGGGGGCGCTGGCTGCCCTCGAACGCGACCTGACCAGCGACAAGGGCGAATACGCGGGCAAGCTGGACGCCAACAACCGGCGCACGCTGCTCAATCAGGTCGTCGGCAGCAAGTTGCAGTTGCAACAGGCCGCGGAGATTGCCGCCAACCGTGCCGCGCGTGCCGCCGAAGTGAGACTGAACACGGCGGAGAAGGCATTCACTGGATTCCAGGCGCTGCGGGATCGTGGCGGCAAAATCTCGCCGGAATACGTGTCGCGGGTATCGCGTGAGGTGGCAGGCACGCCATTCGCCGCGGCGCTTGGCGAGTCGTTCAATCAGGATCAGCAGTCATCCGGGTTCGGCAGCCTGTCTCTGCCGCAGATGGACGCCACCTTGCAGGCGGTCGATACCCTGATCGCCAAGGAAGGCCGCACGCCGGAGCTGACCAAGCGTCGCGACCAGCTGGAAACCATGCGCGACGCCGCCCGCAAGGATTACGGCGACGATCCCTTGGCCGCTGCGCTCGAGCGTGGCGTGATTGACGAAGTCCCGCCGCTGGACTTCACCGACCCTGCCGCCTTCGCCGCCAGCATCATCGGGCGCGGTGTGGTGGTGCAAAAGGTCGCGGCAACGGCTGGCGCGGCAATCTCCCCATTGCAGGGGCAGGAGGCGGCAGCCTTCTCCCGTGCCGTCGCCGCCGCGCCACCGGATCGCAAGGTCGCACTGTTCGGGGCGCTCGCCACGTCCACGGATCGCGGCACCTATCTGGCAGCCATGAAACAGGTATCCGGCGATGACCCGCTGATAGCAGCGTTCGGGGCGATGGCTGGCCGTGGCGTTGTCACCGATGCGGGCGGCAAGAAAGGAGAAAGCGTGGCGCGTCTCGGATTCGAGGGTCTGGCGCTGCGCAATGACAAGACCATCCCGAAACCGCAGGACAAGGCAATCGTCGAGGAGTTCAACGCCAACACCTCGTCGCTGACCTTCTCCGACAGCAGCCAGCGCGAAACGGCGATGAGTGCGGCGGCTGCTGTCTATGCCGCCATGTCCCAGCGCGCGGGCGATTCGAGCGACGCCATCAATTCCAAGCGGTTCAAAAAGGCCATGGACGCTGTGACCGGCGGCACCTATGAGCATGCCGACCAGCGCGTCATCAAGCCCTACGGCATGACGGACGGACTGTTCGGCGAACGATTGCAGACCCGGCTGAGCGAAGTGGCAAAGCAGGCCAAGGTGCCGATTGGCCGTCTGCGCGACCTGCCGCTGGTGCCAGTGCCTGGCAAGTCTGGCGTCTATGCAGTGAGCAACGGCACTGACTTCCTGTCGGTCAATGGCAAGCGCGTCGAGCTCGATCTGACCAAGCCTATCGCCGACACCGTGAATCAGGACTATCTGCCATGAACGACTGGCTGAGTGTCGTCAGCGCGCCAGACACTGAGGCCACGTTCGACGCGACGCCGCTGGCGGATGTCGAAACGCTGGCGATTGGCGCGACCGAAGGCATGGGCGCGGCTATCGGCATGGGCGCGATGCGCGGCTTTGCACGGGCAGGCGAGGCGCTGGGCATTGCCGGGTCGGTGCCGTTCGTGCTGGCAGGCGCTGCCACTGGCGATGAGTCGATTCCTGATGACTACTTCGCCGACGTGGGCGAAACCATGCGCCGGTCGGTGGATTACTGGAAACCAGACCCGCGCACCACCGGCAGCGCCTCGCAAGCGGTCGGCAGCATCTTTGAGACGCTGACTCCGCTGGCAACCGGGCCTGTCGGACTGATCGGCGCGCAGGGTTTAAGCACGCCGCTTGATCTGGTGGATGAAGGCGTGAGCGGCGCAGGCGCGGCGGGCGTGGGCGCAGTGCGGGCGCTGGCGGCAGCTGGCGGTATTGGCCTGCCTGCCGTTATCGGTCGCAATCTGACCCAGCGCGTGCTGTATGGCGCAGGCGTCAATGTCGGCATCGGTGCTGCCGCGCGACTGGCGGAAGCGGGCACGCTCGCCGTCGCTGGCGATACCGAACAGGCGGACGAACGATTCGCAGAACTGGCGCAGCCATCAAGCTACGGCATCGATGCTGTGCTGGGTGCGGCATTCGGCGGCATCGGGCACCTCGCCTCGCCGCGCGTCACCCCGCAGCAGGCCGATGCACTGCTGACTGCCAACCGTGCCGACAACTTCGCCGAACGCACCGCGCCGGGCGTGCCTGCTGACCCACTGAGCGCCAAGCTGCACGCCGATGCGCTGGCCGACACGCTGGCGCAGCTGGACGCAGGCGATGCCGTGGCCGTGCGAGTGCCGATGGACGAGGCCGTATTCGCAGTGCGCGAGCAGGGCACAGCGCGGCGCAGCATCCAGACCGGCGCACGCAGCGTCGAGCCGGATGAGCCGCCTGCCTTTGGCACTGGTGACGAACTGGATGTGCCGGACTTCGCCCGTGCTGCTGCTGCTGCCGACGCGCCGAAACTGGCCGTGCTGGACGCTGCGCCGGACTTCGCCGCCCTCCGTGCGCGCGTTGATGCCGCGCCGGATAGCGTGGTGCTGACTGGCTACGATGAAACCGGCGCACCGGTAACCGGCAACGCCGCGTCGCTGCTGGACGAAGCCGAAGCCGAATATCAGGCCGCGATCAAGGACGGGGCCATGTTCGAGGCTGCCATTACCTGCTATCTGGGGACTGCATGAAACCGCAATGCGTGAAAGCCGTAGAGACGGCCATTGGTCGCGCGCTCAAGAAAGGCGAGTCCGATTTTGTCGATGCTGAGGTGCGCGCCAACATCCGCGAACTGGCGCGCTCTGATCCGAATTTCGCCAGCATGACGCGGGAGCAGCGCGTGGTCGCCGCCGGGCAGATGGCGCTGGTGCGCTACAGCCAGAAAGCCGCCAAGACCGCACAGCGCAAGACCCAGAACCTGTCTGCGCAGATGCGGGAGTCGGCGCGACTGGTGACGGATGCGGCCAAGCTGACCCGCGCGACCGGCAAGGGCCATGCCGCGCTGGCTGACCGGCTGCACGCCTTGCAGAACCGCATCGATGGCACGCGCAACCATCTGCTGTCGGGGCTGATGGACTTCATCAACGGTGTCGAGCCTCGGTTCCTGGGCCTGATCCATGACCGGACGGCGATGGTGGATTTTGCCAAGGAGGTCTACACGCCGGGTTCCACAGGGAACAAGGTGGCGGGCAAGGCGGCGAAGGCTTACACCGAAGCGACAGAGCGCATCCGGGTGCGCGCCAATGCAGCGGGTGCGGACATCGGCAAGCTCGACTACAGCTATCTGCCGCAGCCGCACAACCTCGCGTCCATCGTCAAGGCTGGAAAGGACGCCTGGTCGCGCAAGATGGCGGGCTACTTCGACCGCTCGCGGGCGCTGAAAGATGACGGATCGCAGATGAACGATGCCGAAGTGCTGGACTATCTCGGCAACGCCTACGACACCATCGCCACCGAAGGCCGCAACAAGCTGACGCCAGCAGCGGGCGGCGGGCGCGGATCGAGGGCATCGCGCTTCGATGAAAAGCATCGCGCCCTGCACTTCAAGGACGCCGATTCGTATGTGGTCTACATGGACGAGTTCGGCAACGCGGGCAGCATGTATGAGGCCATCGGCAACCACGTCAGCGGCATGGCTAAGACCATCGCCATGATGGAGGAATTCGGGCCGAATCCGAACGCCACGTTTACCCTGCTCAAGCAGAGCGCCGAACAGATGGATGGCGACAGCGGACTGCGCAACTACGGCGCAACGCTGGACATGACATGGAACACGGTCAACGGCACCACATCGATGCCAGCCAGCGCACGGCTCGCGCAGGTAGGGCAGGCGGTGCGCAACTGGCAGGTAGCGACCAAGCTGGCGGGCACCATGCTGTCGAGCCTGCCCGATGCGTTTAGCGTGCTGATGTCGGCGCATCACAACAACGTGCCGGTAGGCCGTGCGATGTCGCGGTTCTTCGACGGCTTCGGCGAGGAATCGAAGCAGGCGGCGGGCCGTGTCGGGTATGCCATGGACTTTTTCGGCAGCGAGATGAGCCGCTGGCATACGGACAACATCAGCATGGGCTTCACGTCCAAGCTGGCCGGATTCGTGATGAAGGTGCAGGGGCTGGAGGCATGGACGAACGGCCTCCGCCGCACGCATGCGCTGATGATGGGCGAAACCCTGAACCGGACGCGCGCGAAGGACTGGGCGGCGCTGGATGCCGGTGACCGGCGGCAGATGGAGCTGGCAGGCGTGACGGCGGAGGACTTCGCCATCTGGCAGCAGGCGAAAGCCGAACAGGTGCTAGGCGTGGACTCTCTGACGCCGGATGGCATCGCCAATATTCAGGGCATCGACGAATCGGCCAAGAACCAAGCCATCGCCCGGCTGCTGGGCTTCATCGATCAAGAAAGTCAGACGGCTGTCGTCGGCGGCGATCTGGCGACGCGGGCCGCATTGCAGCAGGGCACGCAGGTTGGCACGCTGGGCGGCGAGTTCGTGCGGATGCTGACCCTGTTCAAGACCTACCCGTTTGCAGTCGCCAGCCGCACCATTCGACGCATGCGGGCGATGGAAGACAACGCCAGCCGGTTCCGCTACAGCGTGAGCATGTTCACCGGCTTGACGGCGATGGGCGCGGTATCGCTGTGGGCGAAGGACATTGCAGCAGGCAAAGACCCGCGCGACGCCACTACCGGCAAGTTTCTGGGTGCCGCCATGATGCAGGGCGGCGGCGCGGGCATCCTCGGCGACATCTTCTACACCGGACTCGGCGGCCAGTCCCGCAATGGGCTGCCTAACTATTCCAACCTCGCCGGGCCTGTGTTCGGTGAATTGGGCGCGCTCGGCAATCTGACGCTCGGTAACGTCGGCGAACTGGCATCCGGCGATAAAACCAGTCTGTATCAGGAGGCATTCCGCTTCGCGCGCGGCAATACCCCGCTCATCAACCTCTGGTATCTGCGCAGCGCCATCAATCACGCCGTGCTGGACGACATGCAGGAGTCGATCTCGCCGGGTTACATGGCGCGCCAGACGCGCCGGTCAGGGTCGGAATGGGGCAACAGCTACTGGTGGGAGATGGGCGAAGGGCTGCCATCCCGCGCGCCAGATTTGACCAACATCACCGGAGAATGAGCTATGCGCAATGAACTGAAACGCCGCTTTGTAGAGCTTGCCGACCGGCTGGCCGAACAGACACTGACGGACTCTGACCCGGAAAACTGGCCGGGTTACGGACAGCTGCCGAAGGACATGGACGCCGAAACCCGCGGCGATGCCTTTTGGTGCCGCAAGCTGGCGGGCAGCACAGCAACGCTGTTGGTGCGGACAATGGCCGTGATCGACACGCACAAGGACGCAGGCTGGCAGGGCAAGGATGCCGACGCACGACAGGAGTCGCTGCTCGAGCGCGCCGAAGTCGAGGCGGATCGCCTGATGCAGCGCATCAAGGATCGCTATGCCGACAAGCTCGAAAGCTGACACCAGCTTTCTAGCCTTTTTCCTGATCTGGGCGCAGCTGCAAGGCTGGAAAGTTCCGCTGCTGCATGTCCGCATCTGCCATTGGCTGGATACGTGCAATGACCGCGTGCGGGTGCTGATGGTGTTCCGCGGCGCGGCCAAGTCCACCATCTACGCCGTCTGGAAAGCCTACAAGCTCTGGAAGAACCCGGAGAACCGGACGCTGATCTACGCGGCAGACGATGATCTTGCAGGCAAGATGACGCGCGACACCCTGAACGTGTTGCGCCGTCATCCGCTCTGTCAGGGCATGCTGCCTGCCAAGCCGGGAGCCTTTTCATTCTGGGTGAATGGCTCGACCGACGCGCGAAACCCGTCGATGGAAGCCATCGGCATGAACAGCAACTCCACAGGCTCGCGCGCCGATGATGCCGACTTCGACGACATCGAGGTGCCGAAGAACATCAAGACCCCGGAAGCGCGTCAGAATGTCCGGCAGAAGATAGAGGAGTCGACACACATCCTTGTCCCCGGCTGGCAGAAAACCTTCGTCGGCACGCCACACACGCACGATTCGATCTACCCGGAGCAGATCGCAGGCGGTGCCGCGTGCCTAAAAATCCCCCTCTTCGAGTGTTCGCACCGCTACACCGATACCAATAAGGCGGTGCGCTATCCGATTCCGTTCGAGGTAATGGAGGACGGCCTTTACGTGATGCGCGGCATCGGCAAGTTTTCGCGGATGCTGGTGGAAGGTGTCGATTACCGGGTGAAGTCCGGCGAGGTCTGGTTCGATGCGCCGCCGAAAGAGGTGATCGACCTGTATGGGCAGTGCAGTTGGCCGGAGCGATTCACCCGCGAGGAAGTCGAACTGAAGCGCCGCGAAACGCGCACGCTGAACGCTTGGGACTCGCAATATCAGCTCGAAGCCAAGCCGATCAGCGAGGTGCGACTCGACCCGGAGCGGATCATTCCCTATGCGGTGGAGCCGGAAACGCGCACGGCGAACAAGGTGCCGACGCTATGGATCGGGCAGCGGCAGATGGTCGGGGCAATCGCCTGGTGGGACTGCGCACTCGGCAAGATCAAGGGCGACGCCTCGCCAATCTCCGTCGTCTACACCGACGCGCAGGGCAAGCTCTACCTGCACGCCTGCGTCGGGCTGACTGGCGATCTGGATGATCAGTGCGATCAGGCGGCGGCACTGCTGAAACGGCTGCGCGTGCATGGCGTCTGCGTGGAAACCAACGGGCCGGGTGGCTTCGTGCCTGCTGCATTGCGCAAGGCGCTGGTGAAGGCGGCGCATACCTGCGGCGTCATCGAGCGGCACTCGGTCGTCAACAAGCAGAAACGCATCCTCGACGCATGGGAGCCGCCGCTATCGAGCCGGTTCATTTACGCGCATGTCGGCGTGCTGAATGGGCCGCTCTGGGATCAGCTCAAGGACTTCAATCCGGAGGCCAAGAACCAAGCTGACGACTACATCGACAGCAGCTCTGGCGCGATCTCTGAAACCCCTGTGCGCATCGGCAAGGCGGACGGGAATCCGACCGGCGGGCAGACCGACGATTGGCGCACTGGCGCAGGCGTCCACGAGGTCACGCTCGAACTGTAGCGCCTCCAACTGCGAGGCGACCATGGCCGTTCAAGACCAAACCCCGTTTAACCAATACACCGCGAACGGGGCGACGACTGTTTTCCCCTACGGCTTCCTGCTGCTGACGGCCAATGATCTGGTGGTGACGGTCAACGGCGTGGTCAATGCCGCCTACACGACTCAGAACATCGGCAATCCAGCGGGCGGCACTATCACCTTCGCCGCTGCGCCTGCGAACGCGGCCATTGTGCTGATCCAGCGCGTGCTGCCGCTGGAGCGTCTGTTCGACTACCAGAACGCAGGCGACTTTCTCGCGCAGACGGTCAATCGTGATTTCGACCGCATGTGGATGGCGACGCAGCAAGTCGATCAGTCTGCGAATCAAGCGCTGAAGTTTCCGCTGCTCGACACGGCCACTAATCGTGAACTGCCGTCCGTGGCGACGCGCGCCAGCAACGTGCTTTCGTTTGATGCGAGCGGCAATCCGACCGCCCTGACCATCTCTGACACCGTTTACGGCACTGCGGCAGCGGCGGCAGACGTCGCTGTGGCAGCGAGTATTTCCGCTGCCAGTAACGCCGCAGAAGCCACTCAATCAGCTAGTGAATCTGCAACTTCGGCCCTGAATTCTGAGGATTGGGCCAACAAGACCAATGGCGATGTTGATGGCAATGAGTATTCGTCAAAGGCGTATGCCGTAGGAGGCTCAGTTCCTCCCCCGTCCGGAACCAGCAAAGCATGGGCAACACAGCTGACGACTGAAGTTGTCTCCGGCCAAGGTTTCAGCGCGCTTTACAACGCGATGCTGGCTAGCGTCTACGCGACGAACGCTGGCATCAGCGCAACCGACGCCGCCAATAGCGCCAGCAGCGCCATGTCAAGTGCAGCAGCTGCGCTTACCAATGGCGGCATATACGTCGACGAGCCGACAGGCCGCGCGGCCGTAGCCAACGGCGTTTATTTCTGGGCTGTTGGCAGCGGCAATGATGTGGGAGCGTTGGTTCTATGGCGTCGTGTTGACGCGGCATCTTCGACCCGCATCGGGGCCATACCGATTGGCAGCGGCATTGCGATTGCCGCGCTGCTGGGCCTGACTTATTTGCAGATCAACCCGGACTTGCCCGCCGATTACCCGTCGCAAGTCACCGGCATCCTGCGTGCTGACGGCAGCTTCGTGATCGACGAGGAAGTGATCGGGGGTGTCTGGCGCAGTTTCAAGACGCCGGATGATTCCGTGCTGACCAAGTATGCGCAGTTCACTGCCCTTGGCCTAACGACCTCATCCATCAACCCCGATCTGCCGCCGGAATATCCGGCCTACGTCATCGGCGCGCTGCGGGCGGATGGCACGTTCGTCATCTACTACGAGGAGCTTACTTCCGGCCCTTCAATTGGTGGCGGGGGCAGCAGTGGCGGCACGATCTTCGCGGTGCCTCCGCTTGAGTTCGATGTGTTTGTGCTTGCTGGACAGAGCAATGCTGCGGGCAGGGGCGATACCGACGGGCCTTTTGTTGAAGCCACCGCTGGCACGGCGCTGTATTGGGACCCGTTTGCGATGACACTGAAGGCGCTGGCAGACCCTCTGGAAACCAATCTCACAACGGTTATCGGAGCTATGCCCAGAGTTGGCTATGGTTCCATGTGGCCGCAGTTCGCCAAGGACTACTTCGCAGCTACCGGGCGCGGCGTGATCGTGGTTCCCGCCTATGAAGGCGGCACGGCACTGAGTTACGGCGCTGCGGGCGCGAAGCAGAGCAGCGGTGAGTTTTGGGGCGCGCCGGGCGCTCTGTCGTCCAGCGCGCTAATCCCGCGACTGGTGAGCCGCGTGAACGCCTGCACTGCCTTTCTCGATGCCAACAGCTACGCATGGCAGCTCGCTGGCGTGCTGTGGTCGCAGGGCGAGAGTGACGCGCAGAACGGCATCGACCTGGGCCTTACCACCAAGGCGCAGTTCAAGAGCGATTTTGTCTACCTGCTTGGTCAGCTGCGCGCCAACTACGGCAACGACTTCATTTTCCACATCGTCCGCACTGGCAGTTTCGCTAGCGGCATCCCTGCCACCCCGCGCAACGACACGACCGGCTTCCAGCAGGTGCGCGCAGGTCAGCAGGAGATTGCTCGCGAGCAGCCGAACGTCACGTTGGCGACAACCAGTGCTTTCAACTTCCCGCTCAACGGAAAGATGGAAGACGGCGTGCATTACAACCAGGCCGGACTGAATGTCCTCGGCCAATCCCTCGCACAAGTAGTTTCCAAATACCTCGGAGCAAACTGAAATGGCTGACTCACTTCGCACTAGTTACATTCGTCCGACCGTTTCGACCTACGCGGCGACAGACCGCGACTGGTCGGTGAACCATCCGACGCTGCGCATCCAGCCGAATCTGCTGAAGCGCGGCGATCTGGTGATCGACAATCTGTATGAGGCTGTCAGCACTGAATTGTCAGTTCACACGGCGACGCGGCAGGTTACTAATCTCGGCGTCAACGCGCCGTGGATTCGCCAGACGCTTAAGGCAGATAACAACCCTCCGGCACAGGGCCTTGGCACCATCAACGTCACCACGGCTGGCGGCATAGTCAGTGCGGTGGATGCTTCTCTCAAGTATTACCACAAGGAGCTTGGCGTCGCCGATGTGGATATTGAAGCAAGCATCATCCCCAACGGAGGCGGCAGCCAGGAAGGCATTCTTTTCCGCTCCAGCGGCAGAACGGATCAAAGCTATGTGCTCTCACTGCGAGGTGAAGCTGGGAACACCGGGCTGTTTCTTTTCCTCCGCACGGTGAATGGCAACTCTGCTGTTGTCACGTCGTTTTCTACCGCTGTGACGCCGGGCGTTGCACGTCGCATTCGCGTGGTTGCTAAAGCTGGAACTATCAGCGGATACATCGACGGCAACCCCGTTGCATCACTCACGTTCACGGATACGCTTTACACTGCCAACACCAAGCACGGCATTGGGCTGTCGCGTGGTGGCATCCTCTGGATTCGTGGCGGGCAGGCGGCGTAAGCCATGCACCTGACCCTCCATCGCCGCTCATCCGATGGAGACAGCACCATCGGCCAGATTCTGATCGGCACTGTGCCGGAATGTTGGACGGTCGAGGACGAGTACCGCGCCTACAAGGTGCAGCACGAAACGCGCATCCCGGCAGGCACGTATCAGATCAAGCTGCGCAACTTTGGCGGCTTCCATGAACGCTTTCTGAGGAAGTTCGGGCCTGAGTTTCACAAGGGCATGTTGTGGCTTCAGGACGTGCCGGGGTTTGAATACATCCTAATCCACACCGGCAACACGGATGACGACACCAGCGGCTGCATCGTCGTCGGCAAGTCGGCGGTGGTGAACAAGAACGGCGGTGGTCGCGTAGTGGAGTCGGTGACCGCCTACATGAAGCTCTATCCCAAAGTTCGGGAGGCCTTGCTCGCCAAGCAGCCCGTGTCCATCACGATCACCGACGAGCCGTAAACCAAAAAAGGAGCCTGCTATGAGTTACTTCTTCCGCCGTTTGAAAGAGCCGTCCACCTGGGCCGGTATCGCCACCATCGTTGCCGTCTTGCTGCCGCCTTTGGGCGTGGCCGCTGCCACCACTGCCGCCGTCGTGACCGCATTGGGCGGCGTGGCCGTGCTGGTCAAAGACCCCGGCACCTGAAGCACCATGCGCGACGATCCAAAGTGGCACAGCGGCGTCACATCCTGGGCCAAGGGCAACCCGAACAAGGCAGCATTCCTTGTCAGCATGGCCGGTGTCGGCTGGCTACTGAACCAGCGGCCTGAAATTATCGCGGCCCTAATTGCTACCGGCACGTTTCAGGAAATGCCGAGCGGATGGATGGTGCTGTCGATCAGCCTCATGGGCGCGGCGATCCTGCACCTGTATCGCAAGCTTGAGGTCTGTGAGCGCGAGTGCAGTTTCGACCGCGAGCGCATTCACACCTTGGAGCGGTCGCAGGAGGATTTGATCGAGCGCCTGTTTGATGGCGCGCCGCTTGATCGAAGGCAAGCCGATCACCCTGTCGAGAAGGATCGCAGGCGGCGGTAAGCGCAAAATGACAAAAGCCCCGTGATGCACTGCGCCCACTGCGGCCATCGCATGCGCCCGAATGAGAGCGGCGCATTCCCTCGGTGCTGCGCTGGCAATGCCTACTGGTATGCCGGCCTGCTTTGCGCGCGATGGGGCAGAAATCCAAGAACTGGCGTGACATATCTACCGACAGGATGGAAGCCTGTGAAGGCTCTTGAAACGACAAAAGCCCCGTGAGGGGCTAGTGCGTGAAGGCTCGGGTAACGGATTCGCGCCGTGATCAGACCGTTGGCAGCGGTCTACTTATGTAAGCTCGCCCCGATGTTTGCACGGCTAGCCTTTCGTGCCACCTGCTCAGTTCACCATGCAACGCTGCTTTCAGTAAAGCGGGTCGGTGCTGAAATCCGACATGCCGCGAACCGTTCAAGCGGTCAGCCAGTGGTGCCTTTCGAGATTGGGCCTGCCTTGAAGCTGCCCAAACCTACTAGAGTCTCTGGCGCATCAGCCTGCGCATTCCGCTTTACTCAAAACAGCCAGCACATCATAGCCCTCATCGCTTCGGCGGTGGGGGCTTTTTTGCGTTTCTGTCTTCCTAATATCGACACAGCGCCCTTTGATTTCATTGCCTATTCCGGCCTGTCAGATATTAGGAAAATAGGGCCTAAGTGCATGATCCTGCGACACAACACGGCAGTCTCTTAATCAGTAGGTTCCCGGTTCGAGTCCGGGGCAGCCCACCAGGAAAACGTATACAGGATAAGGGTTTCAGGGCATCAGCCCAAATTACGAACCCCGGCTTCCTAATAAACTTCCTAATAAACTCAGTTGGTCGGCGCGAAGGTTTTGGCCTTCCGCTCGTAAACGCGGGCCAGCATTGCGGGGTTCATATGGCCTAGCAGACGGCCATCCTTGGCATCGCTTCCAGCCTTGGCGCGCACGTCATGGAAGGTATATCGCTCTGCAATCCTGCCCTCGGCGTGGCACTTCCTGATGTGCTTCTGCCATGCGGTGCGGAACCCGTCCTCGGTGAACGGCTGGCCGTCCGCCTTGCACACCACCCAAAAACTCGCCACGTTGCCGGATAGCTTCTGTGCCTGTTCCATCGTCCAGGCCAGCGCAGGCGACCAAGACACGATGAGCTTCTTCCCGGTCTTTCCCTGCTGAAAACGGATGCCCTCGCTGGTGACGGATGCGCGCTTGAGCTTGAGCAAGTCACCCTCGCGCTGGCCGGTGAGGTAGGCGAGCGCCATCATCACCTGAACCACGGCAGGCGCACCCTCAAGCACAGCCAGAAACTCGTCGTGCTCGACGTAGCGCGTGCGGGGCTTCTCGGTGTTGCGCTCGACGCCTTTGCAGGGATTGGACGCGCACAGACCCCAGCGGATCGCCTTGGTATAGGCGTGGCTCAACAAGGCCCGCTCCCGGTTGGCGCTGACCTTGGCCGGGTGCGTGTCGAGATACTGCGCGATGTGCTGTGGCTTGACGCTGGCGAGGGGCATCTGGCCGAACACTCGGCGCAGCACGTCCAACTGCCTTGTCTGATCCTTCACCGTCTTTGGAGCCTTGCTGGGCAGCACGTCGCGGGCGTAGCGGTCGAGTAGTTCGGCCACGGTGCCAGCGGTCGGCAGGGCGTCCATCAGGCCCGCATAGGCCCGCAGAGCGCCGGGCTTGTCATCCTCGCGTGCCAGCTTGACCCACGGCGCATCTTTGGGCGCGAAGAACCACCAGCCCTTGCTGAGATAGCAGCGGGCGGGCATGTCGAGGTTGTGTTTGCGCTTTCGGCCCATGATCGCCATACGTTACCCCGCTTTTCTGAACCCGGAGAAGTCCGGGCCTGCCACCGGCACCTCGTTGGCGCTGGGCATGGCCCCCAGCATTGCCGCAGTCAGGGCGGCAAAGGTGACGCGGGGCCGCCCATCGGGGCGGATAATTGGGCGCAAACCATGCCGACGCAGGCACTCAAGCTGCTTGCCGGGCATTTGATACCCGGTCAATTCCTCAAGGTCGGCGTCGGTGGCCAGGCGATCCATGCTACTCACCACCCCCTTGCGCATCGCCGACTTGCTGGCGGGATTGGGTGGATGCCATGCCGTTGCGAATCTCGTTGTGTCCGAACGTGATGCGCTGAATCTCTGCGCGCAACTGCTGGCACTCTGCAAAGGTATCGTCGCGCTGGCGGGTAACGGCTGGCATCTCTATGTTGCAAAGGCGCTGAACCTCCGCCAACGCCTGCGTCTCACGCTCTAGCGATGCGCGGAGTTCGGCGGCGAGGTCGGGGTAGTGGTGTTCGCGCACGGACGGGACACGATGCACGGCTCCGCTGTTGCGCAGGTCAAGGTAATCGCAGTGCTCGCTATCGCACTTAGCCAGCATCGCCAGCGCACGGGCTTGTATGGGGTTGGTCATGGGGTTGGCTCCTTACGCAGACTGCAATCGAAAGTGTTATTGCCCACATAGAACGAGCCTTGACGGACGCATTCGGCATTCACTTCGTCGTGCGCAGCAAGCCAGCCGCCGAAATACGAAGCGACAATCAGCACGGCGATCAAGAATCCTCTCATTTCTTCATCCCTTTCGGCGTCTTGGCCGGGCCTTTGTAGATGCGTGCGCGGGCTGCGCGTTTGGCGGCGTTGCGGCCTTGGTTGATGGCGTCGGGACTGAAGCCAAAAGCCGTGCCGTTGCTTTGGCCTACCAGAAATGAGTAGCCTACTTCTGGCAGCCCATCCTCGATAATCCCTCTCTCGTTCGAGGAGCCAAGATTGCCGATGATCGTATAAGTCAAGTCATCATCCGTCGGGCTGTTCATGTGTATTTCGCCAGCAGCCAGCCCGCCAACGCAGCAAACGGCCAATAGGGAACAGATTGCAATACGCCTCTGTGCCAGCCCTCAATAAAGGCTTTCCAAATATCTTTGTTCACTGGGCCTTCTCCTTCGCAGCGTGTTCCCTTATTGCGTTGGCGCAAACGATCATCGAGTCTCGGCAATCTGCGTAATCAGGGACTAATTCATCACAAATCTCCGCACACTCGTCCGCCATGCGCTGGCGGGCTTCGGCTTCGATGGCGCGGGCAAACCTGAGAGACTGGTAGGAATCGTCCCAGCCGTTGAGTTTGCAGATTGCCTTAATGTTTTCATCAGTCATCAGGGCCATTACTTTTTCTCCGGTGTGGATGCGAGCATGGCGGCGCGGCAGGCGTTCCAGCCCGTTGCATACATCCACGCTTCTTCTGGATTTGTAGCCTTTGGGTGGGTTACGTCGCGCATGTGCAAATAGTCAGGAATAGCTGCGCACCGCTGGTCTAGGTAGAGCGGTTGCTGTTCTTGTCCTTCGCGCATTGGCAGCTCCCATTCGGATAATGTCCAGCCGACATAATTGACATGACGAGAACGCCACGCCACCGGCTCATCCGGCACCTGCGCGGCGGGTGGTTGTGTGGGTTCGTGCGTGTAAAGTGGCTCGGTAAATCCGTATCTCTCTTGCTTGTCGCGTGTTGCTTTGAAAATACCTTCGCCACCACGCCCACGAACTTTTCCCGTCATGCCCGACACGGTTTGAAGACTCACATAGCAAAGCGGAGGCTCACCCGCAGCAAGCCGCGATTCAAGCTCCTTCACCCGCGCCTGCAACTGCGTGATCTTGTGGTCGTTACCTTCGCAGAGATTTTTCCATTGGCCGATTTCAACCTGTTGATCGAAGTATTTGCCTTGAAGTGCGTGCAAGTCGCTGCTGGCGTTCCGAAACTCTTGCTTCGTGATATCGAGCATGGAGTCGCGCAATCTGATTTTCTCCGCATCCTCCCGCTGCTGGGCTTCGCGGCCTGCGAGGTAGCCTTGCAGCAAGTATTCGCGGGCGTAATCGTGGCGGCCACAGATGTTGGACGTGCCCAAATCTGAGTTGAAATCAGCCCGCCACTGCTGCTCTTGTTCTAGTGTGCTCATTTCTTTTCTCCGGCGATGGCGGCGTCGATGGCTGCATCAAGGGAACCTGCTTGCCTTGGACGAACTGGGCCAACCCACGCGTTTACAGGTATGAACTGGTAGTAATCTGGTTCGGGGTGAACCCCCTCGCTGCTTTTTAACTTAAGATGCTGATACCGCTCCGCATCCCGCTCCAATTCTGCCAGCCGCTCGACCGTGATCTTGAGGCGCGGATCATCGGCGCTGATGACGATGGCGCGGCCTTGGGCGATGGCGGTGGAAACCACTTGATTCAAATACATGTCGCCAGCAATTCGGCCTCGGTTTTCACCACGCTCGTATAGGGCTTGAATCTCGTTTGTGGTCGGCAGCGACACCTCGTTCTTGTCGTTCACTTTTGCTCCTTCACTTTCAATGCGTGCATCGCCAGCAAGATGCCGGTGCAACCTGCGCTGCTGAGCGACTTGCGCTCTGCCGCCAACAACCCATTCAACAACTCGCCAATCTCCTTGCGCATGGCTCGGCGCTCGCTGCGAATAGCCGCGATGAAGGAATAGCGGTAGCTGTATTTGCCCTTGTCGGCAATCACTGCGAAATCAATCGCCCGCTGCTCGTCTGTCTTGCGCTTCATTTCTTAGTCCTCATATCACCGCTCTGACCCGCTGCAATGCCCGTGGCTGCGTTGGTCGCAGGATTTAGGGCCGACTCTTTGGGGGATTTGGAGTCGGTCGAATATGCGTTAGAGCGAACGAAATCCTGCATGTCACTCAACAGAGAAACAAACAGGTCGGTGGTGCGGGTCATGCGACCGCGCTTCTCATACAGGCCCAGCTCAAACATCCGCTTCTGCTGCGGCTTGGTCAGGCAGTCGTCGCAGCAATCAACGAGGGCGTCGTATGCGGCCACGGCCATCTCTATTTCGTCCACCGTGAAGCGCTCTAACAAGGCGCTGCACTTGACCGACTTGCCGCTCGCGGCTTCGGCGTTCATGGCTGGCCTCCGTCTTTGCGGCAAGGCGGCAAGTGAGCTTCGGCGTTATGCCGTGAAACGTAGCCGTGATTTCGAGCGCGGCAGTAGGCGTCGCATTTCTCCGCGAATGCATGAAGGTCAAGGCGCTTCAGCCGTTCCTTCTCGGCAGCTTTCCCACTTTGCCTTTCGCCAACTGCCACGGCGTAGGCGTCAGCCAACATGCCGCGCGTGCAGCCTGTGTAGTTGACGCCCATTGCTCCGTGGCTAAGGCAAACGGCCACCGAAGAAGCCGGCATGCCCTTGGTGGCGGTCATAAATGCGCGGTGTCGTTGATCTTCGTCTTGGCAACTGCACTCGCTTGCTGTGTTGCCGCACCCGTCGCAAATCTCGCTTTGGTCTGCTGCTGGGTCGTGTCGCGGCGATCCGCCACGGGTGTCATAGGTTCCCATCTTTGTTCTCCAATGTAAGTTCGCTGGCATAACCAGCAGTTCAAGCGGACGGGCTTCGCCCGCCGCTTAATTCAGGCGTTAGCCCTTAAAAACATTTCAGGCTTCGGCATCGGTCAAATCCCAGTAGGCAGCGGCGGCGTCTTTCCCAATTCGTTTCAGCAAGTCGTCCACATCCACGTTCGCAACAATGTCGTCCACTGAAATATCTTCAAGAAGCGCGCTCGGCTCTGCGTCAAATTGCAGGCGCACCTTCAAACGGCTGTCTGCATTTATTTCAATCGCTTCGGCGTCAACAGTAAAAGTTTTCATGTTTATTTCTCGGTTCTGCCCTGCTTTAATCTGGCGCAGTGCTTACAGCACTTTCCCTCGGGGCCGGTGCCGGGGATGCCTGCATAGCCTTTCGGGACGGGGTCTCGGCGCTTGCCGGTCTGCACCGGGGCGTATTGCTTGGGCGTGACGCCGAACAGGTCGTCGCTCACCGTCCTCTCCCCTTCATCCTCATCACATCGCGGCGAGCCTTGCGGCGCTGGGTGCTGCGGCTTGGGCGTTTCATGGGGCTATCCAATGTGCAGGCGTTCGGACTGCATCAGCTCGGCCCCTGGCACCGCGTAACCGTCCTTGATGGCCTTGGCGATCAGCGTCTTGTCAGGCGCGGGCGGCGGTGCGGTGGGGTAGCGCATGTAGTCGCTGGGAATCGCAGCCGGGTCGGTGATGACCACGCTCGCCGGGTTCTTTCGGAATGAAAGCGAGAACGCAGGGCGATCAGGCGCTGCGTCGATGCGCGTGATGCCAGCCTTGCGCATGTTGACCGCCAGATACTCGCGCAGCGCCTCTGCGCGCTTGGCAGTGGCCGCAGCGCGGGCTGATAGCTCCTTCGCGGCACTGGCTTGAGCCTCCGCAAGCGCGTCGATGGTTTTCGACATGCAGGCGACGTTGTAAGCCTTCTGCTCAAGGGGGGCGACGAGAGATTCCAGCGTGTCAATGAACGTCGGATCGGTGGGGTCAAGCTCTGCCAAAACCGGGAGGGCATCCCGGTAGTCGTTGGCGAGCTGGTAGAGGGCAGGCAGCATGGTCGTGGCTCCTATCAAAAGCTGATGTCGTCGTCGCCGAAGCCATCACCGGCAGTCTCAGGAACCTTTCCTGCGACCTTTGCCCACTCAGGTGAAGCCTTGATGGTTTTCTGCAAGTTGTCGTGGAAGGTGGCAAACACCTTCATGTCCGGGTCGTCAACGTCAAACATGACCGGCGCATGGACGCCAGCGGGTTTGCTGTTCTTGAGCGCACCAGGGAGCGGCGTGAGGCCAGCCACATTGCTGTAGGTCTTGCCGTTCGTCTCGCTGGTCGTGACGTTGACCATGCAATACGCGCCGATGAGCTTCGACACGTCGAAGGCTTTGGCTTCCTCGTCGGTGAAGTCCCGACCGCGCCATGCGCTCAGGTCTTTGCGAAGGCTGGCCTTCTCGTTCAACGAGCGCGTGTAACGCTTGCTGATGGTCAGCGGCATTTCCTTGCCGTCGATTTCTATGGTCAGCGGATTGCCGTCCTCGTCGTCTCCGAACAGTTCCCAGCCGACTTGCAGTTTCGGCTTGCTGCTCTCTGCATACTGCGCATTGGCTGCGGTGGTCTGTGTGCCGAGGTCGATCAGCGAATAGCAGCGACCGATGAAAACGCCGGACGGGACGCGCTTGAAGTTGCCGCCGCCGGTATCACTTGCGATAAAGCCCATGTTGTTGCTCCTTTCAGGTTATGCCAGCACTTACAGGCGGCTGGCGAGCCTCTTAGAAAATCGGGTGGTTGCGGTGCAGCGCGTCGAGCCATGCGTTCAATTCCTCAAGCTCTGCCGGCGTGAGCTGCATGGGTTCTTCTGGATAGCCATGCGCATCGGGATCGCCTGGCCCGCGTGAGTCGTCGTCGTTCACTTGCACCCCTCCTGCGTCTTCATCCCCGTCTGCAATCCCCGCCAGACCCGGCGCAGCGAAAGCTCATGCGTATCAGGCGCAAAGGTCGGATCGCACCGCACGTTGTGGCGATTGGCGTGGTGGCGCAGCACTTCGTTGTGATTGGCGCGCTCGACGCAAGCCTTGCCTATGAGCCGAGCAATCACGAAGCGCAACGACCAGCGTCGGGGCTGCTTGGCGTGGTCGCGGGTCATGGCTGAACCTTTGCGATTGTTGCGCGGGCGACGGCGTATGCGGGGCCTTCCATCGCCAATTCCGGGTCGGCATATTCATCCGCCAACGCCTTCAGCGCCGCCAGAAGCTCGTCGCGCTGCGCCTTGAGTGCGGCAAGCTCTGCGGCAGGGTCTTCAAGGCCAGTGCAGGCATTTATGCAGGCCACGATGCGGGCGGCGTTGGCTTCGGCCTGCGTCGCCGTGATTCTTTGCTCAGAAGGCCAGTCCGGTGTTTTGTTTGTCTGCACGTAAGCAATCGCGGCATTAGGGATGCCGTTGTGATCGGGCAGAGAAATTCGCGTACGCAAACCGTCTCCCTCAGCAAAATCGTCAGCAATCCACGGCTCTGGCGTATGTTTTGCGCTCATGCGGCTTGCTCCGTAGTGCCAGCAGGCGCATACAGCGCCTCGCGTGCCTTGATGAGGGTGGCGGCAAGGTCAAGGGCCTCCCGAGGGGTCAGCAGCGCGATCAGGCCGCGCTCGCTGTGAAGTGCGATGCCCTTGGTGTGGGGCGAGGGGAGGGCGGTGAAGTTCATGCAACCCCCTCAAGCCGCATGACCTTCGCCCGCAAGATGCGCTGCCCGTAAGTCGTAAGCCGTCCGCAGGCGCTCAGGATGTGGTCGGACTTGCTGGTGCTGTCGAAGATGACCGCCAGTGCATTGCGCACCATTTCGGCCACATCGCTGTCGTCGTCAATGACGGACTTCAGCAGCTCCATCCGGTCGCTGTCGTCGTCCTCAAGGCGGCGCTCGATGGCGTCCTGCAAGTCGAAGGTCGGACGCTCCTCGTAAGCGGCAGCCGTGGCGCTGTGGTTGTCGTGGTTGAAGGACATGGCTTAGGCGTCCACGCCAGCAGCGATCATCTTGTCGATCAACACGAACACGCTGGCCTGCAACGTGGTGACGGTCGGCTTGAGGGCATCCCGTGCGGCATCCCATGCGGCAGCCCCTGCGGCAGCCCATGCGGCAGCCCATGCGGCAGCCCATGCGGCAGCCCATGCGGCATCCCGTGCGGCAGCCCCTGCGGCATCCCGTGCGGCAGCCCCTGCGGCAGCCCATGCGGCATCCCCTGCGGCATCCCGTGCGGCAGCCCGTGCGGCAGCCCCTGCGGCATCCCGTGCGGCAGCCCGTGCGGCAGCCCCTGCGGCAGCCCCTGCGGCATCCCGTGCGGCATCCCGTGCGGCAGCCCATGCGGCAGCCCGTGCGGCAGCCCCTGCGGCAGCCCGTGCGGCAGCCGCGTCGGACTGGATTGCCTTAAGCGCAGGCATGATCGGCTGGCATGAAGCCGCGCCGGTCAGCTCTTGCAGCGATTCAAGGAGTTCCGCCTGCTTATCGAGCTTCGCAAGGCGAAGCCATGCGGGCGTATAGACGCGCACCAACCAGTCAGTCGCCATCCAAGCGCGGCGCGATTCAACTTCGGCAGTGGAGCGAGTGCCGACAAGGCGCAACACGTAGGGCTTCAACTTCTGGCGCGTCTCGTTGTCGAGATTGTCATTCCAGTTGCGGAGGAAAACGCCGATGACAGGGCAGGCGCACTCCGGGTTATCGCTGAACTTCTCGCCTGCAACGTAGGCAACAGCCTCCATCACGCAGATGCCTTGCGAGAAGCTGTTGTGGCTGCCTTTGCTCAGGGTTTTCTTCTCGACCTGTGCAAGTCGCGCCGGATCAATCTGGATTTGCATCTTCATCCCCCTTCTCGCCGCGGGTTGCGACTTCAGGAGTGCAGTAAAGCATACTTGCATGGGCGATGCAAGCATACTTACAAAAAGATTTTCAGTAGACGAAAAAAAGCCCGCACGCGGCGGGCTTGGGTGGTGGGGGTAGCTACTTCATGCTGAGTGGCGCTGTATCCGTTATTGTTTTACTGCAAATCCCATTCCACTAGAGCCATGCGCCAGCATTTGAAAATATCCAGAGGACGCAGCCAACAGCGGTGAGAATGCCCGCCATTCGCAAGTGCCTGACGAGTTCTCTTCCTGCCGCCCCGAAGCCCACAAAAGAATTATCTGCACGCCGTCCTTCAAAAATCAGCCAGCAGCTCATCGACACGCTGAGTCCAGCAACAAGCAGCGCCGGGAACATCAGAAGCTCTCCGACGGTGCCAAGATCGCTGAGCTTCTTTAGCATCCAACCTAACAATAGGAGCGATCCCAGGGTTGGAACTAGCAGAACTATAAGCACTACTAAGCCCTGCCAAAAATCACGCATTTCAATCACTCCAGATCAACGCAGCAGAGGGCGGACATAGGTCAGTGCTTCAGCTTCGTTTTTGTTTGCGGCTCTGCCTTTGATTCAGGCTCAGAGATGCTGGCCTTAATCATTTCAGCGATAGCGTTGGCTTGGGCATCACTGATCGACCCCGCCAGTAGATTGATGACGGTCTTTAGGTTGGCCTGAGCCTTCGTAAGTGGCTTTAGGGTCTTTGGATCGGTCGAAAGCAACGGATTATCTCCCTTGGGTTGCGGCGTCCGTGCCTTCTTTTTGCGTGGGTCAAACAATTCGGCCTGCATGTCCATGACAACAAGCTCCCGCTCAGTAACTCCTAGGCGATCAGCAGCCGCGACCAGGTTCACAGGCTTTAGGCCTTTGCTGGCTCCGGAAATCAGCTGACCTACGGCTTGAACGCTATTACCCATCGCCATAGCAAGCTGCTTTCGGGTGCACACCTCAATGGTGTCAACCAAATAGCCAACGTTCTTCCCTAGCTGGAGTTCGTTCATCGCAAGCATGCTTGCGCAAAATGATTAAAGAATGCTTGTATGCGTGATGAAAGTATGCTTTCATACGCGGCATGGACAAGTCGAAAGCAATCGAAATCTTCGGGGGCAGAGCTGAAACCGCTACTGCCATCGGCATCAGCGTTCAGGCCATCAGCGATTGGCCGGAGGTGCTGCCCCAGCGCATTGCAGACCGCGTGATTGCTGCTGCCTACAGGCATGGAAAGTTGGACGCCATCCCCAAAGGCCGTCCGCAGCGCGTCGCTAAAGCCGCCTAGTCCGCCATGTGTCGCCACTTCGCCGCTTCTGCATCCGAAACCTTCGCTCCCGCCTTGCGCTTGCCGCATCTGGCACAGCACCAGACCTTCCGCGCTGCCCACGGATCGACGCAGGCAAAGCGCCAGTCGTGCCTCCCGATGATGCAGAGCAGTCGTTTCCAGTTCATTGGAGCGCTGGCTTGAGCCGTTACTCGTCGTCTGGTGGCAACGGCGGCAGGCCCATGTCTCTGCGCATCTGGTTCTGCCGCTCAAGGCGCAACTCGGCTGTCTGCTGCTCTTCATGTCGTCGCTGTTGCAACTCTGCAAGCGCCTGGCGCTGGTCAAGGTCAGCGTTACGGATGAGGTGCAGCTTGTCGCTAAACGCTCTGGCCTTCTCTTTGTCGGCAAAGAGTCCAAGCGGAATCCAGTGCTGCCATCTCTCGCGATCTTCCACGAAGGCGTCGAACGCGCCTTTGTTCTTTCGGATGGCCTCGTGGACTCGGTGGATGTTGAAAGAGTTGCTTTCGGCTGACCACTCCACAACCCACAGCTGCAAAACCTCGTGTGCTTCCATTGGAGTTCCCCATGCAAGTTGTTAAGTGCCTTCGTGTCGAGGATAGCGATTTCCGGCACCTCACCAAGCGTGAGATTGGCTTTTTGAAGATGACGCCTGAGCTGATCCGCGCCGAACAAGACGCTGATCTGGTCATTTACCGCGATCAGGTTTTGAAGAACAGGGCAGGGCCGTTGGGACGCCTCGTTCCTTGCCCCGATCCGCTGCATGCGAGCGCCTAAATGCTCCGCCTCGTAAGTCCGCGCAATCGCAGCCGCCATGACGCCAAGCAGATCGTTGCGGGAGGCGCGTAGATGCTCGCCATTCTCTCTCTTGCCGCAATCGCAGTGGGCTGCATTGGCATCCGTGCCTTCTGGCTCGCCAACGCCACCGAAGTCGCGCACCGCATTGACGAGTGCGAATGGCCGCTGACCGATTCCGAGATTTACGAGCAACTGACGAGCCGCGATCTTGAGTTTGTGGAGCACGGCTAATGGTCTCCCTCCCCACGCGCTTCCCTCCCTGTGCGCGTGGGCACCTGTCCGCTGGCCTGATGGCTGGCGGGCTTTTTTCTTCGATTGGTCTGGTTTCGACATGCCTTCATTCGGCCTGCGAACCGTCCGTCAACGCTAGTCAATTCTCTTGAGAGGCATTGCAATACCCATGGCCAAGACCGCTCAACTTCATCTCCGCATCAAGCGGTCGCCAGTGCCGGTGGACATGGCTTCGCTGGCCAATATCACCAGCTTGCATCATGCCTGCATTAAGTGCGCCGAGGCCGCGAGCCTGCAAGACAAGACGCTGGCGCTCGACACTGGCATTGATCCCGGCGTGTGGTCGCGCATCAAGCAGGGCGATGCGGGGATCAGCGGCGAGTTTCTCGACCGCCTGATGGATGCGGCAGGCAACGAATTGCCGCTGCTTTGGCTGCTCCACTCACGCGGCTATGACGCCACGGCGATCCGCAAGCGCGAGAGTGAGCTTGAGACGCAGTTGCGCGAGGCGCGTGCCGAGCTTGCTGCCGAGCGCAATAAGAACTCCGTGATTGCCGAGTTCATGGGCAAGGTGAGGCTTGCAGCATGACCGCGCCGACCTTCAAGGCCCTGCTGCCGATCAGGATTGTGAGCGTGGCTAATCTGCGCGAGCAGTGGTTTGTTCGGCATCGCCGGTCGAAGTCGCAGCGGCACACTGCCGATCTTTGCTGCCGGTCAGCCAAGATCATCCCGTTGCCGATGGTGGTCACTCTGACCCGGCTGATGGGTAAGAGCCAGCGCCCTTTCGATTCGGACAACCTCGCCAGCGCCTTCAAAGCGGTGCGTGACGGCGTTGCAGATGCACTGGGGCATGCCGACAACCATCCGCAGATTGAGTGGCGCTACGCGCAGGCCAAGGGCGCTCAGTCGTGCGCGCATGTGGAGATTGTCGGCCTATGAACGCCAGCAAAGCTGCCATTGCTGAAATGCGCCCCGAAATCCTTGTGCGCAAGCTCACCGATCAGGAAGCGCGCGCGACACTTCTCGGCATCTGCAAGGGCATCGAGCAGGCCGATGGCGCTGTGATCCGCGAGGCGCTACTGGATGCGGCGGCGTGGACTGAGGGCAGGGCATGAACGTCCTCATCGGCTGCGAGCAATCCGGGGCTGTGCGGGACGCCTTCATCGCGCTTGGACACGACGCCATGTCGTGCGACTTGCTGCCGACCGCTAAGCCGGGCCCCCACTACCAAGGCAACATTTTCGACGTGCTGGACTATCCGTGGGACATGGCGATCTTTCACCCGCCCTGCACCCACACCAGCGTAAGCGGATCGCGGCACTTCGAAGCGAAGCGGATGGATGGCCGTCAACAGGCTGCTGTGTCGTTCTTCATGCGGCTGGTTCGCGGATCGGCGCACATTCCCAAGACGGCATTCGAGCAGCCGATCAGCATTCTTTCGACGCTCTATCGCAAGCCGGATCAGATCATCCAGCCGTGGCAGTTCGGGCATGGAGAGACGAAAGCAACCTGCCTGTGGCTCAAGGGTTTGCCCCCCCTCATTTCGACGGACTTTGTAGAGGGCAGGGAAGCCCGCATACACCGCATGCCGCCGGGCCCGGAGCGCGCCCGCATGCGCTCTGAAACCTACGCAGGCGTGGCAAAGGCGATGGCTGCGCAGTGGACTGCACCGGCTCAGATGAGGTTGGCGGCATGAACCTGTCCCGTCCCACCATCGAAGCCCGCATAGCCGAGCGCGAGGCCTTGCTGCTGACGCGACTGCCGGGCCAGGTGCTGCATGGCGTCCGGGTGTGGCTGGGACGGTACAGGGCGGCTTTGGGGCGCATGGGATGACCGGCCACCCTCACCCTGACCCAGAACCAGGCGCTGGCCTCAAGGCCATGCACGCGCTCTATCAGACGCCGATCAAGTGGCAGGTGGTTAGCGTGCAGTCGGACGGCATCGAGCGCGCGTGGCGCAGCCCTTGCCGCGTTTACACCATCGCATTCATCGGCACGCCACCTAGTCCGACCTATTACGAGGCCAGTGCCAGCGGTGAGGGCGTCATTGCCCGCAACACGAAGCGCAATCCGATCAAGGCGGCTTGCGAGCGGCATAGGGACAACAGGATGGGATTAATTAAGGAGGCCGCGTAATGGCTGGCGAATGGATCAAGTTTGAGACGACGACCCCGGACAAGCCCGAGGTGGTCAACATGGCGGCGATGCTCAACATCGACCAAGACGCAGTTGTTGGCAAGTTGCTGCGCATCTGGATTTGGGCCGATGAGAACTCCGTCAACGGCGAGGCAGTGACCGTCACAGATGCATTCATTGACCGGCTGACGTTTACCAAGAAGTTCAGCTCCGCGATGCGCTCCGTTGGCTGGCTCACTGGTAACGATGGGTCGCTGACATTTCCTAAGTTTGATCGTCACAACGGTAACTCTGCAAAGACCAGAGCGATGACGAATCGGCGCGTCGCAAAGTCACGGTCTGGTAACGGTGAAAGTAACGAAGATGTAACGCCAAATGTAACGGTGCCAGCGTTACAAAAACCGTTACCAGAGAAGAGAAGAGAAGAAGAGAAAGAAGAAGCAAAAGAAAAGAAGCGCGCGGTGCCCGCGCTTGCCCTCCCCGATGGCGTCAGTCCGCAAACGTGGTCGGATTGGCTGGCACTTCGGAAAACGAAAAAGGCACCTGTCACCGAGACGGTGCTGACCGAGGCCAAGCGCGAGGCCGATAAGGCTGGGATGCCGCTAGAGCGGTTCCTGACGATCTGGTGCGCCCGTGGCTCGCAGGGCTTGCAGGCCGAATGGCTGAAGCCTGACGAGAGGCGCGGCGGGCCTTCCGCAGTTCCCAAAACATTCGGAGGCCAGAACTACTCGATGGGCTTCGACGGCAATCCGATGGAGGCCGCAGCATGACCACGATTGATTTCAGCGAGTTTCGAGTGCGGCAGGAGCGCGACCGGGTGGCCGCGATGGACGACCACCTCAAGGCGATCCGCCAGCACCGTGAGGACGTTTACCGCAAGCGCCTGCCATCCAGCGCCTACGAGGCCCGTCTGAGCCGTTTCGCAGTGCGGGATGAGTCAGACCAGCGCGTCGTCAACGCGGTGCGCAAGTGGCGCGATGAGTGCCTTGCCGGCAGCAAGAACAACCTGGTGCTGGTCGGCCCGCCCGGAACCGGCAAGACCTGGCTGGCAGCTGCAATCGGCTGGTCGATGCTGCTGACCGACCGCATGGCGACTTACGCCTGCGCGCCGACCATGTGGGGCGACATCCGCGCCAGCTACGGCGACAAGAACCGCGAAGGCGAGAGCGAAAAGAGCTTGATGGCGGGCTGGCTGAGTGCGCCGATCCTCATCATCGACGAGATAGGTGCGGGCCATGTCACGGAGCCGTATCGGGCTTGCATTGCCGAGGTCATCAACCGCCGCCACGACAACGACATGCCCACGGTAGGCGTCAGCAACTTGGCCCCGTTGCAGTGGGCCAGCGTGCTGGATGACCGCGCCGCAAACCGCATGGGGGCAGGGCGGCTGATTGCCGTCGAGGGTGGTAGCCGGAGGAAAGCCGCATGAGCGCGGCAGTTCAGCCCCGCAACCGTGACTACGGCCGCAAGAGGCGTTTATGGCTTGCCGCAAGAGCCGCGGCAGCTCATAAGCCGGAACCAAAGGTGACAGACGCCGCGCTCATGGCCGCCGTAAACATCAGGGCAAGGCAGCGCCAACTCGTAGCGGCAGCGTCGGGCAGGCAGTTGGAAGCCTCGTTCTGGTTGTTAGTTCAACTTGAAATCGAGACCGGCGTTGGCTTCGGGTCAACCTCATGAAAACCACCATCCGCAACGAGCACGCAATGGCTGGCCTTGGCCGCGAATTGCGCGAGATGCTGAAGGCAGGCCCGGTCGATGTGACCTACAAGCCGCACAGCAAGAGCCGCAGTGACGACCAGAACGCACTGAGCTTCGCCTGGTATCAGCAGATTGCCGACGATCTGGGCGAGGACACGGCACTGGGCGTGCGCTGCTTCTGCAAGCTCACGGCGGGCGTGCCGATCCTCTACAGCGAGGACGAGGACTTTCGGGCCGCATGGGATCGCAGCCTCGCGCACCTGACCTACGAGCAAAAGCTAGAGGCCATGGCCTTTGTGCCGGTCACGTCGCTGATGAAAACGAAGCAACTCAGCGCCTACCTCAAGGCCGTCCAGAAGCTCTACGAGGGCAGCGTGTTGCTGATGTTCCCCGAGGAACTGGCGCAGATGCAGCACTACCAGCAGGGGCGGGCAGCATGAGCATCCAGATACTCACCGGCGACTGCCGAGAGATGCTGCGGACGTTGCTCGATTGCAGCGTCGACAGCGTAGTCACTGACCCGCCCTATGGCCTCAGATTTATGGGCAAGAGATGGGATTACGACGTGCCGGATGTGGCGGTGTGGGTCGAGTGCCTGCGCGTGCTCAAGCCGGGTGGCTAGCCGCATGACCGCCGCCCAGCACTACGCCCGCCTGCTGGACATGCCGTGCATCGTGACTGGCGTATTAGGCGTGACGAGGCATCACATCGTCGGATGCTCGGCAGTCGAGCGGCTAGGCGTGCGCGGTCAGCGTAAGCACTCCGACTGGCTGGCCCTGCCGCTGGCCGTAGCGCCGGTGAATCTCCACCAGGGGCCGCAGGGCATCCATGCAGGCTGCGAGACATGGGAAGCCATCCACGGCAAGCAAACCGACCTGATCGACAAGCTCGGCCAGCAGCTGGGACTAGACCTTTGGGCGCTGGCTGCGCAGGAGGCCGCAGACGAGCGAGCCGAACGCCAGGCCAAGCCGATCAAGAAGCGCAGCCGTAAATACACGCCGCCGAGTAAGCAAGTTCCACGGAGAGCTGCATGAAGGCCGAACGCCTGATCCTCGCTAAAACACCCTCACTTATCGCGCGCGCGCATTTGACATGCCCCAATCCCGCTTGGTGATCGACTGGTATCGCTTGATCTCGGACATCACCAGAACCGGGATCAGCGGATACGACCTCGCTGACCAGACGGGTATTGCACGCTCGACCATCATGGGCTGGCGCGATGGCATTGCGAATCCGAAGTGGGACGACGGCGAGGTGATCATCGCGCTGTGGTGCCGCGTCAAAGACCTGGATCGCAGCCTGTTGCCGCGTATGCCGAAGCCAGTCAGCGCCGCCAAGATGCGTTAGACGAGAACCCGACCGGCAGTCCCGATACATTCAACCTGAACCCAGTGAGGCCACACCATGTCACGTCCACCCCGCAACCTGAAGCCCGTTGTCCCCGGAGACGAGGAATTGCCCGTCGCTGATGCTGGTGACGAAGCGCCGGAAGAGGAAGCGCAGCCGGTGAAAGCCGCTCGCAAGCCTGCCGCCGACAAGATTCCGCCGGACAAGCAGGACTGGTCTGGTCGCAGCTCGGAAGAGGCCCTCGCCGCTGGCTGCAAGCGTGCTGTGCTGTGCAAGGACGGCTACTTCGTCCCTGATACGGCGTTCGACAAGCAGGCCGCCTAGCCATGGGCGGCACGCCGCGCGTTCGTTCACCTGAGGAAGCAGCTGCTATCGCCGCCGATGAGCGCACCACTGCCGAAGCGACCGCCGCGCAGGCCGCGAACGCAGAGCTTATTGCCCGCCGCCGTCGCCAGCGCGATCAGCAGAACCTGTCAGCACCCGGGCGCACTGCGCTAGGCGCTGGCGGGGCTGTCGAGGCGCAGGCCAACGCGCTCGGAGCGGCGGCGGCTGCGGCAGCGAATCCAATCGCACGCGCGGCTGCGTCAACGACAGCCCTGAGGCCACTCCGAAACGCGGCGCGTCTCATTGGCGGAGCAGGCATCTAGCGTGGACGTTGACCAAGACATCAAGCGATTCGAGCGCAGCAAGGCATCGCGCCTGCTGCATGAAAACGTCTGGCGGGACTGCTTCGACTATTCGTGGCCCGCTCGCTCCAACGGTTTCGAGTCCGAGGTGCTGGATGCTCAGAGCGTTCAGGATCGCAAGGCCCGCATGCTGGACACCACGGCGACCGACGCAGGCCGTATCCTGGCGTCTGGCGTGGTCAGCGGCTCGACGCCAGCCAATAGCCGCTGGTTCGGGCTGGAATCGTTCGGAGCCGATGACGCTGGCAAACGCTGGCTCGATACCGCCAGCCAGACCCTGTTCGACCTGATCCATTCGAGCAACTTCGACAGCGCCGCTTACGAGTGCGCCGTTGATCTGGTAGGCGCTGGATGGTTCGCGCTCTACGTCGAGGAAGATCGCGAGAAGGGCGGCTTTCGGTTCGAGCAGTGGCCGCTGGCTGAGGTCTACTGCGCCGAGTCACGCTCTGGCGGCATGATCGACATCGTCTATCGCGCCTACAGCCTTAGCGCAGAGCAGGCCATCCGCGAGTTCGGCGAGCAGGCCGTAAGCCAGAAGCTGCGAGACAGCGTCGCCCGTGAGCCGGATGCGATGTGGGAGTTCCTGCGCTGCATCAAGCCACGCAAGATGTATGTGGTCGGCAGCCGCATGGCGAAGACCATGCCGATTGAAAGCCGCGACATCGAGATGGCAACGAGGCATGTCTGCCGCGAGCAGGGCTATCTCGAACACCCCGTGATGGTGCCGCGCTGGATGCGTATGCCGCGCAGCGTTTATGCGACCGGCCCGATGTCGGATGCGCTGCCAGCTATTCGAGAGCTTAATTACCTCAAGTATTTGCAGAAAGCCAATCTCGACATGGCCGTGTCTGGCATGTGGATTGCGGCGGACGATGGCGTGCTGAATGCCCGCAGCGTCAAGGTAGGCCCGCGCAAGATCATCGTGGCCAATAGCGTGGACTCGATGAAGCCGCTCACCAGTGGCGTCAACTTCGATGTCTCGTTCGTGAGCGAGGAGCGGCTACAGGCCGAGGTGCGCCGCGCACTAATGGCTGACCAGTTGCAGCCGCAGGATGGCCCGGCAATGACGGCCACTGAAGTGAACCTGCGCGTTGCCCTGATCCGCCAGATGCTGGGGCCGGTCTATGCCCGCATGCAGTCCGAATATCTGCAACCTCTGATCGAACGGTGCTTTGGCCTGGCGCTGCGTGCTGGCGTGTTCGGTCAGCCGCCTGCGTCACTCGCTGGCCGTGACCTCAAGATCAAATACATGTCGCCGCTGGCCCGTGCGCAGCGGCTGGAGGAAGTGGTCGCTATCGAGCGGTTCAACGCCAACATGGCCAACATCCTCGCGGCCATGCCGTCGGTGGTAGACCTGATCGACGGCGACGAGATGACCCGCGTGCTGGCGGATTCGACCGGCCTGCCGCGTCGCTGCCTGATTGACGAGGACGCAGTGCAGGCTTTGCGCGACCAACGCGCAGAGCAGGCCGCAGCGGCAGCAAAGAAAGCGGAACAGGCCCAAATGCAGGGTATGGCAGCACAAGCAGCAATGAAGGCGGCATAGGAGTAACGCATGGGCATTTCAGCAGTGCAGACCGGCAGCGGATTTCTGGTGGCCGTGACGCCGGAGTTACGCAACACCAACAGCGTCAACGGTTCGGCAGCCGTGGGACTGAATGACCGCGTGGTCGCAACCCTGACCGGCGTTACCGATGCCAGCGGCTTCGTGATGTTCAACCTCACGCGCGACGGCACCGCAGGCGGCATTGCACTTTTTACCGCGATCCACAGCATCAATTCAACGGCACAGTTCAATTCGGCGACGGCTACCGACGTGCCGCGCACCGCCATCCGCAGTGTCAGCGGCGACTTGAAGCAAGTGCAGGTCGCCGTCACCGATGGCCGCGTGCTGACCGTGGTCGGCGCGACCGAGGAAGCTGTCGCGGCTGGCCTGACCGTCTACCTTGAGGTCATCGGTGTCTGATCGCCGATATGCGGGGCCGACGCCTGCTGAATACGCCGCACTGTTCGAGGATGACAAGCGCGGCGCAGCGATCCTTGAAGACTTGGTGCGCCGGTTCGCCCGCCAGCCAGCCGACGGATTCGACGGGATTTCAGGGATTCTGCGGACGTATCACGCGCAAGGCGAGCGCCGCGTGATGGACTTCATCCTGTCTCGCATCAATCAGCACCACACAACGGAACCAGACCATGAACCTGATCAGACCCCGACTTCTTGAAACCGCTGGCGCTGATGGAGCTGCCGCTGCTGGTGCTGCTGCCGTAACGCCGCCGCCTGCTGCTGCACCAGCCGCCGCTCCTGCCCCCGCACTGGCTGCCGGTGGTGGCGAACAGGCCAAGCCGCTGGCCGAACGCATCCCCGAGAAGCTGCGGGTGATGAAGGACGGCACGTTCGACCTTGAAGGCTCGTTCGCCAAGGTGGAAGAGGCGCGCTCAAGTCTCGAGAAGCGCATGGGCGGCGAACACATTCGCCCGAAGGCATCGACCGACTACACGTTCAAGGTGCCGGACACCATGCCCGACTGGAAGCCGGATGCTGATCCGACGTTCACCGGCTTTCGGGATCGCGCGCACAGCGTCGGACTGAGTCAATCGCAGTTCGATTTCGTGATGGGCGAATACCTGACCGTCGCTCCGCAGCTCGCCAATGCTGGCGCGGCACTGTCTGCCGAAGACACCACGTCACAGCTGCGCGAAATGTGGAAAGCGCCCGGCGAGTTCGATGCCAACATGGCAGGGGCTTACAAGGGCTTGATGCACTACGCGGGCAGCAAGGAAGCGGGCGAGGCCATGCTGGCGAAGTATGGCAACGACGCCGACCTGATCCAGTTCCTGGCGCGTGTCAGCAAGGACATGGGCGAAGCGCCTGCCGTGAACAGCGGCGACGGAGTCGGCGAAGGGCAGAGCATCGAAAGCGTGATGGCATCGCCTGCGTATCTCGACATCAAGCACCCCGAACACAAGGCCACCGCCGAACGGGTGCGCCAGCACTACCTGCGCAAGCACGGCACTGCCGCCGCAAATTAGACGGGAAACCGACCGCTGCGGGCTTTGACTATGCAGTCATGGCCCGCAGTGGAATGCGGACACCCTTGTAACTCCCGTAGTCCACCCGCCAGCCAGCGGGCACCACGATAGAGGCCCGCAGATTGCGGACACCCTGACCGGCAACCCTAGCCCATTTCAGGAGTTGTTATGTCCCAGTCCATTACTCAAGCGTTCGTCCAGCAGTTCGACGACACGATCCGCATTCAGGCCCAGCAGAAAGACTCGCGTCTCGGCATGTCTGCCGTTGATCGCGGCTCGATCACTGGCGAATCTTTCACTGCCAACCGCCTCGCTCCGATCGATGACACCCCGGCG
>JBKJJE010000051.1:0-7892 GCA_046598075.1 Stagnimonas sp.
TCGAAATAGACGAACAGGTTATCGGCGCTGATATCGCGAAAAGCCACCCGCCCGGCGCCGGCATCGAGCAGCACGCCGCCGCTGTACAGCGTGCTGGTGTCAGGGTCGGCAAAACTCACCGGTCCGATGCTGGCGTGCTGGCGGATGTTGCCGCCGATCAAGAGATCGTTGAAATAGCCGGCGCTGGTGCCGGAGCCGCTGAGCAGCTGCGAACCGGTGACGCTGGCACCACCGGCTGCGGTGACGGCAGCGATGGTGCTGTCCACCACGATCTCGCCAGCCACCGTGGTGCTGCCGAAGAAGGCGTTGAGATAGGCGTAGGCACCGTTGATGTCGACGCCGAACCCGCCGCCGGTATCGCCCAGGGTGCTGCTGACCTCGAGTCCGCCGCCGAGCTCGAGCAGCGGCCCGCTGGTATCCAGCCAGAGCGCGGCACCGGTCAGCTGGCCGCGGTCGCCCAGTAGCGTGGTGCCGGTGCGGCCGACCACTGCGGCAGTGTCAGTCAGTGTGATGCGGGCGCTGTCGGACAGCAGCGTGCCGAAGCTGGCCAGCACATAGGCATCGTCGCCTGCGCTGAGGTTGCCGAGCGTGCCGTCCAGATGCAGAGCGCCACCGAGCACGCTGTTGCGGCGGGTGGCGCGCGAGAACAATACGGTGCCGAAAACACCTGCATCGCCATCCACGGTGATGTTGTCGATGCGGCCGGTGAGCGCGATGCCGCCGTTGATTTCGATATCGCCGCCGACCGGCGTGGCCGGCAGTGGTACCCCGTTGTCGCCGAGAAAATCATCGGCCTGGAGTTGCGAGGCAGCAGCGCGGATCTCGCTGCCACGACCGGCCTGCACGCTGCCGATGCCCCCGTCGAGTTGCAGCGACTGACCGGTCGTCACCGCCCCAAACTGGGCGTGCAGATCGGCATCGGCTGCGGCGACGATGGCGAACTCGCCAAGCGTGGCCTGCATCAGCGAGCCGCGGATCGTCGCGCCACCGTCGAGCGCAGCATTGCCGAGCATGGTGGTCACATCCAGCCCCGCTCCCTGCACCTGCGCGAAGCGGCCGGCGGTGACGCTGCCGACGCTGCCGGTCAGGCTCAACGCCCCGCCCAGCCGGGCGCTGCCGGAGCCGGCGTTCAGCTGTAGCAGAGCGCCACGCGCACTCAGCTCGTCGCCACCGGTGACGGTGCCCAGGGTGCCGGTCAGCTGTACCGGCCCGACGACATCGATCGAGGCGAACTCGGCAGCCAGCAGCAGTTCGGCGCCAATGACCTGGCTGCTGTCGGCCACGGCGGCGCTGGCGACGCTGCCGGTGATGCGGACCGGCCCCTGCAGGACGATGTCGCCATTGACGGTGCCCATCCGCACTCTGGCGCCATAGAGCTGCTCGAAGCCTTCGCCGGTGCCACCACTGGCGAGCTGGCCCTGCACGTCGATGGCGCCGCGCACGGTCAGCCCCTCGCTGGCGAACAGTCCCAGCAGGGCGCTGCCTGCGGTGTTGTTGACAGTGACGCTGCCCACCGACAGGTCAGCGAACTCGGACTGGATGAGGATGCTGCTGCGGCTGGCCAGGCTGCCGAGCAGCAGCGAGCCGCCGCCACTGGCCTGCAGCGCGCCGTCCAGCAGCAGCTGATCGCTGCTTTGCCCGAAGACGATCCCCTCGGCTGCCGACAGGCTGAGGCTGCCGCCGTCGCCAGCAGCGGCGCGGCCATCAAGTAGGCCATTCGCCAGTGGCTCGAAGCTGATGCCGCTGCCGCTGACGATGCCAACGGCTACTCCCGCGCCCAGCTGTGCTGCGAGGTCTGCCTGGCGCAGCGTCGCGCTGCAAGGCACGCCGACCGCGCAGGGGGCGATGCTGACCGCACCCGCCTCCAGCGCCAGCGTGCCGCCGGCACCAAGATCCAGACTGCCTAGGAGCTGCAGCTCGGGGCCAGAAAGGCTCACCGCGCCGCCGCTGCCGCTGCTGGCGCTGGCGACCAGCGCCGAGGCATCGCCCACCCGCACCGCCTGATCGCCAGCCAGGGTGATGCTGCCGCCGTGACTGCTGCCGGCAACATCCAGCAGACCGTTGTTGAGCAGATCGCCGCCGGCAGCGACGAGAAAAATCTGGCCATTGCGATCCACCAGTGCCTGCGCCCTGATCTGGCCGCTGTTGTTGACCGCTGCAGCCGCCAGCGACTGGGCGGTGGCAGCCGCCATCCAGACGATGCCGCCGGCGTTGTCGATCAGGCCGTTGTTGACGGCCTGCGCCAGGCCGGACGCGGAGGCGGCATCGAGCGTGAAACTGACCAGACTCTGGGCATCGAGGCTCAAGGTGAGCGCCGATCCGGACGCCAGCACCACGCTGCCGAGCCGGGTGGCGATGACGCCGTCGTTGCCCGTCCGGTCGGCCGCCAGCACCACGAAGCCGCCATCGGCGGCACGGATCAGGCCGGCATTGCTGATGCCGGCCGGGCTGTCGCTGCCCTGCACGAACAGGTAGTTGCCGTTGAGGAAATCGGCATCGCCGATCTCCAGGCTGCTGGCGACCAGGGCACCGACATCGACCTGCGCGGTGTTGCCGAACACGATGCCCTGCGGATTGACCAGAAAAACCCGCCCGTTCGACGACAGGTTGCCGAAGATTTCCGAGGGCAGCCCGCCGGTCACCCGGTTGAGCACGGCAGACGAGGCCGACGGCTGGTTGAAGATCACCGACTCGCCGCTGCCGATCGAAAACTGCTGCCAGTTGATGATGGCGTCGGTCTGGCCCTGCTGGATCAGCAAGGTCTGGTTGTCGGGGTTGCTGATGCTGACGCTGCCGGCGGCGACGCTGGGGCCGACCGGATTGGCCAGCCCCGGCAGCGGCAACAGGGCCGCCGCCGATCCGCCGATAAAAGCCGCCAGCCAATGGCGGCGGGTCATGTTCTTGCGCATGGTCTCGATGACGCTCTCCCCCGACTGGATCATCGCCACTAATGTAATGGCTTGCGCGGTGGCAAGGCGTGACCGCTTTCACCCTTGCCGCGCCGGGGCTTGCCGTCGCCGCCAGATGCGGCCATCGTGCCGCAAGCCCCTCGTTTGGCAGACTCCACCATGCACCCCGCCCGACTGCTCGCCTGCTCGATGTCCGTCTGCGCTGCACTCTGCCACGCCGAGGCAGCCCCCGAAAAGCCGCCCAGCAGTGCCGACATCCTGGCTGCCAGCAGCCCGGAGGACTGGCGCCGCATCGCCGACGAGAACCTGATGGTCATCGAGCTGGCGAAAGGCCGGGTGCTGATCGAACTGGCCCCTGCCTTTGCACCGCTGCACGTCGCCAACCTCAAGAAGCTGGTGCGCGAGCACTATTTCGATGGCCTGGCGGTAATGCGGGTGCAGGACAACTACGTCGCGCAGTGGGGCGACGCCGACGCCAAAAAGCCGATCCGGACGGCCAGCAGAACCCTGCCGGCCGAGTTCTTCCGCAAGCTCGACCAGGCGCTGCCGTTCACGCCGCTTGCTGGAGTCGATGCCTATGCGCCGGAGACGGGCTTCAGTGCGGGTCTACCGGCGGCGCGCGACACGGCGCGCGGCGAGACCTGGCTGACACATTGCTACGGCATGGTCGGCGCCGGCCGCGACAACGCCGCCGACAGCGGCGGCGGCAGCGAGCTGTATGCGGTGATCGGCCACGCGCCGCGCCATCTTGATCGCAATGTCACCCTGGTGGGGCGCGTCGTGCAGGGCATTGATCTGCTGGCCTCGCTGCCACGCGGCACCGGCGCCCTGGGTTTTTACCAGCAGGCTGCGCAGCGGCTGCCCTTGCGCCGGGTGCGGATGGCGGCGGACCTGCCGCCAGCACGGCGCCCGGCACTCGAAGCCCTGCGCACCGACACCGCCACCTGGGACGCCTTTGTCGAAGCTCGCCGCAACCGCCGCGAGGAATGGTTTCTCGAACCCGGCGGCCATATCGAGGTCTGCAATGTGCCGCTGCCGGTACGCACGGTGACGCGGCCAGCGAAGAAATAGCATCGCGGCGCGCCCGAAGCCGGTACGATGTGAGATTCCACAAGCTGCCCTGCCGAGATCCGTTTTGCCCCTGCCTCCCCTGCTGACCCGCCTGCTGTCCGCCGCCCTGCTGTTGACCGCCGCCTCGCGTGCGGACGCCGACTTTCCCGCCCTGGGAGTTCTCGAGAACAGCGGTGCGCGGGTCACCGCGATGGTGATCGATCTGGAAACCGGCAAGCCCCTCGAGCGCCGCAACGCCGATCTGCGGCTGTCCCCCGCCTCGGTCACCAAGCTGGTCACCGCCGCCGCCGCCCTCGAGACCTGGCCTGCCGACAAGGTGTTCCTCACCCGAGTCTCGGCCACCAGCGCCGTCGCCGCCAACGGCGTGCTGGCTGGCGATCTGATTGTCCATACCGAGGGCGATGCAACGCTGGATCATGCCGCGCTGTGGTCGCTCGCCGCGCAGATCCGCGCCGTCGGCGTGCGCCGCGTGATGGGCGACATCAAGGTCAGCACCGCACCTTTCGGCCCGCTCGGCTGCGAGACCAAGGACCGCTGCGACGCGCTGGAGAAAAGCTCCACCGCCTACAACGCCCCGCTCGCGGCAATCGGCAGTGATTACGGCAACTGGTGCATCGACATCAAGCCGGTCACCGTTGGCACGCCCGCCACCATCACCGGCTGCGGGGGCATGGCGCTGCCGATCCCGGTGGAAGGCAGTATCAGCACCGTCGCCGGCAATGCCCGCATGAGCTACTGGGTGGATCGCTTCACCGTCGCCGGCCAAGGCGACGTGCTGCGGGTTGGCGGCGCGCTGCCGCAGGGCTCGCCGCAGAGTCTCTATCGCGCCATGTCGAACCCGCCGCTGGGCCTGTCGCTGCTGCTGCGCGAGACGCTGAAAGTGGTGGGCGTCGAGGTCGCCGGCAGCAGTCAGGTGATCGCCACCCCCGCCCCTGCCGGCAGCATCGAGATCGCCCGCGTTGACGGCCTGCTGCTGAAGGAGCAGCTGGGCCGCATGCTCAGGTTCTCCAACAACTACATCGCCGACCTGATCACCCTCAACCTCGGCGCTGCCGCCACCGGCCGGGCCGGCACCCTGGCCGACAGCGCGCGCAGCTTGAGCGCCTACATGCAGCGGGTCGCCCCGCAGGTGCTGCCGGCACCGTTGTTCAGCGGCAGCGGGCTGACACCAGAGAACCGCCTGTCTGCCGCCGAGCTGAGCACCATGCTCGCCTCGGTCTACCGCGACCCGGTGCGCTTTCCCGCGCTCTACGGCGGCATGGTGGTGCCCAGGCAGGCGCCGTTCGCCTTCCTGCGCCAGGGCTCGAAAGCCTGGATGGAACGGGTGGCGCTGAAGACCGGCACCATGAACGACCCGGTGTCGGTGTGCGGTGTGGCGGGCTACCTGCGCAAGAAGGACGGCGGCTGGATGAGCTTCGCCATCCTCGTCAACGGCGGCGGCAACTACAAGCACGTGCCGCTCTACAAGAGCATGGAGGCGATCCGCAAGGACATCGAGGCAATTCTCGAGCGCAACTGATCACAGCGGCGGCCGGGCAGGCTCAGACCGGCTTCGCGATGGCCCGCCACAGCATCTCAAACAGCGGCCCGGCCTGCTTGGTGGGGGCCTCCTTCTGGCCGCGCAGGATGTACATCTGCACCAGCCGGAACATCACGCCCATGATGTAGTCGAGCAGATATTTCTCGTCGACCTCGTCGGTGAGCACGCCCCGCGAGCGGCCCTCGCCGAGCACTTTCAGGAAGGTGCCGAACAGCACCGGATTCTGGAAGTTCTCCTGCTTGCGCCAGGTGTTGAGATACACCGAACTCATCACGATCTGCGCCACCTTGGGATGTTTCTCAAAGTAGTCCAGCGTCACCCAGAACACCTTGCGCAGGCGCTCCTTGAAATCCTCGATGCCCTCCAGATGGTCGACCATGCGCGTCGCCAGCCGCCCCAGTGCAGTGTCGAGCGCGGAGAACAGCAACGCCTCCTTGCTGCCGTAGTACTTGTAGAGCGTCTGCAGGCTGACGTTGGCACCGCGCGCGATTTCGATCAGGCCGACGCGATGGAATTCGCGCTCGGCGAAGATGTCGAGCACCGCCTCCTCGATACGCGTCCGGGTCTGGATATCCATCTTGTTGCGGTCTTCCCGGGCCTGCGCCTCGGCAGCTGATTTTTCTCGGGCCATATCAATTCCAGTAATGACTGTTGTTTTCCTGTTTTCAGGGATTGCACGAGGTCACTCGACATCATGCATTGACGAACTTCCTATGTATTAACTAAGCTCGACGCCGCACACCAGATACGCGGATCATGACCTTGGCAGCACATAAGGCATCCGATTCCACCGCTTTATCGTAATTAAAATTACCGAGACGAACAATGGCTGAAGCCTACATTTACGACGCCGTCCGCACCCCGCGTGGCAAAGGCAAAAAAGACGGCTCGCTGCACGAGGTCACACCCGTGCATTTGCTGAAGAACCTGTTCGATGCCCTGCGCACTCGTAATCATCTCGATACCGCGCTGGTCGACGACGTGGTGCTGGGCTGTGTCACGCCGGTCGGCGAGCAGGGTGCCGACATCGCCCGCACCGCCGTGCTGTATGCCGGCTGGGCCGAGAGCGTGGCTGGCGTCACCCAGAGCCGCTTCTGTGCTTCGGGCCTCGAGTCGGTCAACCTCGCCGCGATGAAGGTGATGAGCGGCCAGGAAGACCTGGTGGTCGCCGGCGGCATCGAGAGCATGAGCCGCTGGGCGATGGGCAGCGACGGCGGCGCGATGGTGATGGACCCGCGCGTCAACGGCCACATGGGCTTCGTGCCGCAGGGCATCGGCGCCGACCTCATCGCCAGCATCGAGGGCTTCAGCCGCCACGATGTCGATGCCTTTGCCACCCGCTCGCACCAGCGTGCCGCCGCCGCGCAGGCTGCCGGCTATTTCAACAAGACCCGCATCGCGGTCAAGGACATCAACGGCCTCGTCGTGCTCGATCACGACGAGACCATCCGCCCCGCCACCACGCCGGAAACACTGGCGGCCTTGAAGCCCAGCTTCGAGCAGCAGGGCCAGATGGGCTTTGATGCGACTGCACTGCGCAAGTACACCACGGTCGAGAAAATTCACCACATCCATCATGCCGGCAATTCCTCCGGCATCGTCGATGGCGCCGCCCTGATGCTGATCGGCAGCCGGGAGGCTGGCATCAAGATGGGCTTGAAGCCGCGCGCAAAAATCACCACCTGCCAGGTCATCGGCAGCGAGCCGACCATCATGCTCACCGGCATCGGCCCGGCCGCGAAGAAGGCACTGAAGAAGGCCGGCATGAGTGCAAATGACATTGACCTCTACGAGATCAACGAGGCTTTTGCAGCCGTGGTGCTGCGCGCAGCGCGCGACCTCGACATCCCGCTGGAGAAGGTCAACGTCAACGGCGGCGCGATTGCCATGGGCCACCCGCTGGGTGCCACCGGCTGCATCATCCTCGGCACCGCGCTCGATGAGCTGGAGCGCACCGGCAAGTCCACCGCACTCGCGTCGCTGTGTGTGGGCGGCGGCATGGGCATCGCCACCATCATTGAACGCGTTTAGCTGTTATTCCCGCGAAAGCGGGAATCCAGTCCCTTAAGTAATTCCGAACTCGCCCCATTACGCCGCGCTGGATTCCCGCTTTCGCGGGAATGACAGCCCTAGAGGAAAGACATCATGAGCGCTATCCAATACACGGTCGATGCCGATGGCATCGCCACCCTCACCCTCGACATGCCGGGCCGTTCGATGAACGTGCTCAACGATGAACTCACCACGCCGTTCGGCGAGGCGATCAGCCGGATCGAGGCCGACGCCGGCATCAAGGGCGTGATCATCACCAGCGGCAAGAAAGAGTTTCTGGCCGGTGCCGACATCGAGAAGGTGTTCGCCATCACCGACCC
>JBKJJE010000085.1:0-28630 GCA_046598075.1 Stagnimonas sp.
GGTAGGAGCCTCTTCCTTCTTGCCGCAAGCAGCGAGAGCGAGAGGGGCGGCGAGAAGGGCGATCTTAAGCAGGTTATTCATTGTGTTACGGCTCCCGGGATGAGGTGATGAGGCACAGTCAAAAGGCGTCTGGTGACGACTCTAGTCCGGTATTTTAGCACCGGAATTATGTTGCTCTGCAACATCCGAACTTTTTGTACCTGGTTGGGTCTCCGCCCGCGGGTGGGCCAGGTCGTAGACCTGCGCCAGACGTTCGAAATCCAGATGCGTGTAAATCTGCGTCGTCGAGAGATTGGCGTGGCCCAGCAGTTCCTGCACCGCACGCAAATCGGCACTTTCTTCCAGCAGATGGGTGGCGAATGCGTGACGGAAGCGGTGCGGATGCACCCGCCCGGCGAGACCGGCAGCGGCGGCCCAACGCTTCAGTCCCTGGGCAATGGCGCTGCGTGACAGCGGTGCGCCACCGCGGCCGAGAAAGACCGGATCGCCGGGATCCGCCGCAGGCACGACTGCCAGCCAGCCCTGCAGCGCGGCGCGCGCCTTGCTGCCGACCGGCACGATGCGGGTCTTGCTGCCCTTGCCGGTCACCCGCACTTCGGTGAAGCCAGCATCGAACTGAGCGCGTGTGAGCGTCTGCAGTTCGGCCAGCCGCAGTCCGCAGGAATACAGCAGCTCGGCGATCGCATGGTCGCGTGGATAGGTCGCTTGGCCGCCGCCTTCATCGAGTGCATCCGCCAGGGCATCCTTCTCGAAAGTGCCTGGCAGCTTGCGCGTCGATTTCGGCGCGCGCACATCCGACACCGGATTGACGCTGACGACGCCAACCCTGCAGAGATGCCGGAACAGGCTGCGCACGCTGGACAACTCCCGCCGCACGCTGGCGGCGGCGAGCCCCAGCTTGCGACGGCGGGTGACGAAGCCTCTCAGCAGGTGCACATCGACTGTTTGCGGGCTGCTCACGCCGCGCTCGGCGGCGGTCTCGACGAACCGTGCGAGATCGCGTCGGGTGGCGTCGACGCTATGCGGCGACGCCCGCTTTGCCACCCGCAGCCATTCGAGGTAATCCGCCACCGCCGCTGCCAGTGGCGTTGCCGGGCGATTCTTTGCTCCGGATTCTAGGTCGTCCATGGCGTGAGCTGATGTCTGCCCGAGTGCGCTGCCCGGCCATTCAGGGCAGTGCACCTGCGTCTGCTCACCCGACCCTGGCACGCAAGGCGGCAGCCACCAGCTCTGCCGTCATTTCGAGAAACAACTTGCCCTGCCGCGGCTGAAAACGGTCGGCGTCCTTGGAGCCCAGCGCCAGCAGTCCGAGCGATTTCTCTTTTTCGAGCGGCACGATCGCGGCCGACAGCACCGGCTGTTCAGCCCGGGGGAACATTAGCTTCGCGCGAGCGGCATCAATCGGCCCGCATTCGATCAGCCGGGTGCGCAGAAAATTGTCGAGCGACCGGGTCAGCGCGCCTTCCGCCTCCAGTGGTGCGAAACCTTCGATGTCGTTGCGCTTGTAGATGCTGGGATTGACGCCGACGAACACCTCGTCAATCGCGAAATCCTCCCGCATGCAGCTGCGCAGGCCGGCAATCACGGCAGCCAGCGAGGGCGCGCGGATCAGCGTGCGCGCCAGCTTGTGGACACTGGTCGCGCGCCGCTCGTTTTCAGCGGCATTGCCGAGCAGGTGCGCGAGGCGATCTTCCAGGCGCAGGTTCTTGCCGCGCAGCAGGTCGACCTGCCGCTCGATCAGCGAGATCGCCGAACCCGCGGCATGGTTGATCTCCAGATGCTCCAGCAGTTCCAGGTGGCGCAGCAGGAAATCCGGGCGCGCGCGCAGGTAGGCAGCAACCTCCTGCTCGTCGAGCGCGGGGGTGGGGTCTTCGACTGCGCTCAACTCGGCCATTCCAGGATTCCCGTGTAGACGATTTCGGCAGGCCCGGTCATCTGCACCGGATGGCCTGCGCCGTTCCAGTGCAGCGCCAGCTCGCCACCCGGCAATTCTAGCGTTGCTGACTCGCCCAGCAGTCCCTCTTGCTGGGCAACGACGAAGGCCGCGCAGGCGCCGCTGCCGCAGGCGAGCGTCTCGCCCGCGCCACGCTCGTAGACGCGCAGCCGGGCGCGCGCGGGCGAAACGATCTGCAGAAAGCCGACGTTGACGCTATCCGGAAACTCAGGCCGCGCCTGCAAGGCCCTGCCAAGACGCTCCACCGGCGCGACGTCGACATCCGGCACCAGCAGCACCGCGTGGGGGTTGCCAAAGTTGGCGACACCGAACCCGACCGTGCCGAAACCTTCGATATCCAGCGCATAACGCGCAGCGGCCGGCAGGCTGAGCGGGATTTCGGACGGCGCGAAACGCGGCATGCCCATGTCCACCTGCACCTGGCCGTCATCGCGCAGTTGCAGCGTCATGCGCGTGGTTCGGGTCTGCACTTCCAGCGTGGATTTATCGCTCAAGCCCCGCTCGCGGATGAACACTGCGAGCGCCCGCGCGCCGTTGCCGCACTGGCCTACCTCGCTGCCATCTGGATTGAAGATGCGGTAGTCGAAATCCACTTCCGGCGTGCTCGCCGCCTGCACGACCAGCAGCTGATCGCAGCCCACGCCAAAGCGCCGGTCGGTCAGCTTGCGCAGCAGCGCAGGGGTGGCTGCGAAGGGTGCAGCGGTCGCATCGATGACAACAAAGTCATTGCCGCAGCCGTGCATCTTGGTGAAGGCGAGTTTCATGAGCCGCAAGATCAGGGCTGCAAGCACACAAAGCAAGCAGAACCCGCAGGCGGCTTGCCTTGCATGCAGTTAATAATTATTCTTGTTTGTGATCGATTTTCATTTGCGCTGAGCGCCTATGCTTGCCACCTTCAATCCTGCCTTGCGAATTCGCAGCCGCCGCTGGGCGCTGCTGCTGCTGGTGGCTGCCGTCAGCGGCTGCGACGGCAACTCTGCTGCCGGCGACCCGGCAGCACTGACTTCCGCTGCCAAGCTCGGCGAGCTGATCTTCAACGATGCCGCCCTGTCGGCCTCCGGAGCGCTGTCCTGCGCAGGCTGCCATGTTCGTGCGCAGGGGTTCGCCGACGGCGTGGTGGTCAATCGCGGTGGGGCAGGCATGGATCGGAGCGGCCTGCGCAATACCCCCTCGTTGACCTATCTCGACCTGACGCCAGCATTCTTTTTCGACGACGGGGGCACGCCGGTCGGCGGCTTCAACCGCGATGGCCGCGCCCGCTCGCTGATCGAGCAGGCGCGCAGGCCGTTTCTGGCCGCCCATGAAATGGCCAATGCCTCGCCAGCGGCAGTGATCGCCAAACTCCAGGCCGCGCCCTATGCGGGCGATTTCAAGGCGGTGTTCGGGGCGGATATTTTCGACCGCGGCGAGCAGGCCATGGAGCGCGCGCTGTTCGCACTCGGCAGCTACCAGCGCGAGGATCCTGATTTCCACTCTTACAGCAGCAAGTACGATGCTTTTCTCGCCGGCACCACGCCGTTGACGGCGTCGGAACTGCGCGGTCTGGCGCTGTTCAACAACCCGCAGAAGGGCAACTGCGCCGCCTGCCATGTCAGCAGTCGGGGCAGTGATGGCAGCCCACCGCTGTTCACCGATTTCACTTACGACAACATCGGCGTGCCGCGCAACGCCGACATCCCGGCCAACAGCGATTCCAGCTATTTCGATCTGGGCCTGTGCGGGCCGGAGCGTAGCGACCTTGCCGACCGCGGCGATCTCTGCGGCGGCTTCAAGGTGCCCAGTCTCCGCAATGTCGAGATCACCGCGCCCTACTTCCACAACGGCCGGTTCGCGACTCTCGAGGAGACCCTGCGTTTCTACGTGCGTCGCGATACCCACCCCGAGGAGTGGTACCCGCGTGACGCGGACGGCACGGTGCACAAGTTCGATGACCTGCCGCCTGCCTACAGGGCCAACGTCAATACCAGCGAAGCCCCCTACAACCGCAGGCCGGGCGATGACCCGGCGCTGTCGGAAACCGAAATCGCCGACGTCGTCGCCTTCCTGAAGACACTGACCGACGGTTATCTGCGCTGATCGCCGCCCTGCCCGATCCACAAGCCACCACCCTCCGCTTCACAGCCCGCACCAGCACCATCGCCATGAACCTCTCGACCCTGCGCCGCACCGCTTTCTGTCTCGCTCTCGCCAGCCTCGCCACGCCGTCGCTCGCCGATTCCGCCAGCGAGCAGGCACTGATCGAGCGAGTCGATCGCCTCGCCCGGGAGCTGCAGGCCGTGCAGGCCGAGCTGGCCTCGATGAAGGCCGCCGCGGCCGCCCCCACGGCAGCTGCGGCAGTCGTGACGACCCCGGTCCTGGCCGCCCCCGACACGGTGTTGACCAGCTACGGCGAGATCAATCTGAATGTCCCCACCGAACAATCCAGCGGCACCCAGCTGGATGTGCGCCGGTTCGTGCTGGGATTCCAGCACCGCTTCAACGCCCGCACCAAGCTGGTCAGCGAACTGGAAGTCGAACACGCGGTGACTTCCGCCGACGATGCCGGCGAAGTTGCCCTCGAGCAGGCTTATATCGAGCGCGAGATCAACGCCGGCCTGGCGCTGCGCGGCGGCCTGATGCTGATACCGCTGGGTTTTCTGAACGAAACCCACGAGCCGACCACCTACTACGGCGTCGAACGCAATTTCGTCGAGACCGCCATCATCCCCTCGACACTGCGCGAGGCCGGTGTGCAGGGCGTCTTCACTTTCGGCGACGGCTACACCCTGCAGACCGGCATCGTCACCGGCCCGGATCTCAGCAAGTGGGATGCCACCTCCACCGATGGCGCCGAGTCCCCGCTCGGCTCAGTGCATCAGGAAGGCCAGCTCGCCAGGGCGCGCGATCCCTCGTTGTTCGGCGCACTCAACTGGCGTGGCCTGCCGGGCCTGCAGCTGGGCGCCGCCGCCATCGGCGGCAATGCCACCCATGGCGCCGAGGGGTTTCCCAGCGCCAGCTATCTGCTCTGGGATGTCCATGCACGCTACAGCCCCGGCGCCTGGAAACTCTCGGCGCTCTACGCGCAGGGCAGGTTTACCAAGACCGCTGCGCTGAATGCGCCGCTGGTCGGCAACCCGACGCTGTTCCCCAAGCGTTTCGACGGGGCGCTGGTCGAGGTCGGCTACCGGCTCTGGCAGCAGGATGACCTGCGCCTCGAACCGTTCGCGCGCTGGGAACAGTTCAACACCGGTCGCCGCTATGCCGACCTCGGTGCCGGCCTGACTCCCGACCGGCGCCCGACCGAGCGGGTGACCACCATCGGTAGCTCGCTGTTCATCGGCGAGGGCGTGGTGGTGAAGGCGGACTACCAGTTCTTCCAACAGGCGGAAGACGCCAACCGCCTCAATCTCGGGCTCGGCTGGTCGTTCTGATGCAGCTGCGTGCGCTGGCGGGGCTTGCGGCACTGCTGCCTGCGAGCGGGTTTGCGACCGAATACCTGACCGTGGCACAGGCGCAGCTGCTGGCCTTCCCCGAAGCCGATGCCTTCGAGCCGCGGCACGCCTTGCTGGAGGCGCAGGCACAGACACGCCTGCAGGCGCCTGCAGTCAGCCAGCTGGCACGCGGCCGGCTGGACTACCTGGCAGCGAGCCGGAACGGCAGCCCGCTCGGCGTGATGGTGGTCGACGAGGTGATCGGCAAGTACGAGCGCATCCGCTTCGCGGTGGCGCTCGACAGCAGCGGCCTGGTCAAGCAGGTCGAGATTCTCAGTTACAGCGAAAGTCATGGCCAGGAAGTACGCCTGCCCGCCTGGCGCCGGCAGTTCGCCGGCAAGCCGGCCACCGCAGCCCTGCAGGTCGGCAAGGACATTGCCAACATCAGCGGCGCAACCCTGAGCTGCACCCATGTCACCGACGGCGTGCGGCGGCTGGTGACGGTGATGGCCGCACTGCGGGCTGCGGGCAAGCTGGTGTGAACGCCACGCGGCGTGCCCGGCCCTGGCTTGGCACCCTGGTTGAAATCGGCATTGCCGATCCGCCTGTCGCTCGCCATGCCCTGGCTTTCGATGCGGCTTTCGCGGTCATCGCCGCGATCCACAACGCCATGTCACCGCAGCAGCCCGACAGCGACCTAGCACGCTTCAACGCCGCCGCCGCAGGCACGCTGGTGGGCTGCAACAGCGCAACCCTCAGCGTGCTCGCCGCCGCCCGGGTGCTCGGCGAAGCCAGCGACGGGGCCTTCGACGTCACCCTCGGCTGCGGTGGTCTGCGCGCCTGGGCGCTGGAGTCACAGGGGCTGCGCAAGCTTGCGGCCGCCGCCCGGCTCGACCTTGGCGGCATTGCCAAGGGCCATGCTGTGGATCAGGCCATCGAAGCCCTGCGCAGCGCGGGGGTGGACTCCGGCTGGGTCAACGCCGGCGGCGACCTGCGGGTGTTCGGCGCCGTGGAACTGCCGATCCACATCCGCAGTCTGGAAGTGGCTGCGCGCAGCCTGCCGCTCACCCGGCTGCGCGATGGCGCGCTCGCCACCAGCGTACTGGCACTCGGCAGTGGCGAGCGCGCGCACATCAGCGTCGCCGCACCCGCCTGCCTGTGGGCCGACGCGCTCACCAAGGTCGTCGCCTACGCCAGCCCGCAACACAGCACCGCACTGCTCGCGCGCTACCATGCACGTGCCTGGCGACACGCCGCTTTCTGACCCCCTTTCGCTCCGATGCACCCGCATCCCAACCGACTGCCCCGCTGGCTGCGCACCCTGCTCCTCGCCAGTGGCAGCGCGCTGCTGCTGACCGGCCTGTTGTGGGCGGCGCTGCATTGGCGTGCCGGCATCGACAGCGCCGCATTGCTGCTGCCGCATGCCTGGGAGCATCCGCTGATGCAGCTGCATGGACTGGCGGTAATCACTTTCCTGTTCGCCTGTGGCGCCCTGACTCCGGTGCACCTGCCACGCGGCTGGCGCGAACGGCGCAACTGGCGCAGCGGGCTTGCGCTGGCGACCAGCGTCCTGGCACTGGCTGCCAGCGGTTATGCGCTCTACTACTGGGTTGGCGAGGCCAGCCGGATCTGGGTTGGCCTCGGCCATACCGTGTTGGGGCTGATGCTAGCCGCGGCGTTTGCCGGCCACTGGCGCGGGCGATACTCGGCACCGTCCTCCCGCTGAACCTGCACTCACGCCATGTCCGTCTTCACCAAAGTCAGCCACCCTGAACTCCTGGCCTTTCTCAAGTCCTATCCGGTCGGCGATCTGATCGGCCATCAAGGCATCGGCGAGGGGGTGGAAAACACCAATTATTTCGTCGACACCACCGACGGCCGCTGGGTACTGACGCTGTTCGAGCGGCTGAATCACGATGATCTGCCGTTCTTTCTGGGCTTGATGACCCACCTTGCCTCGCGCGGCTACCCGAGTGCTATGCCGGTATGCAGCCGCGACGGCGCAAACCTCACCACGCTCAACGGCAAGCCGGCGGCGCTGGTGCGCCGGCTCACTGGCCAGAGCGTGTTGTTTCCCACCGTATCGCAGTGCCAGGCAGTGGGCCGCGCGCTGGGCGAACTGCATCTGGCCGGGCTGTCATTCGAGGGCCGCGCAGTCAATGCCCGCGGCGCACAATGGCGGCGGGCCACCGCGCTGGCGCTGGTCGGGCACGCCGATGCCGCCCAGTGCGCGCTGATCGAATCCGAGCTGGCCGCACAGGCAGCGGTCGACTGGTCGGCGCTGCCACAAGGCGTGATCCACGCCGACCTGTTCCGCGACAACGTGCTGTTCGTCGACGAGCGGCTGACCGGCGTGATCGATTTCTATTACGCCTGTACCGATGCGCTGGCCTACGACCTGGCGGTGACGCTCAACGACTGGTGCGTGGACCCCGATGGCCGCCCCAATCCGGCTCGCTGGCAGACCATGAGCCTCGCCTACCGCTCGGCTCGCGAGCTGACTCCCGCCGAGCGCGCCGCCTGGCCGCTGGTGCTGCGCACGGCGGCGTTCCGCTTTTATCTGTCGCGGCTCTACGACTGGACGTTCCCGCGCGAGGGCGAGGTGGTGCACGTCAAGGACCCGGCGCAGTACCGGCGCATTCTCGAATGGCACCGGGTGCAGACCCCGCTGCCGCTGTAAGCTCGGCGCCATCAAAAAGAGGAGATCGCCGCAATGCTCGGCCTGACGCGCTACCAATGGATCGTGCTGTTCGCCGCCTGGCTCGGCTGGGGCTTCGATATCTTCGACGGCCTGCTGTTCAACTACGTCGCGCCCAATGCAGTGCCGACACTGCTGGGGCTGGAAATCGGCTCGCCCGAAGCCAAGAAGGCGACGCTCTACTGGACCGGCGTGCTGACTTCCATCCTGCTGCTGGGCTGGGCCGCTGGTGGCGTACTGTTCGGCTGGGTCAGCGACCGCATCGGCCGCACCAGGACCCTCATGCTGACCATGCTGCTCTACTCGCTGGGCACTGCCGCCTGTGCCTTCGCGCAGAGCATGGAAATGCTGATCGTGTTCCGCATCGTCGCCTCGCTGGGCATCGGCGGCGAATGGGCAGCAGGTGCGGCGATGGTGGCCGAGGCCGTCCCCGAAGAGAAACGGGTGGAAGCCGGCGCGCTGCTCTACACCTCGGCGCCGATGGGGCTGTTCCTGGCGACCTACGTCAACGCCGAAGTCGCCGGCAACTGGTTCAAGGATTCACCTTCAGAAAGCTGGCGCTACGTCTTCCTGTTCGGGCTGATCCCCGCCGCTGCCGCCTTTGCGGTGCGGCTGTTCGTGAAGGAGCCGGAGCGCTGGCAGCGGGTGGCGGCGATGAGCACGCCGCCCAAACTCACTGAACTGTTCACGCCACAGATCCGCGCCTACACCCTCTCGGGTTTCCTGATGGCAGTGGTCGCGCTGCTCACCTGGTGGAGCTGCAATGCCTTCATTCCGGTGGTGTCCTCCGGACTCGCCCGCGCCAATGCCGAAGCCCTGGGCCTCGACCCGGCCGGTACCCGCGCGATGATCGAGAGCTGGAAGACCTGGGCTACCACCTACTTCAATCTGGGCGGGCTGATCGGCACGCTGCTGACCATCCCGGCCAGCAAGATGCTGGGCCGCAAGAAGATGTTCGCGATCTACTTCGTGGTCTCGTCGCTCGCCGTGTTCGGCACCTTCGGACTCGATCTCGCGCCCGAGACGCGGCTCTACGGTTACTTCCTGATCGGCCTGTCGGTGTTCGGCGTGTTCGGCAGCTTCACCTACTACCTGCCGGAGCTGTTCCCGACCCGGCTGCGCGGCACTGGCGCCGGCTTTTGCTACAACATCGGCCGGGTGATCGCGGCTGGCGGGCCGTTTCTGGTCGGCGCGATCGCTAGCCAAGGCGCGAACGCCGCGACCAGCGCGCTGGGTGTGCTGTTCTATGTCGGCTTCATTCCGCTGCTCGGCCTGCTGCTGATGCCCTGGGTCATCGAGACGCGTGGCCGGCAACTTTCCGACTGATCGTCAAGGAGAACTGTAATGCGCCTCGCTGCCCTCACCCTGAGTCTGCCGCTACTCGTCCTCGCCACCTCCTGCTCACGCCAGACGCCAGCCGCATCGACTGCGGTGGCTGCGCTGGCATCGCCTGCTGCCGCACCAGCCAGCCCGGCAGCCGTGGTGGCCTACCTCGCCGCACTCACGGCAGTCGAGCAGGCCAGGGCCCCGGTGTCACTTGAAGCCCTGTTCGACCAGGCCGAAGCCGCGCAGGCCGCGTTGATGGAAGTGACCGGCGAACAGGCGGTACTCGAACGTTACAGCGACACCGAATTTGCCGCCCTGCAAGCCCAGGTACGAGGCTTGAAACTGCATCGCGAACTGGACATCTATGCCCAGCCGGAGCCGGCGTTTTTCCTGGCGCTGGCGAAGGCCCATGGCCTGCCGGCCGATATCGCGTTTTTCGAGCAGTACGCTGCCACCTGGGGGCCCGATCTGGTGCCGGTCTATCTCAAGCTGCGGCCCCAGCCCTCGCCCTGCGTGCGTTTTGGCGAGGGTCTGATCGGTGCGCTGTATGCGGGATGGCAGCAGTACGCCGCCGCACATGCGGGGCATTACGCCGCCAGGGTGGTCCAGAACCTGGCCGATCTCGAAGAAGCGGTGGCACTGGGCACCTGCGCCTGCGCCGGTCTGGAAACCGTGCGCAGCGAGCAGGCCGAGTTTCTGAAACGCTTCCCCGACACCCCGAAAACAGCCGAGATCAAGGCGCGGCGCGAGCAGCTGGTGACCGACCCCGACGTCCTGCCGGTCAATTGCCGCTAGCGGCAGGCACCGTGGCTGCATCACCGCCACGCAGGCCCTGCAGGTCCAGCGACTGACCGTTGAGCACCAGCCTGCCGTCACGATATTCGAGGCGGCTGGTGACGCCGTCCTTGCCGCGCACGATCCAGTTCTTGGCGAGTGCCTGTTCGATCTGCTGCGCCATCATGGTCTCTGCTACCGCCTCGGCCCGGGCACGTTGCGCTGGGGTCGGTTTTGCATCTGGATCGGCGCTCTCTGCCAATGCCAGCTCCTGCGCCAACTTGCCGCCGATGCTCTGCATGGCAACCCGCTGGATCAGTTTGTCGGGTACGGCGAGGTCGAGATTCGCGCTCGCCAGCGCCATCAGCGCCGCCGGGTTTTCGATCTGCTCGGCAGTCGCCGAAGGCAGGCCCAGCTTGCCGGTGAGGCGAGCCTCCTGCCCCTGGTAGCCCAGGCTGAGGCGATCAATGCGGAACTCAGGGCCCGACTTGAGCAGACCCGGCAACTGGCTGCTGAACTGCGCCAGGAAGGCAGCGGTTTTCTCTGCCGAGGGACAGCGACCGAGATCGTTCGCCATCAGTGACTGCATCAGCTGGCCGTAGGCGAGCGCATCCAGTTTGGCGAGCGTGAAGTCGAAGTGCATCGGGCCTGCGGTTTCGGTGGCGGTCTTGACGCTGGCGAGCGAGATTTCGGTGCTGACGGTCAGCAGCCCCGCGTCGAGCGTGCTGCTGCCCTTGCCATCCAGTCCCTGCGCATCAAACCCGATCTTTCCGCCCTGCCCTGCCGTCAGGCCTGCCATCCTCAGCCGCTGGCTGCCGGTGCTGACGAACGGATTGCCGACGATGGGGTATTGCTGGGCGCCGGTGAAATCCAGCTGTTTCAGGCTGATGGTCAGCGACTCGCCCCTGGGTGGCTCGAGTGCCAGGCTCAGCGCGGGCAGGTGCCCCTCATAGTCCGCGGCGCCCAGGTCGGACCTGAGATGGCCAGCGACGCGCAGCGAAGGCCATGCCACCGTCATCGTGCCCTTGCCATCCTTGCCGGTGTGGATGATCTTGCCAGCACCACCCGACCAGAGCAGTCGGCTGTTGCCGGTGAAGCCATAGCGCACGGTCAGCACCGGCATTTCACCCTCGGTCCTGATGCCCAGCCGGTCGGCCAGGGGCTGACCATTGAGCAGCCATTGGTAGCGTACCGACGCGGCGGCCGGCAGGCCAAAACCCGGCAGCGGTCCGTGGCTGATGGCTTGCCTGAGGCTGAGCAGCAAGGGCTCGGTGGCCGGGGCGCCCATGGCAGGTGGCGGTGGTGCTGGCGCACCGCCGCCATCTGGCGGCGAACCTTCGGCGGGGTCCGGCGCTGCCGGACACTGTGCGGCATCGAACAGCCCAGCGATGTCGATGGTGGTCAGCCGCGTCGAGCCAAAGACGCCGCGCGTGTGCCGGTCCTCGACGATCTTCAGGGCCGGCAGCAGGGCCGAAATCCTGGCCAGCTCGGCATCGATCTGATGCTGCGCGACGCGGCCGGCGGTCCAGGCGGCACCCAGATAGGCAACCCCCAGCAAGGCCAGGGCGATCAGCGTCTTTTTCATCTGCGGTCTTGCCGTGGTGTCGTGGGTTTCGGCTGACACCTTCAGTCGACCCGCAAACGGTTGTCAAGGCAGGCCGCAGCAGGCTCAATCGGTGTGGAAGATTTCAGCCCTCGGCACACTGACCTGGAACACCTCGACATCGGCAGACCCGGGCTGCGCGCCCAGCAGCGCCAGCAGGGGATCGATGACGGTATCGAGCAGATCGAATACCGGCGTCAGCAGCGTCGATGCCAGCGTCAGCACTTGCCCCAGCGGCAACGGCACATTCAGCAGCCTGACGGTCAGCTGGCTGGCGAACTGGCTGGCCAGACTGCTGCCCGCGCTGCCCAGCAGCGCCTGGGTGCCGACCTGTCTTGGATTGGTGGCGGTCGGCAGCAATTCGTAGAGCGGAAAATCGTTGATGAAGCTCGCTTCATCGGTGTCCGCGGTGCCGACATCGAGGCTGGCGGGTGCGCCCAGCCTGACCGACAGCACCGGGCCGATGACGGGCAGGTTGATGGCACTGATGAGTGGGCCGCCGGTGAGCGGTGGCAGACTGGCGGCGGCACCCGAGAAAGTGCCCAGCCGCAGTGTCGCCAGCTGGGTCTCGACATCCAGGTCGACCACCGTATCCGGCCGGTTGCTGGCCGGGCACTGGATGGCACGCACGGCAGCCTGGGCGGCACCCAGATCGACATCAAACCCGATATGGATCGGCTCCGTCACCACGCCCACCAGCGGCGACAGCGCCGACAGAGCGCCGCTGAGATCGAGCAGATCGGTACGCACCTGCAGTTGCAGTGCGGCAGTGCGCGCATAGGTCAGCGGCAGGCCGTCAGGCCCAATACCTGCCGGGCCGGGGCCGACGATCTTCGGCGCCTGCACCACTTTCAGCGCCAGCCGCAGATTGGCGAGTCCCGCCGGCAGGCTCACATTGACCGGCAGATCCAGCGACTGCCCCTGCACCGCCGACTGCGCCAGTGCCGTCATCAGCGACAGCGCGTCGACATAGAGGGTATCGGCAGCGTCTCCGGTAATCGCATTGCTGATCTCCAGCACATCACCCAGCAGCACGTTGCGGGCAGGGTCAGCCACTGCGGCCAGGCCGAGCAGGGTGGCAGCGGCCGAAGTATTGGCGGCGGCGCCGGTGGCATTGAGCGCCTCCGCCAACAGATTGAGCGCCCCCGGCAGCGAGGTATTGACGCTGACCAGCCCCCCTGGGCTGGCCACGCCGGCAGCGGCAGCGAGGTCGGCCAGATTGACCTGCGCCGCCGCCAGGCCCTGCTGGCTGGCGACGCTGAGATTGACGTTGCCGCCCAGCAATCCGCCCAGCAGCATGTTCAACAACGGCGAATTGGCGGAGTTCAGCGACAGCACCGAGGTGCCGACACTGACTCCCGCCTGCGGCGCCTGCTCGGCTGCCGCGCGCGCCTGCAACATCTGGTCGCTGCCGCCGGTAATGCCGGGAATCAGCCGCGCCGGTGCCGCCTGGGTGAGCGTCACCTGCACGGCACTGAGGCGTGGATCACCATCGCCGAGCGCGGTGAATTGCGACAGCGGATCGGTGCTGTCCCGCATGCCGATTTCAGTCACCACGCCATCGGTTGAAAAGCCGTTGCGGGCAAGGCTGCTGAGTACCTCGCCCTCGGCATCCGCCAGGGTACCCACCACGCCGCGGCCGGTGCATCCGGATACCACCTGCACGGCATCCAGCGCCGCGAGATTGGCCGCCTGCTGCAGACTGCGGTTGGCGGTGTACAGGCGGCCGATGTCGATCGACAGTGCGACCGCCGACAGCATGGCGATCATCGCGATGGCGGCGAAAATGGCGGCGAATCCCGCTTGCCGCGCGGGTGCTGCATGACGTGGCTGGCGCATGGCGTCTGGCCCTCCGCAGCCAGTGTCGATGGCTTTTGGGAAACCACCGCCGGACCACCATAACCAGGCCGCCAAAAAATTGACGCGCCAGCAGACAGACGTCTATGAACGCGGCGGTCAGCGGTCAGCCGGGGCGCGCGTAACTGCCGGTGGCGTGCATCACCAGCAGCTCGGGTGCTGCGCTCGAATACAGTTTCGACTCCATCACGACCAGCTTGCGGCCCAGTTTCAGGATGCGCGCATCGGCGATCACATCGCCGACTGCGCCCTTGTTGAGGAAGCGCAGATTCATGTCCGCAGTCACCGCCATCATCTGTGCACCGATGTGGGCGAGCACCGCGACATACATGGCGGTATCGACCGCCGTCATCATCGTCGGCCCGGACAGCACGTTGCCGGGCCGCGTCATCCATTGTCTGAACGGCAGGCGGATCCGCGCATAGCCCGACTCCAGCGCCTCCACCACCAGCGCCTCGCTGCCGGCCCCGCTGGGAAAGGCGGTGCGTACCAGCGTTTGCACCTGTTCGAGTGTCAGGATCAGTTCCATAAACCAGTCAGTCCGTCGTAGGTGAGCTTGAGCGTGAGGACCACGAGAATGCCCTGAAACAGCCTGCGGAAGGTGGTTTCGGAGAGCCTGCCATTGAGCCGCCTGCCGATCAGCGTGCCGACGATGACCGACAGGGCCACCGGCAGCAGCAGCTGGGGCCTGGCGAATACAGAGAAACCCATCAGTCCATAGGCGATGACGCGCAGACCGTGGCCGAACACCTGGGTGAGCGCGAGGGTGGCCACCACTTTCTGCCTGGGCCATTCCGGGCGCAGGAACAGCCGGCCGACGAACAGGCCGGTGGCCCCCACGAACATCCCCAGCGCGCCATTGGCCGCACCCGCCGCGATGAATGCGAGACGCGGCGGCAGCGGCCTGGCCTGCCGGGCGGGCAGCAGCGAGATGGCGATGAGTGCGGCCAGAATCAGCTGGATGACATGCACGTCCACCTGCGCGGCAAACGGCGCGAGCAGGGCCGTGGCAGGGATCGCCGCCAGCAGGAACCAGCCTGCCGCACGCCACTCGACGTGCCGCACATAGGCCAGGGTGCGGGTGAAATTGCTGACCAGCTGCACCGCTGCGAACAGCGGGATGGCGTCGACCGGCGCCAGGCCCAGCGCATAGATCACCCCGATCAGGATGGTACCGCCGCCCAGGCCGGCCACGCCGGACAGTGCGGAAGTGAACAGGCCGGTAAGCGAGAGCAGCAGGGCGAGCTGGTGATCGGCATCCATGCCGGCGTCAGAGCACCAGCACGGTCGCCAGCAGCAGCATCAGGCCCATGCCGGCGATGTCGGTGCCGGTGGTCAGGAAAATGCTCGACGCCATGGCCGGGTCGGCGCCAAACCGCCGCAGGATCAACGGCACCAGCACGCCGAAGATGCCGGAAGCGAGGCAGGCGCCGGTCATCGCCAGCAGGATCACCAGCGCCAGCGTCAAGGCCTGGGGATCGCCTTTCATGCCGCCGGCGGTGAACCACATCGCCAGGCCCGCGACCAGCCCGGTGAGAAAGCCGTTGAGGGTACCCAGCAGCGCCTCCTTGACGACCAGCTGCCGCACCGACACCTGCTCGAAATCGCCGAGCGTGAGGCCCCGCAAGGTGATCGCCAGCGCCTGACAACCGGTGTTGCCGCTCTGCCCCGCCAGCAGCGGCAGGAATGCGGCGAGGGCGACGATGCGGGCGATGGTGTCCTCGAAGCTGCCGACCACGAAGGCGGCGAGGAAGGCCGTCAGCAGATTGATCTGCAACCAGGGGTGACGTAGCTTGAACGCCACCCAGAAGCGGGTATCTAGGCGCTCCAGCTTGTCGACACCGACCATGCGGCCAGACTGCGCGGTGAGTTCCAGCGCCTGCTGTTCGAACAGCTTCCAGCCGCGCACCTGGCCGACCAGCCTGCCCTCGGCATCGCACACCGGATACACCGGGTAGTGGCGCTTGACCGTCGCCTGCACGGCATCGCTGAGCCGCTCCTGCGCCGCCAGCCGGAACGGCGTGCGCAGCATGATGGCGTCCAGCGGCGTGTCCGCCGGGGCCAGCAGCAGATCGCGGGGAACGACCAGGCCGCTCAGCCTGCCTTCGGCATCGTTGACGTAGAGGTAGGTGATCTGCTGCGGCTCTGCGGCCGCGCGCAGCCAGGCAATCGCCTCGGCGACCGAGGCGCTCATGGCGAAGCTGCCGCGAGCAGGTTCCATCAGGCTGCCGATATCGCCAGGCAGTGCACCGGCTGGCGCGCTGCCGTCGCTCAGCCTGGCGCTGATCCGAGCCGCGAAATCCGGCGGCAGGGCGGCCAGTGCCGCATCGATCGTGGCGCGCGGCAGCGACGCCAGCAGCTCGGCGGCATCCTGTGGCGCGCGCAGCTTGAGTGAGTGCACCAGCTTTGCGAGTGTTGCGGGTTCGGCGTCACGCTCGGTCATGGTGGTCCTTTTTTCCGATGTCCTATTGTTGACAAGGCGGGTACGCCGTCAATACTGCGCCATGACTGCCCTACGCCAAAACCTGCGCCAGCCGGACATCACCCGCAGACGCCTGCTGGAATGCGCCTACGCCGAAATCCACCAGCGCGGATTCCGCGCCGCCAGCCTCGATTCCATCCTGCTGAAAGCCGGGGTCACCAAGGGCGCGCTGTACCACCATTTCGAAAACAAGTCGGCCCTCGGCTATGCGGTGGTGGATGAGCTGATCTGGCCCTTCATGCAGAGCTACTGGCAGCCGCTGGCTGCGGCCGAGGACCCGATCGAGTGCGCGATCGGCGGCATCCGAAAGCGCCGCGACAAGTTGAAGCAGCATCTGCTCGCCTACGGCTGCCCGTTCAACAATCTGGCGCAGGAAATGTCGCCCATAGACGAGGGCTTTCGCACCCGCCTGCAGGGCATTCTCGACGAATGGCGACACGCCCTGGCGGCGGCGCTGGAACAGGGCAAGTCCAGCGGCAAGGTGCGTGCGGACCTCAACACCCCGGCAGCGGCGATCTTTTTCATTTCCGCCTTCGAGGGGCTGATCGGCATGAGCAAGGCTTCGCAAAGCAGCGTGCTCTACGAGCAGGGTTTGCGCGGCCTGGTGGAATATCTCGAACGCTTGCGTCCGCAATGAACCGCCTCAACGAGGGCGCGCCCAGCAACGCGTCTGGCATCACTCTCTACGGCAGCAAGGTTTCCGGCAACTGCTGGAAGCCGGCGGCGCTCATGCAGCTGCGTGGCATCGGCTACCGGTGGGTTGATGTCGATCTGGTCAAGGGCGAGAGCCGCACGCCGGCCTTTCTGGCCAAGAACCCCAACGGCCGCACGCCGCTGCTGGAGGTCGATGGCCGGTTCCTGGCGGAATCGAATGCCATGCTCTGCTATCTCGCCGAAGGCTCCGAGTGGCTGCCCGCCGACCCGTGGACGCGCGCGAAAGTGATGGAATGGATGTTCTTCGAGCAGTACTCGCACGAGCCTTACGTCGCAACCGTGCGCTGGTGGGTGCGCTTTCTCCACAAGCAGGAAGAATGGGCGGCAAAGATCGCCGAGACCATGGTGAAGGGCCACGCAGCGTTTGCGGTGATGGAGAAGCAGCTGGCACTAACCCCGTTCCTGACCGGGCCTGCGCCCACCATCGCGGACCTGGCGCTGTTCGCCTACACCGATGTTGCCGATGAAGGCGGCTTCGATCTTGCGCCCTATCCGGCGCTGCGCGCCTGGCTGGACCGGCTGCATGCGCTGCCGGACCTGGTGCCGATGCGTCCGCGCCGCTGAAGTCGCCGGACGCCGCCGCAGCTCAGTGCTCGGCCTTGTTCCGGGCACCGTGTGCCGCCGTCGCCAGCATCAGCCGGTCGGTCCAGGCAATGCCGATGGCCGAAACGATGAATGCCATGTGGATGATGGTCTGCCACATCACCCCGGCGGAACTGATGTTGGTGCATCTGGCGCCTGCGGCTGCCGCTGCGCACAGCGGCAGCGCGTCGATGGTGCCGGCCTCGATGAAAGTTTTCAGCAGGTGTATCGAGGAAATGCCGATGATCGCCATCGCCAGCTTCACCTTCAGCACCGAGGCGTTGACGTGGCTGAGCCACTCCGGCTGGTCGGGGTGATTCTCAAGCCCCAGGCGCGACACGAAGGTCTCGTAGCCGCCGACGATCACCATCATCAGCAGGTTGCTGATCATCACCACGTCGATGAGTGCGAGCACGATCAGCATTACCTGCTGCTCGTTCAACTCGAAGGCCCCGCCGATGAGGTGCAGCAGTTCCTTGACGAAAAGCACCACGTAGACCCCCTGCGCGACGATCAGGCCGAGATACAGCGGCAGCTGCAACCAGCGCGAAGAGAAGATCAGGGTCGGCAGGGGGCCGAGAGCTTTGGGTTTGAGCACAGACATGGCAGGCGGCAGTGGTAATAGAGTGGCTTACTGTAGGGACGAGTTTGCCGGCTGCAAGGTGACGCTGGCGTGATGCACTGCCACGCCCCAGCAAAGCCCGGCGGCGCACACTTGCTCGCGTCGATTGCATTGTCGCTATAAAATCCGCCTATCCGCATAAGCAGATATTGTTGACAGCCCCCTGCTGCACCCATTCACCCGACGCCGGCTGACCGGCGCGCACTGGAGTTTCACCCCGATGAGCGAATACCTGTTCACCTCCGAATCCGTTTCCGAGGGCCACCCGGACAAGCTGGCTGACCAGATCAGTGATGCCGTGCTCGACGCCATCCTCGCGCAGGACAAGAAAGCCCGCGTCGCCTGCGAAACCCTGGTGAAGACCGGTGTCGCCATCGTCGCGGGCGAAGTCACCACCACCGCCTGGGTCGATCTCGAACAGCTGGTGCGCAAGGTGATCACCGATGTCGGCTACAACAGCTCGGACGTCGGCTTCGACGGCGCGACCTGCGGCATTCTCAACATCATCGGCAAGCAGTCGCCCGACATCAACATGGGCGTTGACGGCACCTCGAAGAAGCCCAAGGCGCTGGAAGAAATCGGCGCTGGCGACCAGGGCCTGATGTTCGGCTATGCCTGCGACGAGACCAAAGAACTCATGCCCGCGCCGATCTACTACTCGCACCGTCTGGTCGAGCAGCAGGCCAAGATCCGCAAGGCCAAGAAGGGCGGCCTCGCCTGGCTGCGCCCGGATGCCAAATCACAGGTCACCCTGCGCTACACCGATGGCGTGGCGACCGGCGTGGATGCCGTGGTGCTCTCCACCCAGCACAGCCCCGACATCAAGCTGAAGGACCTGCGCGAGGCGGTGATGGAATCCATCATCAAGCCGGTGATCCCCGCCAAGTGGATCACCAAGTCCACCAAGTTCCACATCAACCCCACCGGCAACTTCGTGATCGGCGGGCCCGTGGGCGACTGCGGCCTCACCGGCCGCAAGATCATCGTGGATACCTACGGCGGCTGGGCGCGTCACGGCGGTGGTGCGTTCTCGGGCAAGGACCCGTCGAAAGTCGACCGCAGCGCCGCCTACGCCGCACGCTACGTCGCCAAAAATCTCGTCGCGGCGGGCCTGGCCAAGCGGATCGAAGTGCAGGTGAGCTACGCGATTGGCGTCGCCGAGCCGACCTCGATCTTCGTCACCAGCTTCGGCACCGGCACGGTGAGCGATGCGGTGCTGGAGAAGCTGGTGCGCAAGAACTTCGACCTGCGCCCGGGCGGCATCATCAAGATGCTCGATCTCATCCACCCGATGTACCAGATGACCGCAAGCTACGGTCACTTCGGCCGTGCGCCCATCGCGATGACGGGTGCCGATGGCAGCAAGTTCACCGCGTTCTCCTGGGAGAAGACCGACAAGGCCGAGCTGCTGAAAAGCGAAGCCAAGAAGTTCAGGTAGAGGATTTGAAGCTTGCAAAAAAGCCGCCGCGAGGCGGCTTTTTTGTGGGCCTTCAGGGTCGTACCGCGACTACATCGATCTCCACCAGCATGCCGGGTGCGGCGAGGCCGGGAATCTGCACGGTGGTGCGGGCCGGCAGCCTGGGCTGCTCCGCCGTGCCGTAGAACTTGCGGTAGCTGTTCATGAAGCCATCGAAGTCCATGCGGCCTGCCTGGGTAGGGTCGGTGACCAAGAAAACCTGCATCTTCACCACGTCGCCCATGGTCAGGCCAATGGCTTCGAGCGAGGTCTTTATCTTGCTCAGCACCGAGAACGCCTGCTGTTCGGTGCTGCCCCAATACTCGTAGCTGAACTTGCGCGCCTCGGCATTGAATGGCGCCGGAGTGAGGCCGCTATGGAAGATCAGAGTCCTGCCGGCGGGGACTTCCACCGCCTGCGCAATCGGGAAGTCGGATTTGGGGATGGGGTAGCGCACCACCTCTGGCTGGGTGACGAGCGATGAGCAGGCGGACAGTGTCCAGGCAGCAAGCAGCAGGCACAGCGGGCGGCGGATGAAGCTCATGTGGTTCTCCGGTTGCATGGGGTTTGCTTGATTCAGACGGTGGCGACGCGCCTGGCGATGTTTTCGATGGCGCGGTGGGCAGAGCGTATCGCGCCCTCCTGCCAGCCGCCGTGAAAGCTGATCTGGTCTCCCACCATGTAATGCGCGCCTTCCGCTGCGACCAGCGTCGGATAGTGCTGGGCACGGGCGGCGTCACTCCACTCGGCGGAGCAGCCGAACATGTAGGGCACTTTGCTCCAGGCCACGCTCAGTCCTTTTTCGACCATGTCGCCGTAGCCGGGGTGGATTTTCTCGCCCTGTGCGATGGCGGCATTGAGACGCGCCGCGGGCTTGAGCCTGGCCCAGCGTTCGCCCAGAGCGGGATCCCACTGGTAGCTGCCGAGCAGGATGCCCTTCTGCTGATGGAAGCCATGCGGCGGATACCAGAGCTGCAGGATGTCCTGATCGGTCCAGCTGATGCCGCCGTAGATCTGCGAGTCCTCCTCCCAGAAACGACGCTTGCCCTGAAAAGCGATCTTGAACAGCTTTCCCCATTCCGCGCCCTCTTTGAGCGCAGTGCGGTAGCGCGACGAAAAATTGTTGTCGATGCCGCCCACCAGGTGCGTCGGCGCGTTGTTGATGCAGAAGTCGGCCTTCACCTCCTGCCGCTTGTCGTTGTCCTTGTAGACCACCGTCACGCCTTTCTCGGCGTTGATGATCTTGACAACCGGCGCATTGCGCAGAATGCGCGGGCCGATGGCGCGCTCGAAACCCCTGGGGATCATGTCCATGCCACCCACCGGCTGCATCATTGTGGCGTTGAAGTCCCAGCTTTGCGGGAACTGTAGCCACTGCCACAGACCGGAATCGAGCAGCTGCTTGGCCCGGATACGCAGCGCGCCGGCGCCATTGGGACTGGTGAGAATGCCATCGCCGTCCGCCGTGCCAGCGCGGTTGCTGCCGCGATAGTGATAGTCGTCGCCGAGGTCACCGAAGGCCTTGACCATCTCCAGCAATTTGTCCGCGTCTTCCTTGTTGAGGGTTTGATCGAGTGCGTCCTTGTTGATCGCCTTGGCGAGCAGCTCGGCAATGGTGCCGTGGGTGTCGGTGAGGATTTTGTGCTGCCGCTGCGGCTGGCCACCGAAGGCCTTGGTGTTGTGCAGATAGGCCGCATGGTTGTCGTTGACGAAGGGCTCCAGCGCCACGCCCAGCTCGCGGCAGTAACTCAGCAGGGCCGTGTGGTGATAGGGAATGCGCGCGGGGCCGCAGTTGAAATACAGATGTGGCGCATCGTCAAAATCACAGCGCTGGCTGCTGTCGTACTCAGGCAGCACGTCACCGCGTCGCGCCGTGCGGTTGCGACCACCGACGTGGCTGGTGGCTTCGAGAATCATGCACTGGTAACCAGCCTTGCCCAGTTCCAGCGCAGCGGTCAGGCCTCCGATGCCGGCACCAATGATCACCACCTTCTTGCCCGCGCCAGAGCCGCCCGGCAGCTTTGGCGCGCCTGCGTACGCGGCGGGAATGGCGACGATGCCGAGTGCCGCCATCGCCTGGTACATCGAAGCCGCCCCGGCGGTGCGTCCAAGGTGTATCAGCAGCTCGCGGCGGGTCCATGCAGTCGGCTTGCTCACTATGTGTCTCCCTTATGGTTTTTTCGCAGTGCTCATCTGGCGGATAAGTGCGCTGATTTCGGCATCGGTGCAGCCATCGCAGGTATCGCTAGCCATCAACGTGCCAGCTACGCCGTGACGGACGCTGGTGATCAGCTTCGGCAGGCCTTTTTTCAGTCGCGGCGCCCAGTCCTCTGCCCGCCCGATGCGCGGCGCACCGCCTGCGCCGGTGTCGTGACAGGCGGCGCAAACCGGCAGCCGGTCTCTTGCCAGCACATGGTCCTGCCAGAGCAGGCCGATGACAACACAGGCAATCCATCCCGTTCTGAGCATCACCATGTCAGCAGTCTGCACCGACAGCGGACAAATGGCACGCGACAACCCAAAGGCCATGCGGTCTCCAGTCATTGGACAGAAATGGTGTCACCACCCGGCAAGGGGTTCAGGGCTCGAGCCGCTCCAGTTTCCATGCCTGTCCCTCTGCCACGAACCGCAGGCGGTCGTGCAGCCGATTGTCGCGCCCCTGCCAGAACTCGATGCGGTCCGGTGTCAGCGCGTAGCCGCCCCAGAACGGCGGCAGGGGGATCACCCCTTCGGCGAAACGCAGCTGGTTCTCGGCCAGCCGCCGGTCGAGTGTGGCGCGGCCATCGACCACCTGGGATTGCCGCGAAGTCCAGGCACCGATTTGCGAGCCACGCGAGCGCGAGTGGAAATATTCGGTCGATGCTTCGGCACTCAGCTTTTGAACCCGCCCCTCGAAGCGAACGCAGCGTTCCAGCCGGTCCCACCAGAACGTCGCCGCGGCAAAAGGATTGACTGCCAGTGCGGCGCCTTTGCGGGAGTCGAAATTGGTATAGAAGTGCAGCGCGCCGTTCCGCACCCCCTTGAGCAGGACCATGCGCGCCGAAGGCCTGCCATCGGCGTCCACCGTTGCCAGCGTCATCGCGGTGGGTTCGATCACTGTCGCCGCCTCCGCATCCGCAAGCCACAGTGCGAATTGGCCGAAGGGATCACTCGCCACCGCATCTTCGAGCAAAGGTGGATTCCTGGTGTATTGCGCCATGCGGTCCATGCCTCGAGGTATTGCTAGGATTCGGAGCACACGATAACGGCCTGCGCGGGACGAGACCAATGAGCACTGCCTTCGACAACAGCATTCCCGATAGCTTTCGCGCCTTGCGGGTTCATGCGGAGGCCAATGCCACGCGCGCAGTCATCGAACAGATCGGCATCGACGACCTCTCGGCCGGCGCCGTGGTGGTGCGGGTGGCGTATTCCAGCATCAACTACAAGGATGCCCTGGCAGTCACCGGCAAGGGCAGGATCCTGCGCGGCAGTCCCCGCGTGCCAGGCATCGACCTGGCTGGCCATGTGGTCGCGAGCGAGGACGCGCGCTATCGGGCGGGCGACGCCGTACTGGTCACCGGCTGCAACATCGGGGAACAAATCGACGGCGGCTACAGCGAATATGCGCGACTGCCCGCCGATGCCCTGGTACCCCTGCCCGCAGGACTGACGATGGAAGAAGCCATGGCCATCGGCACCGCCGGTTTCACCGCTGCCATGGCGCTCAGGCGCATGCTCGACAATCACCAGACCCCGGAGTTGGGCCCCATCCTGATTACCGGTGCCACCGGCGGCGTGGGTGGCATCGCGCTGGCACTGTTCAAGCAGCAGGGCTTTCACACGGTGGCACTCACCGGCAAGGCAAGTGCGCGGGACTATCTGCTCTCCATTGGCGCCGACGAGGTGATCGAGCGGCAGACTCTCAGCATGGGCAGCAAGCCGCTGGAGGCGGCGCAATGGGGTGGTGCGGTCGACAACCTTGGCGGTGACACGCTGGCCTGGCTGACGCGGACGGTAAAACCCTGGGGGAACGTCGCGAGCATCGGTCTGGCAGAAGCGCACACGCTCAATACCACCGTCATGCCCTTTATCCTGCGCGGCGTATCCCTGCTGGGCATCCACTCGGTCGAATGCCCGCGTACCTGGCGGCTGGATCTCTGGGACAAGCTGGGCGGCGACTGGAAACCGGCAGGGCTGCTCAGCAGGATCGCGACCCGCACCGTCTCTCTCGATGACTTGCCGACAGTCTGCGCAGAATTCGTCGCGGGCCAGGTGACCGGACGAACCCTGGTCAGAATCAGTTAGTCGGGCCTCAGCTCTTGGCGCGCCGGACCGGCGGTGCGTTGTTGGATGCGGGGGCGGTGACAATAAACGTCGACGCCTTCTGCTGCGGACTGAACCCTTCGACCACCTCGGACAGCAGTTGCCGCACGGACTCGGTGGAGTCTTCGTAAATCGCCTTCTCGAGCCGGGCCATCAGCTCCAGCAGCGCCGGCTTGCCGATGAATCCCTCCCGCGCCAGGAATATTCTCGGATGCTTGGTTTCCGAAGGGTTATTGCCGATCAGCAGCTCTTCATACAGTTTTTCACCGGGACGCAGGCCGACCACTTTTATTTCAATATCACCCCGCGGGTTCTCGTCGTCGCGCACTTCCAGACCGGACAGATGAATCATCCGCTCCGCAAGGTCGAATATTTTCACCGGCTTTCCCATATCCAGCACGAAAACCTCACCGCAGTGCCCCATGGCACCCGCCTGAAGGACCAACTGTGCGGCTTCGGGAATGGTCATGAAGTAGCGGGTGACTTCGATGTGGGTGACCGTGACCGGCCCACCCATCAGAATCTGCTCGCGGAACAGCGGAACGACCGAGCCACTCGACGCGAGCACGTTGCCGAAACGCACCATGGACATGCACATGGAGGGATTTTCGGAAGCAAACGCCTGGATGATCAGCTCGCAAACCCTCTTGGAGGCCCCCATGATGCTGGTCGGCCGCACCGCCTTGTCAGTCGATACCAGAATGAAATTCTGGACGCCATATTTAATTGCGGCGCGGCAGGTATTCAGGGTTCCAAACACATTGTTCTGGATTGCCGAGAGCACATTGGATTCAACCAGCGGAACATGTTTGTAGGCAGCGGCATGGTAAAGAATATTCGCTTTATGTTTGCTGATTGCCCGCTCGATCGCTGATTTATCGACGACGCTGCCCAGCACCGGGATCAGTTCGAATCCCCTGAACTGGGAAACTGTCTGCAATTCCTGGTGTATTTTATACAAGGCATATTCAGATACCTCGAATAAAACCAGCCTGCTGATACCAAGAACAGCGACCTGCCGGCATATTTCCGAACCGATCGAGCCGCCGGCACCGGTGACCAGCACGCACTTCCGGGCCAATTGCCCCCCCGCGAGGCCCGGAACAGCAGCGACCTGATCACGTCCGAGCAGATCCTCGATCTGCACGTCGCGTACATCGTCGGGACGCCGCAGCCCGCTCGCCAATTCATCGAGCCCCGGAACCACCTGCACCTTTATTGCCAGATCCTGCAAGGATTCGAGCAACTGACGGCGCCGGCTTTTTGCGATTGACGGCATGGCAAGAAAAATCTGCTCGCATCGCCCCTCTTGTTTAAGCAGCGTCAGCCGCGAGGGTGGGAAAACCTTTAGTCCCAGTATTTCACGATCCTGCAGCGACAGCCGGTCGTCAACAAAGGCCTTGACCCGGTAACGGGCCGACGTATTGAGCGCCGCAGCCAACTGCATGCCCGCATGGCCGGCACCGTAGATCACGATGGGAATCAGGTTGGCGTTGCGCAGCCCGGGACGCAACAATCGCTGCGCAACGATGCGGATCTGGGTCGAGAGTAAAGGGCCGAGTATGAGGAATACTATTATTGCCGACCTCTGGCCAGGTACTTCGAACCAAGATGACAATAAAAACAGCAGGCAGGCCGTGACCGCATAACCCTGAAACAGTTTCAAACTCAGCACGATGTCGAAAAACCGGATAACGGCCTTATAGGCACCGACGATAAAAAAAGCCGCCACGATGGTTACTGCCGCAACCAGCGAGAGAAGAAAATCCTCGAGCATGAAAGAACGCACCGGATTCGCCGTGATCAGCAGCGAACCATAAAATGCGGCGACGCAGGTCAGGGCATCGACGATGACAACCGCGCACATTTTTATCCGCGGCGACAACGAAATGATTCGGTTCACCCAGATTTCGCGCTTGCTCATGAGGAACTGATTCCAGACATTTTTTCCCTTAATATTTTCTATCGCGACTGCTGCTGCGATTTTCGTTCGATGCATTCATCATATTGAGGTGCCGGATAAATTGCAGAGGCAAGTGTGCGCAACGACACACTCCCATACGCCTTTTCAGATGATGAATCGCCTTCTAATCAGAAAACTTGCACAACCTCACTGGTTGTCAGCAGGGGCCACTTGCCCGCTCGTCAAAGCACTGATTACCGCCGCACCAAAATAAGGCTGCAATGCCGCTGGCACCTTAATGGAACCATCCTCGCACTGCCCATTCTCAAGCACCGCGACCAGTGTGCGCCCCACCGCCAGTCCGGATCCATTGAGAGTGTGCAGCAACTCGTTCTTCTTTGTAACTTCATGCTTGTAGCGTGCCATCATGCGGCGCGCCTGGAAGTCCTCGAAGTTGGAGCAGGACGAGATCTCCCGATAGGTCTGCTGGCTGGGTAGCCAGACTTCGATGTCGTAGGTCTTAGCGGAATTGGCACCCAGGTCGCCGGCGCACAGCGCGACCACGCGGTAAGGCAGTTCCAGCTTTTTCAGGATGGCTTCGGCATGGCTGGTGAGCTGCTCCAGTGCCTCGTAGGATTTGCCCGGCTCGACTGCCTGGACCAGCTCCACTTTCTCGAACTGGTGCTGGCGGATCATGCCCTTGATGTCGCGCCCGCCGGAACCTGCCTCGCTGCGAAAACAGGGGGTGTGTGCGACCCATTTCCTCGGCAATGCAGCCGCCTCCTGGATCTCGTCGCGCAGCAGATTGGTCACAGGCACTTCGGCAGTGGGAATCAGGCACCAGTCGCGATCACCCAGCTTGAGGCCGAACAGGTCGTCACGGAACTTCGGCAGCTGGCCGGTGCCGCGCAGGGACTCGGCGTTGACGATATAGGGCACATACAGCTCTTCGTAACCATGCTGCTGGGTATGGGTGTCGAGCATGAACTGCGTCAGCGCGCGGTGCAGGCGCGCGAGATCGCGCTTGAGCACCACGAAGCGCGAGCCGGTGATCTTGGCGGCGGCGGCGAAGTCCATCTGTCCCAGCGCCTCGCCGAGATCGGCGTGATCCCTGACCGGAAAATCGAAGACTGGCGGTGAGCCGACGCGGCGCAGTTCGACGTTGTCGGCTTCGCTCTTGCCATCAGGCACCGAGGCGTGCGGGATGTTCGGCAGGCGGGCGAGAAAGTCATCGAACTCGGCGTGTAGGACAGCCAGCGCGGTTTCGTTGGCCAGCAGCTGTAGCTTTGCGTTCTCCACCTGCTCGAACAGCGGCGTGACGTCCAGCCCCTTGCCCTTGGCAAAGCCGATTTCCCTGCTGGCCTTGTTGCGCGCCGCCTGCAGCGCCTCGGTGTCGCTCTGCAAGACTTTGCGCTGCGACTCCAGCTTCTCGAAAGTGGCGATGTCGAACACATAGCCGCGACGGCCGAGCTGGTCGGCAATTTCATGGGGATTGGCGCGCAGGCGTTTGGGGTCGAGCATGGTCTTGCTGCTTGAAGGCTTTCGGACGCGCGAGTTTACAGGCTGCGGGCCAGCCACAAGCCCAGCGCACAGCCGCCGAGACTCAGCAGCAGGTTGAGTGCGACGTTGGCGAGTGCCAGCACTCCCTGCCCTTCGCGCCAGAGCAGCAGCGTCTCCAGCGAGAACGCCGAGAAGGTGGTGAAGCCACCCAGCACGCCGGTGATCAGGCCGAGCCGCAGCCACTCCGGAAGGTCGGGGCGGCCGGCGCCGATGGCAAAGATCACGCCGATGAGGACGCCGCCGACGGCATTGACGGTCAGCGTCGCGAGTGGCAATCCCGGCACCGCAACGCGCGCCCACAAGCCGAGTGCATAGCGCGCCAAGGAGCCAGTGGCACCTCCGAGAGCAACTGCAACCCATACTGGCATCAAGCTTCTCCCTGGTTTGGGGATTGGCCACGCAGCTGGCGCAGCTTGTCGGCGATCTGGCCTTCAAGGCCTCGACCAGTTGGCTGGTAAAAACGTGTGCCGACCAGCTTGTCGGGCAAGAACTGCTGTCCTGGCGCATGAGCACCAGCCTCCTCGTGGTCGTAGCGGTAGCCCTGGCCATAACCCAGATCTTTCATCAGCTTGGTCGGTGCGTTGCGGATGTGTAGCGGCACCTCGAGCGAGCCGTGTTCTTGCACTGCCGCGCGCGCAGCCTTGTAGGCGGTGTAGACGGCGTTGCTCTTGGGTGCGACAGCGAGATAGACCACCGCTTCGGCAATCGCCAGCTCGGCCTCGGGCGAGCCGATGCGCTCAAAAGCCTCCCAGGCATTGATGGCGAGTTGCAGGGCGCGCGGATCGGCAAGGCCGATGTCCTCATAGGCCATGCGGGTCACCCGGCGGGCGATATAGCCGGCATCGACCCCGCCATCGAGCATGCGCGCCAGCCAGTAGAGCGCCGCGTCGGGATCGGATCCGCGCACCGATTTGTGCAGGGCGCTGATCTGGTCGTAGTGCTGCTCGCCCTGCTTGTCGAAGCGGCGAAAGCCGCGGCCGATCAGCTTCTCCAGCGTGGCATCGTCGTGCTTCTGCTCGGCACGTCCCAGTTCGTAGGCGGTTTCGAGCAGCACCAGGCCCTTGCGGGCATCGCCATCGGCAGCCTCGGCGATGCGCGTCAGCCAGCGTGCCGGCAGCGCATCGGCTGCGGCACCCAGGCCGCGCCCGACATCGCTGAGCGCGCGCTTCAGCAATTGTTCGATGGCTGCGGCTTCGAGCGAGCGCAGTACCAGTACCCGGACCCGCGACAGCAGCGCGCCATTCAGCTCGAAGCTCGGGTTCTCGGTGGTGGCCCCGATCAGGGTGAGCGTGCCGTCCTCCACAAACGGCAGCAGGGCATCCTGCTGACCCTTGTTGAAGCGGTGGATTTCGTCGATGAACAGGATGGTACCGCGCGCCATCAG
>JBKJJE010000091.1:0-3358 GCA_046598075.1 Stagnimonas sp.
ACTTTTCACAGGCTGTCTTTCCGCGGTCACTGTTGGCTGCGGGCGCATCCGGCACAGCCTTGTAGCCGGTCTGGTGGATGCGATAAAGCAGCATCCGTGCCAGCTGCAAAAGCGGGCTAATCGCCCGGATTGGCGGCCAAATCACGGATTGATGCACCAAAAAGGTGCGGCCGCTGTCCGGCGCTGGCCATCGTCGCGCACGGCACAATGGCTGCATGTCGTCTGCACCGCCGCCCGCCCCGTCGCTGAGAGTGCTGATCATCGGCGGTTATGGCGTGTTCGGCGGCAGGCTGGCCCGGCTGCTGCTGCGCGACAGCGCCATGCAGGTGCTGATCGCTGGACGCTCGCTGCACAAGGCGCGTGCATTCTGCCGGCAGCACGCCGGCATTCCGGCACGATTCGACCGCGACGGCATGCTGCTGGCGCAGCTGCGCGCGCTGGGACCGGATGTGGTGGTCGATGCCGCAGGGCCGTTCCAGCACTATGGCGCCGATCCCTACCGGCTGGCCCGCGCCGCGCTTGCCGCCGGCGCGCATTATCTCGACCTCGCCGACGACGCCGCCTTCGTGCAGGGCATCGGGGTGCTCGATGCCGAGGCCCGGCAGGCAGGCCGTACCGCACTCTCCGGTGTCAGCAGCGTGCCGGCGATCTCCTCGGCTGCGGTCGAACAGCTGCGCCGCGGGCTGGCCCGCATCGAGCACATCGAAACCGTCATCCTGCCGGGCAACCGCGCGCCGCGCGGGCTGTCGGTGGTGCGCGCCATCGTCAGCCAGGCGGGCCGTCCGCTGCGGCTGTGGCAGGGCGATGTCTGGCAGCAGGTGCCGGCCTGGGGCGACCTTGTCCGGGTGCGTCTGTCGGCGGCCACGCGGCGACTGGATGCGCGCTGGGCGAGCCTGATCGGGGCGCCCGATCTGCTGCTGTTCCCGGCGCGCTACGGCGCGCGCAGCGTGGCGTTTCGGGCCGGCCTGGAACTGGGTGTCCTGCACCTCGGCCTGTGGCTGCTGGCCTGGCTGCCGCGACTGCGGCTGCTGCCTTCGCTCGGCGCCCTGGCGCCGCTGCTGCGCTGGCTGGCTGATCTGCTACGTCCTTTTGGGGAAGATCGCGGCGGCATGAGCGTGACGGTGATTGGCGAAACCACCGCCCGCCGCAGCGAGCAGCGGCGCTGGACACTGCTGGCCGAATCTGGCGACGGCCCGTTCATCCCCGCCATTCCCGCCTACGCCTGGCTGTGCCAGCGGGCGCGTGGCAGCGCACCCCGGCCCGGCGCGCGCGCCTGCGTCGGTGAGCTGTCGCTGCCGCAGCTGATGGCCGCCCTGCAGCCACTCGCAGTGTTCAGCGAGCAGCAGTTCGAGCCGGCGCCGACGCTGTTCGAGCAGGCACTTGGCGACCACTGGCTGCGGCTGCCGACACCGGTGCGCACCCTGCATGGCGCGGCGCGCGGCGCCGAATATGTCGGCGAGGCGATGGTGGCAACCGGCGCGCATCCGCTGGCCCGACTGGTGCGCGCGCTGATGCGGCTGCCGGCCGCTGCCGCCTGCGTACCGGTGCGGGTGCGGATCACCGCCGGCGATGGCGTCGAGCACTGGCAGCGCCACTTCGGTAGAAGCCGCTTTTCGACCACCCTGCGCTGGCAGCCGCGGTGGCGGCGCATCGTCGAGACTTTTTCGGTGTTCGGATTGCCGATGCGCTTCGAGCTGGGTCTGAACGCGCAGGATTACGCCCTGCACTGGCCGGTGACGCGTGGCTGGTTCTGCGGCATGCCGCTGCCGCGCTTCTTGCTGCCGATCAGCGAGTCGATCGAGGACGTCGACCCCCAGGGCCGCTTCCGCTTCGATGTCTGCATCCGCCTGCCGGGAGTGGGCCTGGTGGCGCGTTACCGGGGCTGGCTGCTGCAGGCGGGTGGCGCGGGCGCGACGCCACCCGGATCGCCCCCATAATTGCCGACATGAACCCGACCTCCATCCAGCTGCTTGCAGCCGCACTGTTCGCGCTGGCGCTCGTCCACACCTTTTCGACCAAGCTGTTCGAGCGGCTCGCCCATGCGCAACCCCGGCACGCCAAGCTCTGGCATCTGGTCGGCGAGGTGGAGATCGTGTTCGGCCTGTGGGCCATCGTGCTGGTTGCGGTGATGATGGCGCTGGCTGGCAAGGCGGCGGCCGTCGAATACGCCGACAGCCGCAACTACACCGAGCCTTTGTTCGTGTTCGCCATCATGGTGGTGGCCGCCTCGAAGCCGATCCTGGGGGCTGCCCAGCTGCTGGCACGCGGCTTTGCGGCGACCATGATGCGGGTGCTGCCGCTGTCGATGCCCACCGCGCTCTATTTCACCGCGCTGGCGCTGATCCCGCTGCTCGGCTCGCTGATCACCGAACCCGCAGCGATGACACTGGCAGCGCTGATGCTGCGTGACCGCTATTTTGGCGACAACACCAGCGTGCGGATGCGCTATGCCACCCTCGGCGTGCTGTTCGTCAACATCTCCATCGGCGGCGCGCTGACACCCTTTGCCGCGCCGCCGGTGCTGATGGTGGCAGCTGCCTGGGGCTGGGATTTGGGCTTCATGCTGCAGACTTTCGGCAAGCACGTGCTGCCGGTGGTGGTGATCAATGCGGCGCTGGTGACGGTGCTGTTCCGCAAGGAACTGCAAACCATCCGGCTGCCGCCGGCGCGCGAATCCGGCACCCCCGCCGGGGTCATCGGTCTGCATCTGGCGCTGCTCGCCGGCATCGTGGTGTTCGCCCATCACCCGCCCCTGTTCCTCGGGCTGATGCTGATGTTTCTCGGCATTGCCGCGGCCTATCCGCAATACCAGAGCCGGCTGATGCTGAAGGAAGCACTGCTGGTGGCATTCTTCCTCGCCGGCCTGGTGGTGCTGGGCGGCCTGCAGCAATGGTGGCTGCAACCGCTGCTACTGAAGATGGATGCCAAAGAGGTGTTCCTCGGCGCGACGCTGCTGACGGCGATCACCGACAACGCCGCACTCACCTATCTGGCCTCGCAGGTGCCGGGGCTCAGCGACGAGTTCAAGTACTACGTCGTCGCCGGTGCCATCACCGGCGGCGGCCTCACCGTCATCGCCAACGCCCCCAACCCGGCGGGCCTGTCGATCCTGCGCGAGCGGTTTCCCGATGGCGTGGTGAGCCCGCTCGGCCTGCTCGCCGCTGCTGCCGGGCCGACGCTGGTGGCGGTGATCGCTTTCTATTTCTTCTAAAGGACTGATTTCATGCCCGACCGCATTGAGGACCTCGCCGAAAAACTCGCCGGCCTGCTGCCGCCGGGTTTGAAGACCCTGCGTGCCGAACTGCAGGACAACTTTCGCGCCGTGCTGCGCGCCAATCTGGAAAAACTCGACCTCGTC
>JBKJJE010000027.1:0-44590 GCA_046598075.1 Stagnimonas sp.
CCATCTGGAACGCTTCTACGCCAGCTTCGGCTTCGTCACCGAAACCGAGCCGGAGCTGGAGGACGGCATCCCTCACATAAAAATGCGTCTGCCTGCGTAAAATCAGCTTTCGTTCCACTGCGGGCTGCCTGTGTACACGCAATTCTTCAACCTGCGGGAGATGCCCTTCTCCATCGCCCCCGATCCCGCCTACCTCTACATGAGCCCGCGCCATCAGGAGGCGCTCGGCCACCTGCTCTACGGCACCGGCAAGTACGGCGGCTTCGTGCAGCTGACCGGCGAAGTCGGCACCGGCAAGACCACCATCATCCGCACCCTCTTGGCGCAGCGGCTGGACAACGTCGATGTGGCGATGATCCACAACCCGCGCCAGTCCGAGCGCGAGTTCGTGCAGAGCATCTGCGACGAGCTGGGCATTGCCTACGACAAGGCCAACCCGACGCTCAAGACCTTGGTGGATGCGCTCAACGCCTACCTCATCGAGCGCCACACGGCGGGCCGCCGCACCGTGCTCATCATCGACGAGGCGCAGCAGTTGGCCCCCGAGGTGCTGGAACAGGTTCGGCTGCTGACCAACCTCGAAACCAGCAAGGAAAAACTGCTGCGCATCATGCTGGTCGGCCAGCCGGAACTGGCCGAGCTGCTGGGCCGGCAGGACCTTCGCCAGCTCGCCCAGCGCATCACCGCCCGCTATCACCTGACGCCGCTCTCGGCGGAAGAAACCAGCGAATACATCGCCCATCGCCTGCAGGTGGCCGGCGGTGCGCGCGATCTGTTTGCCCCCGCCGCGATCAAGCTGATCCACCGCCACGCGGGCGGCATTCCGCGGCTGGTCAATATTCTCTGCGACCGCGCGCTGCTGGGCGCCTATTCGCAGAGCCTGCGGCAGGTCACCCCGGCGCTGGTCAGCCAGGCCGCTGCCGAAGTGCTGGGCAGCACCGCCACGCTCAGCCCCAGCCCCCATGTCGCGGTGTCTGCCAGACCACGCAGCCGCTCGCCGGTTTCACTCCCCGGTGGCTGGTTGCGCTGGGCCGAAGGCGCGCTGGTGCTGGCCGGACTGCTGCTCGCCACCACGCTGCTGCTGCGCGAATGGCGTTCAACGCCAGCTATCGCAACGGCACCCGTGCAGGCCGAGGCAGACGCAGCGCCGACCGCAGCCGCCACCGAACCCGGCACCGCCATCCGCGAAGCCGCGCCAGCGCCGATCACCGAACCGACTCCCATTCCGCCGCAGGTCGCAGCAGCAGCATCGGCAGTAGCCGAGCCCGGCGCGGTGGCGGCTGCCTACGCGCCGCTCAATGGCCTGGTGCAGCGGGTGGCACAGCTCTGGCAACCGGGTATCAGGCTCACGCGCGGCGAAAAGGCCTGTTCCTCGCTGCGCCGTGCGCGGCTCGAGTGCCTGAAGGGCAACGCCGAATGGAGCGATCTGGCTGCCATGAACCGGCCTGCGATCCTCACCATTTCAGAGGGTGGCAGCCTGCATTACGTGCTGCTGCGCGAACTGGCCGGCGAACAGGCGACGCTGCTTGGCCCGTCCGGCAGCCTGCGGCTGCCGCTGGCCAGTCTCGACCCGCTGTGGACCGGCGAGTACCTCCTGCTGTGGCGGCCTGAGACCGATGAACCCACCATCGGCCCGGAAACCCGTGGCGAGCCCATCCTCTGGCTGCGGCAGCGGCTGGCGGCGCGTCTGGGCAAGCCGATCGGCAACCCCGATGACCCGACCTGGGACGAAGAGCTGCGCAAGAACGTGCAGCGCGTGCAGGCCGTACTCGGCGTGCGGCCCGATGGCATCGCCGGTCCGCGCACCCTGCTGGCGCTTGCCACCCAACCCGGCCCGGTGCTGGCCCCCCGCAAGCAGGCCAAGCCCTGAGCCGCCCATGAGCCTGATTCTCGATGCCCTCAAGAAAGCCGAGCAGGATCGCCATGTCGGGCAGCCGCCGGTACTCGACGAAATGCTGGTGCGCCGTGACCCTGCGCCCTCGCGCAGACGCGACCGGCAGCAGGATGTGGCACTGCTCGCCGCGGTTGGCGCAGCCCTGCTGTTCGCTGCCGCGGGCGCGGTTTACTGGCTGTGGCCCGCTCGTGCACCCGAGCCTGCGGTGGCGGCAACGCCGGCCGCTGCTACCGCCGATTCCGAGCTGTCGGCACCGGCACTGCGCGTGGACCCCGAACGGCTGCAAGCACCGGTGACGGATCTGCCCGAGGCTGCAATCGACTTAAGCGATACCGGCGCCGCCGAGGCGATGACCATGGACGATCTCGAAGGCGAGGCGCCACCGCCCCAGGCCAGCAGGCCAGCGCCGGCAGCCGCCAGCCCCTCGCCCGCCGCGACTGGCGAGGCGCCGCCGGTGGCACCACCGCCCGCAACTGCCCCGCCTGCTCCACCAGTTGAAGCCAGCGTGCGCGCGCTCAAGGACATGCCCCCCGCCTTCCGCAGCGAGTTCCCAAGGCTCGGTCTGGATATCCACGTCTACGACGACAACCCGCTGCGCCGTTTCGTGCTGATCAACGGCAAGAAGTACCGCGAGTCCGACACCCTGCTCGACGGCCCGCGCGTGGTAGAAATCACCCCGGAAGGCGTGATCGTCGAGCAGCGTGGCAGCAAGGTATTGCTGGAATTGCCGCGCTAGCTTTGATTGCCGTAAGGCACTTCAATCTCGACATAGCTGCCCGGCTGGATGTTGCCAAGTGCTTCAGCAATGGCGGGCGCAGCTTTTTGTATGCGAGGCCAGCTGGTGGCAATCAGCACGGCGATGGCGATATTGCGGCTGGCGAGGTTCTGCTGATATTTCAGGTTCTGGTCGGTGGTCAGCAACACCGTGAAACCGCTGCCGTCCGCCTGTTGTAGCAACTCGCCGTTTTTCAGGCTGCCCCAGCCCAGCTCATGAGCAGTGGAGATTTGGTGATCCGACAGATGGTGTCGCAGCGGAACAGGTGTGCCCTGATCGAACAGCACACGGACTAGGTGTTGAGATTCGATAGGTTATTCAGCGGCAATCGCGAGATGGGCGGTTTGTATCCGATGGCTGAGTGCTGTCGGTGGTGATTGTAGAAGTGGTTCCAGCGTACGAGTTGTTCGGTTCGTTCGTTGGAATGTTGGTAGGTGTAGGCGTAAGCCGATGCACGGAGGGCGGTCTGCACGAAACGCTCGGCTTTGCCGTTGGTTCGCGGTGTATAGGGTCGGGTGAAGACATGCCGGATGTTTCGCTGTCGTAGTGCGGCTGCGAAGGGCTGTGAGCGATAGGCCGAGCCGTTGTCGGTCATCAGCCTATGGGCCGATACCCCGTGATCGGCAAACCAGGCCAAAGCCCGTTCCAGGAAGCCCGTGGTGGTCGCTTTCTTCTCATCGCACAGCACCTCGGTGTAGGCCATGCGGCTGTGGTCGTCGATGGCCAGACGCAGCACTTCCCAGCCCGCACCGCGTGTGTGACGGCCATCACCGAGATTCAGACCGACGAGGGAAAACTGTATCTCTGCGTCGTGCTCGATCTCTTCACCAAGCTAGTGGTCGGCTGCCCGCCTGTGCTCAGGCGCGAGCGTCCGCTTTTGGTCGACTACCTGCGATAAAAGCTGCTTATCGCCCTGCCCTCACCGGCAACTTCTGCCACAGACCAGCCTAAGGCTGGCACAGCAAGGCCACATGGCGTGCGATCTGCACCTCTTCCCGCGAGGCCATTACCCGCGTCGCAGATCCGCCATCAGCCGCAATCCCCAGCCAGGACAAACCCTCGCAGATGCGCGTGCGCACTGCGGCGTCGTGTTCGCCGATGCCGCCAGTGAACACCAGCAAGTCCACGCCGCCCAGCACGGCCGTCATGGCGGCGATCTGTTTTTTGACAGACATGCAGAACATTGCAATCGCCAATCGTGCGTCGCTGCTCAAGGCGGCAGCGCGGTGCAGCACCCGCATGTCGCTGTCGATACCAGACACCCCCTTTAGGCCGGAACGGTGGTCAATCAGGTCCTCAAGCCCGGTGACATCAAGCTGCTTTTCGCGCAGCAGATAGATCAGCAGGCCGGGGTCGATGTCGCCGCTGCGGCTGCCCATCATCACCCCACCGCTGGGGGTGAGGCCCATGCTGGTGTCGATGGATCGCCCGCGCTGCACGGCGGTGACGCTCGCGCCGTTGCCTAAGTGGGCGATCACCATTCTGGGCGGCAGGCTGGCGCCCAGCTGATGCACGATGGATTCGCAAGAGAGACCATGAAATCCATAGCGCTGAATGCCCTCTGCCTGCAGCGCACGGTCAATCGGTAGCACACGCGCCACCTCCGGCAGGGTGAGGTGAAAGGTGGTGTCGAAACAGGCGAGCTGGGGCAGTTCTGGAAACGCCCTTTTAGCACTGCGAATCAGCGACAACGAAACCGGGGTGTGGAGTGGCGCAAAGAGATACGCGGCTTCGAGTTGCTGCAATACGACATCGTTGATGCGGCAATGCTGCCGTAAGGTCGGGCCGCCGTGGACGATGCGATGGCCGATTGCCTGTGGTGCCGGCAGCTTGGCCTTGCTGAGCCTGCGGCTGATCTGCTGCATGGCCTCGTGTCCAGTGGCTTCGGACACGGTATCGGCCAGCAGTGTTTCCACCTCCATGCCATCCACCCGATGCAGACCGAACTTGAGCGAAGAGGAGCCGCTGTTGAGCGACAGCACGATCAGCCCGGTCACTGCGGCCACTGCCAGTCTTTGACCTCAGGCAGGTCATCACCATGCTCGGCGATGTAGCGCTTGTGGCGCTGCATGGTCGCCCAGTAGCGCGCGGTTTCCGGTTCGACCCGATGCGCCAGTCGCGGGATGCGGATGATGGCGTCGAGTGCGAGGCGATAGCGGTCGAGATCATTCAGCACGACCATGTCGAACACGGTGGTGGTGGTGCCCTCCTCCTTGTAGCCACGCACATGGAAGTTGCCGTGGCCGTGGCGCCGATACGCCAGCTTGTGGATGAGTGCGGGATAACCGTGAAAGGCGAACACCACCGGCTTGTCGATGGTGAACAGGGCATCGAAGTCTTCGTCGCTCAAACCATGCGGGTGCTCGCTGGGCGGCTGCAACACCATCAAGTCCACGACGTTGACGACGCGGATGCGGATGTCCGGCACATAAGCGCGTAGCCGTGTGACGGCGGCGAGGGTTTCCAGCGTTGGCACATCGCCCGCACAGGCCATCACCACATCGGGTTCACCGTTGTCGCTGGCCCACTCCCAGATGCTGGCGCCGAGCGTGCAGTGACGCACGGCGGCATCCATGTCGAGCCATTGCCACGCCGGCGCCTTGCCCGCGACCACCACGTTGATGAGGTTGCGGCTGCGCAGGCAGTGATCCATCACCGAGAGCAGGGTGTTGGCATCAGGCGGCAGATAGATGCGGATGATGTCGGCCTTCTTGTTGGCGACATGATCCATGAAGCCGGGGTCTTGATGCGAGAAGCCATTGTGGTCCTGCTGCCAGACGTGCGAGGTGAGCAGGTAGTTGAGCGAGGCGATGGGTGTGCGCCAGGGGATCTGCTTGCTCACTTTCAGCCACTTGGCGTGCTGGTTCAGCATCGAATCAACGATGTGGATGAAGGCTTCGTAGCAGGAGAACAGCCCGTGCCTGCCGGTGAGCAGATAGCCTTCGAGCCAGCCCTGGCAGAGATGCTCACTGAGCACCTCCATCACCCGGCCTCTCGCGCTCAAGTCGGTGTCGTTGGCGACAGTTTCAGCCATCCATTCCTTGCCGGCGACTTGATACACGGCATCGAGCCGATTCGAGGCGGTTTCGTCCGGCCCGAACAGGCGAAAGTTCTTGGTCGCGAGATTGCGCTGCATCACGTCGCGCAGCCATGCACCGAGCAGCCGCGTGGCCTCGGCCTTGACGCTGCCAGGGGCATCGAGAGTGATGTGATAGTCACGAAAATCCGGCAGCGACAAGGGCGTGAGCAGCGCGCCACCATTGGCGTGCGGGTTGCTGCCCATGCGGGCTTTGCCTGTGGGTGCGAGTGCCGCCAGCTCCTCGCGCAAGCGGCCTTTCGCATCGAACAAGTCCTGCGGCTGATAGCTCTGCAACCAGTCTGTGAGCTGCTGCAAATGTTCAGGCTTTTCAAAGTCGGCGATAGGCACCTGGTGCGAACGCCAGGTGCCTTCCACCGGCTTGTCATCCACCACCTTCGGGCCTGTCCAGCCCTTGGGCGTGCGCAGCACAATCATTGGCCAGCGGGGGCGCGGCGGGGTTTCGCCAAGGGGCAGCGCACGCGCTGCGGCCTGAATGCTGTGCAGCTGCCTGACGATGACATCCAGCGTATCCGCGAGCCGACGATGCACCAGCATCGGCTCGTCGCCTTCGACGAAGTACGCCTCATAGCCATAGCCCTGCATCAAGGCACGCAATTCGTCGTGAGGGATGCGCGCAAGCACCGATGGGTTAGCAATCTTGTAGCCATTGAGATGCAGGATGGGCAGCACCGCGCCATCGCGCGCGGGGTTCAGAAACTTGTTGCTGTGCCAACTCGCTGCGAGTGCGCCGGTTTCAGCCTCACCATCGCCAATCACACAGGCGACAATCAGCTTGGGGTTGTCGAAGGCCGCCCCAAACGCATGCGCCAGCGAATAACCCAGCTCGCCACCTTCGTGGATCGACCCCGGCACTTCCGGCGACACATGGCTGGGAATGCCACCCGGCCAGCTGAATTGGCGGAACAGCCGCAGCATCCCGCTCTCGTTCTGCTCGATGACTGGGTAGTGCTCGCTGTAGCTGCCCTCAAGGTAAGTATTCGCTACGATGCCCGGTCCACCGTGACCGGGGCCGATGACGAACATCAGGTTGAGGTCGTGCTGCTGGATGATGCGGTTGAGATGCACGTAGATCAGATTCAAGCCCGGTGTCGTCCCCCAGTGGCCAAGCAGGCGCGGCTTGAGGTGCGCACGTGTCAGCGGCTCACGCAACAGCGGATTGGCTTGCAGATAGATTTGCCCCACCGAGAGGTAGTTGGCCGCGCGCCACCAGGCGTGCATTTTCTGGATCAGCTCGGGGGATAGCGGCGAGGACATGGCAGGTTCCGGTTTGGCAGCAGCCTGTTGATCACGCGCTGGGGCTTCCGTCTGCTAGCGCACACAGCGCAACTTGCGCTAGCTAGCAAGCTAGCGAGCTGATCTAAGTCAATGCCAAGGCTGGCGGCGGACGGCACGCTGCGAACATGCCCAAGCCGCCTGCCCCGACTCCCACCTTCACCGCCGCGCTGGCCTCTGGCGATCACTGGCTGATGGTTGGCATCTGCCTGCTCTTGGTGGCATCGGTCATCGTGCTGCACTACGAGGTACTCGAGCGGCTCAACCGTGGCCTGCCCCGCCTAAAGCTGCCGCACCGGGAGCGGCTGCTGGTGCTGATGTTCGCGCTGCTGGCGGTGCACACGCTGGAGATCTGGATCTACGGTGTCGGCCTCTACCTCGCGATTCAATGGGGCGGCCTGGGTCAGATTGCGGGAGTCGATCAGCTCGCCCTGCTCGATGCGGTCTATCTGTCAACCACCACCTACACCACGGTCGGCTATGGCGACCTGACGCCGCAAGGGCCCTTGCGCTTGCTGCTGGGCTCAGAGGCCCTGAGCGGATTTCTACTCGTCACCTGGTCGGCGTCATTCACCTACCTCGAGATGCAGCGCAACTGGAGCTTGCGGTAGTCGTCGCTGGTGCACTGACGAGTCATTGATCGTCGTCAATGCCGGCGTATCGCAGGCAATGGATCATCCTGAAAACCAAGGAGTCCGTCATGTATCGCCACAAGATTCTCGTCCTGCTGGAGCAACCAGTCGCAAAGTCCGCAGCGGTGCAGCGCGCACTGGCCATTGCCCGCGTCACGGGTGCGGAGATCAATCTCTGTGTCTTCGTCCACTGGCTGGCGGTCGATGCCGTCGAACAGCTCAATGCAAGCGTCGCTGACCTCGCCCGCAAGGGGCTGATGGCCGAGAGCGAGCGCTGGCTGCACGGTCAACTCAAGCACATGCAGGCAGAGGGCATTGCCAGCAGCGCCGAGATCGTCTGGGAGCGTCCGCTGCGCACCAGAATGACCGAGAAGATTCACCAGCAAAAGCCTGATCTGGTGATCAAGGAAATCCAGACCGAGAGCCCTCTGAAGCGTCTGATGCTGACGCCCATCGACTGGCATCTGCTGCGCGGGAGCGGCTGCGACCTGATGCTGGTTCACAGCCATTCCACGGCGCTGCCGCCGCAGGTTCTGGCCGCAGTCGACCCCAGCTCCACCGAGCACAGTGCAGGGCGGCTCAACGAGCGCATCGTCGATGCGGCGAAGTTCATGGCCGCGCTCACCCCCTGCGCACTGGAGCTCGCGCACGTCTTCGAAAGCCCTCATCCAATGGTGCTGGCAGAGCCGGCCATCTACAGCACGGCGTTTGATGAGCTCTACGAGCAGAGCCGCCGGATGAGCCGCGAGCGGTTTCAGGCGTTTGCCCGCCACTGCGACATTCCGCCGGCACGACAGCATCTGCTCTACGGCCTGCCGTGGGCAGCACTGCCGGAACAGGCTGGTGACGCACCAGGCAATCTGCTGGTGCTCGGCAGTGTGCATCGCAGCGATCTGGCCGCCTGGGTGTTGGGCAGCACGGCAGAGCGCATTCTCGATGATGCCCGCTGCGACCTCTTGGTGGTACGGCCAGTGAAGATGGCCGTGCCATAGGCTGCATTACGGCGCATTAATGAGCTGCTGCGGACGAGCGCGCACTGAGCATCGGTTGCCGCTGCGTCTCAGTGTCGTCTGCCAAACCACCAGCGCTTCAGCTGCTCCAGCAGCATCAGGCTGCCAACCCCGATTGCCGCACACACTGCCAGGTCATCGCCGTGCAAGGGCCCGAGATGCAGCAGCGAGCTAGCTGGCGGCCAGTAGAGCACCACCGCCAGCAACAGCCCGACGCCAGCCAGCAAGATCCACAGGGCGCGGTTGGCACCCAGCAGCGCCCGCGACAGCGAGGCGGAAAACGAGCGGTTGACCAGAATGAGACTCAGGTTGCCCAGCACCAGTGCAGTGAACACCAGGGAGCGAAGTTCCGACTCGGGCAGGCCACGCTGCGCAGCAGTGATCAACAGCGCTGCGAGCAGGGTCAGTAGCAGGCCACCCTGCATAAGCGCCCAGAGAATTCGCTCGCGCAGCAGCAGCGGACTGTCTGGCTTGCGCGGCGGCCGCTGCATCACGTCGTCTTCGGCATCCTCTGCCTCGAACACGATCGAGCAGGCGGGGTCGATCACCATTTCCAGAAACGCGATCAGGATCGGCGTCAGGATCAGCGGCAGATCGAGCAGCAGCGGCAACAGCGCCAAGCCGGCAATGGGGATGTGCACGGCGACGATGTACTCGATGGCCTTGCGCAGATTGTCGTAGATGCGACGGCCCAGCCGGATGGTGGTGACGATGGAGCCGAAGTCGTCGTCGAGCAGCACCAGTGAGGCGGCCTCGCGGGCCACATCGGTGCCACGCCCGCCCATGGCGATGCCGATGTGCGCCGCCTTGATGGCCGGGGCGTCGTTGACGCCATCGCCGGTCATCGCCACCACCTCGCCCGCCGCCTTCAGGCCTTCGACCAGGCGCAGCTTCTGCGCCGGCCGTATCCGCGCGAATACCGAACAACTGCGTAGCGCCTCCTTCAAATCGACATCGGACAGCGCATCTAGCTCGTCGCCGCTGAGCACGCGGCTGGCGTCCAGACCGGCCTCGCGCGCGATGGCGGCGGCGGTGGCCGGATAGTCGCCGGTGATCATCAGCACCCGGATGCCGGCGGCGCGGCATTCCGCCACCGCCGCCGGCACCGTGTCACGCAGGGGATCGGCGAAGCCGATGAGCCCGAGATACTCGAACGGCAGCTCTGACAGCGAGGCTGTAGCAGCCCCTGCGCCGGGCACTGTCGCCCTCGCCACCCCCAGCACCCGGATGCCGGCCTCGGCCCGGGCATCGGCCTGCGCGTGGATGCTTGCAGCCTGAGCAGCCGACAGTTTGCAGAGCTGCAGGATGGCCTCGATCGCACCCTTGGCATAGGCCGTGGCAGCGGCCTCGTCGCCACCCTCGCCGGCCAGAATGTTGGCCACCGCGAACAGCTCAGGCCTGAGGCCAAAGCTGCGCAGGATGCGTTGCCGCAGAAATTGCGGCAGCGCCGCGGCGTCCTGCTGCTGCACCAGATGATGGATGGCGAGATCCATCGGATCGGTCGGCCGCTGCGGGCTGGCCGCCAGCGCTGCCCGCAGAATCGTGAGCACGTTCTCGCTGGGCGCGGCAGCCGCTTTCGCCTGCCACTGCGCGGTGGCGCCGATCAGGCTGCTGACGGTCATGCGGTTGTGGGTCAGCGTGCCGGTCTTGTCGGTGCACAGCACGGTGGTGGCGCCGAGGGTTTCGATGGCGGCGGCGCGGCGGGTGAGCACCCTCAGCTTCGAGATGCGCCAGGCGCCCATCGCCATGAATACCGCCAGTACCAGCGGGAACTCCTCCGGCAGCAGCGACATGCCGAGTGCGATGCCGCCCAGTAGCGCCTCGAGCCAGGAGCCGCGCAACCAGCCGTAGAGCAGCACCATCAGCACGCCAGCGACCAGGCCGGCGATGGCGAAATCGCGCAACAGCCAGCGGATCTGCCCTTGCAGCTTGGGCTGCTCGATCTCGATGCCCTTGAGCGCGCGGCCGATCAGGCCGGTTTCGGTCTTCAGCCCGGTGGCATGCACGCGCGCCAGACCAGAGCCGCGCACGATCAGGGTGCCGGAAAACAGATACGGCAGCCCCTCACCGCCGGCCTGCGGCGGCACCGCGGGTTGCTCGGGCGCGTCGGCGGTGGCGATCTTGCTGACAGGCACCGACTCGCCGGTGAGCAGCGATTCGTCGGCCAGCAGGTCCTCGGCTTCGAGCAGGGTGGCGTCGGCGGCGATGCGATCGCCCTCGGCGAGCAGCAGCAGCTCGCCCGGCACGATCTCGCGACCGGGCAGATGCTGGATCTGGCCATCGCGCAGCACCCGCGCGCGCGGGCTGGCCAGGCTGCGCAGTGCCTCCAGCACCTTTTCGCTGCGCGACTCCTGCACCAGGGTGATGCTCACCGACAGGCCGGCAAAGGCGAGCAGCAGCAGCGCCTCCAGGCGATCGCCCAGCAACAGATACACCAGGCCGCCGCCGAGCAGCAGCGCGAACATCGGCTGGCGCAAGACCTCGACCAAGATGCGCAGAAAGCTGCGGCGATCCGGCGACGGCCACTCGTTGTAGCCAAACCGTTGCAGGCGCGCTGCGGCCTCGGCGGAGTTCAGGCCCGCACGGCGGTCGGTCACTGCGGGTTCCGGGCGCCCTGCTCTAGGGTGTGTTGACATACAAATAGTCGCAGCGTTGCAGGTCAAAAAGCCGCCCGGCGAGGCGCGGACCGCAGGCTGTGGTTGTTCCACAGCCAAGGCTCGCAACGAAGCCCGGCGGCTTTTCGGCCGCAACCCTTCGGGGCGGGACTGTATTGGGGCATTGCTTCCTCACAAGGCTTGCCAATGGAACAACCATTGGCTGCGCCTCGTTCGTCGCACTGCCCCAATACAGCCTTCGGCCGCTGCGACCATTTGTATGTCAACACACCCTAGCGCATGGCTTGCCATCGAGATCGCCAAGGCGACGAACACCGGCCCCAGAAACAGACCCATCAGGCCGAACGCCAGCACGCCCCCGACGACGCTGATCAGCGTCAGTGCAAACGGCAGATGGGTCGAGCGGCTGATCAGAAATGGTCTCAGCACGTTGTCGATGGAGCTGATGCCGAACAGGCCATAGAACACCATGAACACGGCCAAGCCCGGCTGCCCGCTGTGAAACAGCCAGAGTGCGGCGCCGCCCCAGATCATCGGCGGGCCGATGGGTAGCAATGAGAGTGCAAACACCAGCGCGCTGAGCAGTAGCGGCTCCGGCACCCCGGCGATGGAAAAACCGAGCAGTGCCACCGAGGCCTGCGCGAGTCCGGTGCCGATGACGCTGATCATCACGCCCGTCACCGTCCGCTGTGCCTTGCTGAGCAGTGTCAGGCCGTAGTGGCCGGCGAGCTGACTCACTCCCTGCTGCAACTGCCGGCCCAGCGACTCACCGCCGGCATACAGCGAGAACAGCACGATGATCGCCATGCCGACCTGCATCAAGCCATCCATCACGGCGGTACCACTCAGCAGGGCGAGCCGGCTGGATGGCGTCATCGCCGTCGCCAGCCAGCCCAGCAACTGCCCCTCGCCGGCATACACGGCCGCCCACCAGTGCTTGACCACCGCGCCCAGCAGTGGGATGCGTACGATCCAGTCGGGTGCCTGCTGCGGTGCGGATCGGCTGTAGTCCTCGATCACCCCGAGCACCCAGATCAGGCCATCGCTGAAAGACAGCAGCACCAGCACGGCCGGCACGATCAACAGCAGCACAACCACCGCGCAGAGCAGTGTGGCGGGCAGCAGCAGCTGCCCTCTCAGCCGCCGCCGCAGGGCGCGAAACAGCGGCCAGGTCGAGATCGCCGCCACCACCGCAAACAACAGCGCCGGCAGGAAGGGGCGCAGCACCATCGCGCAGCCGATGACGACGACGAGGATGCAGCCCTGCTGCAGCAGGCGGCGCAGCGAGTGATCTGCGGGTGCAATCAAGGCCTCTGGCGACTGGGCTGGGTCGGGAGCGGGCATGGCGTCTGGCGAGGCTGTCCATGAAAAGTTGCCCCCATGCTGCGCCGACTGCGCGCCTGCGCGATTGATGCACGTCAACCGCCCACGCCGAATCTCGTCCTCAGCTCATCCACCACACACCTAGGCCCAAGCCCAGTGCAGTGGCGAGAAACCCGCGCAGCACCGGCCAGAGCAAGGCGCGGCCGGCGACGGCCGCGACGATGCAGGCCTTTGACAGCAAATTGGCTGCGCAGGCGATGCTGATTGCCCTCGCCGCTTCAGCGGCTTGCAGCTGGCCCTGCTCATGCATCTGCAGGGCCGAAAGGGTGATGACATCGACATCGGTGAGGCCTGAGACCAGCGCCACCAGATACACGCCGCTGGCACCGGCGCGCTCGTTGAGCCAGGCGGCGGCGATCAGCACGATGCCAAACATCAAGGCAAAGCCGAGCGCAGTCTTGAGTTCGATCGGATTGCTGACCTCAAGATGCTCTCCCACCGACGCGCTGCCAATGCCGCGCCAGGCATGCCAGGCCATCGCAGCGCCAGTCGAGAACGCCAGCGCCATGATCGGCAGCAACTCGGGTAGCACCGCGCGCCCCATCACCGCAGTGAGCACCACCAGCCGCACCAGCACCGTGAGATTGGCGATCAGGATCACCGCCAGCGCCACCGCCAGCGGCGCACTGGCTCGCTGGACATGGCGTGAATACACCAGGGTCGTCACCGTGCTCGACACCGCACCCCCCAGCACGCCCACCAGCGGTGCGCCGCGCCGGTGCCCCAGCATGCGCAGCGCCACATAGGCCGTCAGCCCCATGCCCGAGGTCAACACCACCATCAGCCATAGCCGGTACGGATTGAGCACGGCGTAGGGCCCATAGCCCTGGTTGGGCAGCAGCGGCAGCACGATGCAGCTGATCAGCACGAATTGCAGAAACGACAGCAGATCCTGTCGGGTCAGGCGCTCGGAGAGGCCGTGCAGCTCGGTCTTGAAGTAGAGCAAGCTCGTCACTGCAAAGGCGATGGCGACGCCGAGGTATAGCTGCTGATACCAGAACAGGGCGCCGAGGCAGAAACACAGCAACGCGGCGAGCGGCGTGACGGTGTCGGCATCGTCGGTGGCGGTCAGCTGTTTGGCGGCTTGCAGCATCACCGCGCCCACCAGCAGCAAACCGGCAATCAGCGGCCAGGGCGAGCTGAAGTGTTCGGCCAGCAAGGCGGTGGTGGTGCCCAGCAGGGCCACCAGCGCGAAACTGCGCAGGCCGGCGCGAGCACCGGCGCGACGCTGGCGTTCGAGGCCCATCATCAGGCCCACCGCCAGGCTGATGAGAAAGGTTTCAGCATTTTGCAGAGCGTTCATGGCGGTCTGCACGGCGGGACGGGGCGGTAGCTCATGGTCAGCAGAGTGTGCGCGCAGCCACAGCAGCGCAGGTTGACGCGGGTCAATCGCAGTCCACCGGCACCACCTTAAACTGCCACCACTACACTGATGATCAGCACAATGCACCGCAGGGATCGCTACCGAACATGACCGCCGATGATGATCGCCTCAGCGCCCTGCTGAATGCTGCGGTGGATGCCATGGTGCTGGCCGATGGCCAGGGCCGCATCACCCGCTTCAACCACGCAGCGGAGCGGCTGTTCGGCTACCAGCAGGACGAGGTGCTGGGCTGCAATCTCAACATGCTGATGCCAGAGCCCTATCGCGCCGAACACGATGGCTATATCGCGCGTTACCAGCACACCGGCGTGGCGCGCATCATCGGCAGCGGCCGGCAGGTGACTGCGCGGCGCAAGGACGGCACGCTGGTGCCGATTGATCTTTCGGTGGGCGAGTTCCGCACCGAGGGCGAGCTGGGCTATGTCGGCATCCTGCGCGACATCACCCAGCGCCAGCGCCAGGCCGCACAGCTCAAGCAGCAGGCTGACGAGCTGGGCCTGATCTTCGACAACGCGCCGACGCCGATCCTGATCAGCAGGCTCACTGGGCAGATCATCAAGGCCAATCTGGCCTGTTGCACCCTGCTCGGCAGCAGCCCGCAGCAGATGCAGGCGCTGAGACAGACTGACCTGCTGCACCCGGAAGACCAGGCAGAAGGCGTAGCGTTTTTCGAGCAGGTCGTTGCCGGCATCGCCCTGGGGCGCTGCGAGCTGCGCTATCTGCGCAGGGATGGCACGGTGCTGCATACCGTCACTCATGCGGCACTGAGCCCGGCCAGCGGGGAACTCCCCGCGTTGATCATCAGCGAGATCGTTGACCGCAGCGCGCTGTTCAGCGTCGAGCGCGAAGCCGATCAGCTGCGCGCGCGCCTCGCCCATGCCGGGCGCATCGGCACCTTGGGCGAGATGGTCAGCGGCATTGCCCACGAGGTGAACCAGCCGCTCACCGCCATCGCTAATTACGCCAGTGCCTGCCGCCGCCTGTTGCAGGCTGGTCAGACCTCGCCGGAGGAGCTGATCACCACGCTGGAAAAAATCAGCAGTCAGGCCGAACGCGCCGGGCAGGTGATCCGCGGCCTGCGTAACCTCACCCGCAAGCGCGATGCGGTGAAGGAGCCACTGGATTGCAACCAGCTGATCAGCGAGGTGGCGAAGTTGCTGGAATTCGAGCTGCGCAACAGCGGCTGGCGCCTGCTGCTGAAACTAGCGCCAAAACTGCCGCCGGTGGAGGGTGACGGCGTGCAGTTGCAGCAGGTGGTGCTCAATCTGGTGCGCAATGGCATCGAGGCCATGGGCGAGCGCGCCAGCGGTGATTTCATCCAGGTCGAGACCCGACGGGTTGATGTCGCCACCATAGAGATCCTCGTCAACGACTGCGGGCCGGGCATCAGCAGCCAGGTCGCCGAACATCTGTTCGAGCCCTTCTACACCACCAAACAGCACGGCATGGGCTTGGGCCTGTCGATCTGCCAGTCCATCGCCAGCGCCCACGGCGGCGAGCTGAGCCGCCGCGAAATACCCGGTGCGGGTGCCTGCTTCGTGCTGCGCCTGCCGACTCTCTAGGAACCTTCATGAACGACGCCGCCACCGTATTCATCGTCGATGACGAGGAGGCCATCCGCGACAGCATCGCCATGCTGCTGCGCACCGTTGGCCTTAAGAGCCAGTGCTACCCCGATGCCGCGAGCTTTCTGCGCACACACCAGCCCGAGCAGCCGGGCTGCCTGGTGCTGGATGTGCGGATGCCACGCATGAGCGGCCTGGAATTGCAGCATGAGCTCAACCGCCGTGGCTGGACGCTGCCGGTGATCTTCATCACCGGCCATGGCGATGTGCCGATGGCGGTGGAGGCGATGCGGGCCGGCGCACTGGATTTCTTGCAGAAGCCGTTCAAGGACGATGAGCTGATCCGCCGCGTGCAGAAGGCGCTGGCGCAGGATGCCCAGGAGCGTGCCGAGCTGAGCGAGCGTGCACAGTTGCGGCATCGCTTCGAGGCGCTGACGCCGCGCGAACGCGAGGTCGCAAGGCTGATCGTCGCCGGCCAAGCCAACAAGGTGGTGGCGCTCGATCTGGGCTTGAGCGAGCGCACCGTCGAGCTGCACCGCGCGCACGTGATGCAGAAGATGGCCGTGCGCAGCCTGCCGCAACTGGTGCAGATGCTGCTCTTGATTGACCCGCCAGAAACTTGAAGAGACCTTGGAACCACAGATTTCACAGATTGACGCAGATTAAAAATCTTCATCTGTGAAATCTGTGAAATCTGCGAAATCTGTGGTTGGCTTCTGTGCAGTAAGTACTTGCCGCAGTCGCACTGCGGCAACCGCGAATGTTGCGGCGCGCCGCCGCTGGTCATGCTGGCTACCAGTTCAAACGACGGAGCATCCCATGGCCTTCGACAGCTTCGGCTTCAGCAGCAGCGCCCCTACCCCCGCAATCCGCAGCGCCTGCACGCTCTGTCCGGTGGGCGGCAACTGCCTCACCAACGGCCTGTCGCAGGCCGACATGCAGCGCTGGGCCGGGGTGATGATTCCGCACCTGCCACTGGCCTTGCCGGGCAAGTTTCTGTATGCCGCCGGCAGCACTGCCGACAGCGTCTATGTGGTGCGCGCCGGCTGCATCAAGACCAGCACCGTCGATGACCAGGGTGTGGAGCGCATCCGCGGTTTCTTCTTCCCCGGTGATGTCGTCGGGCTGGATGCGATTGGCGTCAGCCACTATCCAGAGAATGCGGTGACGGTGGTGGCCTCACAGGTCTGCCGCGTGTCGCGCGGCCAGTTACTGGGCCTGTTCGCCAGCGCACCAACGCTCAACCAGCGGGTGATGGAGCGGCTGACCCAGGACCTGCGCCTGGCGCTGGCACTGGCCGGCGACTTCAGCGCCGATCAGCGCGTCGCCGCGTTTCTGCTGCACTTGCAGGAGCGCCTGCATTGCGCTGGCAACATCCTGAAGCTGCCGATGGGCCGGCGCGAGATCGGCAGCTATCTGCGGCTGGCCAACGAGACGGTCTGCCGGGTATTGACCCGCCTCGAAGAGAAGGGCTGGCTGCGCTCAGCCGACAAGACCATCACCCTCAAGGAGCCGGCGGCACTCTGGTCGCTGGCCGAGCCGGTCGGCATCTGCCGCCCACGGTTGCGCCTTGCCGCCTGATAGGGTGTTGGTATGCCAACACACCCTAGACCACAGGGGCATCTGGAAATCTCGCTCACGCGGGTGGAGCAGCTGTTCAATTCGCTCGACCCCTCGCCGTTCCGCGACCGCGATCTGGATGCCGATGCCGAGAGCTATCTGGTGAGCTGGGCACAGGAGCTACCGCGCGATGTAGCACTCTCGATGAGCCTGCATCTGGCCGAGCTGGGCAGCGCGCCTACTGCCTGGATCGGTGAGGCGATCCAGCGCTATTTCGCCGAGCGCCGCCGGCTGAAACTCGCCGAGCTGCACGCCCTGCTGCGGCAGGGGCGTAGCAGTCTCGCCATCGGCCTCGCCTTTCTGGTGTCGTGCCTGTTGTTGAGCCAGTGGCTGCAAGGCCTGATAGCGGATGGCATGTTGGCGAGCGTGGTGCGCGAGAGCTTTATGGTCATCGGCTGGGTTGCGCTCTGGCGGCCGCTGGAAATCTATCTCTACGACTGGTGGCCGCTGTGGCGCCGGGCACAGCTGCTCGGCCGCATGAGCGCCATGCCGGTGCGGGTGATCCCCGGAGTGGCTGCAAAAAACTAGGGTGCCGCTCAACCCACCGGCAGCGCGACGCGAGTGAGGGGTGCCGAGGCGATACCGGCATCGAGACGCCGCAACATCTCGTCCGCCACATTGCCACTCGCTGCCGAGCGCAGCGCCATCAGACGACAGTCGGCAATGGCGTCCTCGCCTATCAGCGGATAGGGTCTGAGCAGTGCTTGCCGCACATCCTCCAACCGCTGCTGGTGTGCGGCCTCGTCGCCGCCCATCAGCAGCAGGCGCAACTCACCGCCCGGCAGGCGGCAGGCGACATCGCTAGCCGCCAGCAACTCCGTCACGCGCGCGCCCTGTTCTTCTGCGAGCAGGGCGTGCACCTCGGATCCCATCGCTGCCACCAGATTCCGCAGGCTGCACGGCAGCAGTACGGCCAGCGTGAAAGGCGCGCCGCTGACACAGGCGGTTTGCAGGCTCTGCTCGAAGCTCGCCTGATTCAGCAGGCCGCTGAGCGGATCGATGCGGATTTCGAGGTCCAGGCGCTGCTGCTCCTCGCGCTGCTGGCTGATGTCCTCGTGCACCGAAAGATAGTGGCTGATCTTTTCGCCGACGCGGATCGGGCTGATGGTCTGGCGGATTGTGTAGTGACTTCCGAGACTGTCCTTGTCGATGGTCTCGCCGTTCCACACCTGTCCGGCGCGCAGGGTGTTCCAGAGCTCCTGGTAATAGCGCACACCTTGTCGCCCAGAGGCGAGAAAGCGCGGGTTGCGGCCCAGCACCTCGGCGGCGGTGTAGCCGGTCAGCCGCGTGAACGCGGCGTTGCTCCAGCAGATGCGGCCATCCAGATCGGTGAGAAAGCAGGCATTGCCCGCCTGTGCGACCGCAGCCGCGAGCAGGGTCTGCGTGCGCAGCCTCGCCTCGGTGGCGAGAAAGCCAGCCAGCTCGGCCGCCAGCCACTCGATGCGCAGACAGCGCTCGGCATCCTCGAACCAATCCGGCTCGGCGGTATATAGCTGCAACAACCAGCGGTCTTCGCCGACCGTCAGCGGCCAGGCACCAGCGGCAGAAATCTGATCGCTCACTGCCGCCGCTCGCCAGGGCAGAAAGCCGGTCTCGCTCACGGTCATCCAGCGCGCCTGCTGAGCATGCAGCGCCCGCGCTGCAGGGCCATCGCCGGCGACGGTGCCATCCCAGCGTTCCGGCATTCGCTGCATTTCAATCCACAGCGCCCGCTCCTGCGAGCGCCCACAGATCTGCACCAGACCGCTCTGCTGCCGGCGGCTGAGCAGCACCAGCGGCACGCCCAGCAGAGTCGCCAGCTCGGCACAGACGTGATCGAGAATCAGCTGCTGCGAATCGCCTTCGCCGATGCGCTGATAGGCCGCGAGCCAGGTGGCGCTAGCCAGCCCGGGGGCTTTGCTGGCGGTGTCTGGGGTTGTATTCATGGCCATGGCGGAATCCCGGTGGGAGGTGAATCCACCCTAGCCATCGCCCGGCGGAAGACATTGACGTGCATCAACCGCCGATGCAGCTGCAGGCACTGCACGCAGCTGCGGTGACTCGAGCAGCTCGGCGACCGCCCGGCCGATGGCGGGATACACATCAATGGCATTGCTCGGATGTCGCAGGGTGTTGCAGCTCACCACCTGGGCGGCCCCTGCTGCCAGCAGGTCTGCGTAGGCGCTGCCGGCAAACACCGCATGCACGCCGATGCACACGGGTGCTGCGAGACCTGCGGCGGCCAGCTGCGTGCAGGCCTCCATCAGGGTGTGGCCGGTGGAGATGATGTCGTCCACCAGCACCGGCTTGAGTCCGCGATAGGGCGTGAGATCGGGCAGCGAGAGCTGCACCTGGCGATCACCCAGACGATGTTTTTCCAGCACCAGCGCGGGCCGTCCACAGAGGCGCGCAACGGCATCGACCCAGGGCCGACTCTCCTCGTCGGGGCCGATCAGCAGCGCGTCTGCGACATGGCTGGCAAGCCAGCTGGCAATCGCCGGCGCGGCCGCTGCAATGCGGGTCGGGATTGAATAGATCTCAGCCAGATCGTGGATGCGATGCAGATGCGGATCGACTGTCACCAGAGCATCCACGAAGGAAGACAGCCAGCGCGCGAACAGCCGCGCACTCACGCCCTCGCCGGGATGAAAGGCCTGATCCTGCCGCATGTAGGCGAGGTAGGGTGCGGCCAGCAGCACCCGCCGCGCGCCCAGTTCGCGCAGTGTCGCCGCCGCCAGATACAGCGGCATCGGATTGCTCTCACCAGGCTGCATGGCCCCGGCCAGCACCACGGTGCGACCCCAGACCGGCGCTTGCAGCCGCACCCGGTACTCGCCATCGGGGAAACGATCCACTTGCAGGGTTTGCAACTCCGCATCCAGCGCGCCGACCAGCACGGCGGCCAGGGTCTCCTCGCCCGGCAGCGCCACGACCAGGGTTTTCATAGCCGGGGCTCTAGGCTGATGAGGGTCGAGAGCTTGCGGGCGTAGTGCGCGGCGTAATCCAGCTCGCCGGGGGATTCGGCATGCAGGCAAAACAGCGGCTGCGCCTGCGCCACGCGATCACCGAGTCGCACCATCAGCTCGATGCCGGCTGCTGGTGAGAGTGGCGCACCGGCGAGCTTGGCCAACCGTGCCAGCAGGCGGTTGTCGATGCCGGTAACGACCCCCTCATGGGGTACGGTGAACTCCCGCCGATGCGCCGCACGCGGCGGCTTGCGCAAGCCGCCTTGCGCCTCGCAGATCGCTGCAAACTTGGCCCAGGCCTTGCCACTGAGCAGCGTGCTGCGCGCCAGTGCCATGCCCTTGCCCACCGGCGAGCGACCCGCCAGCTCGAGCAAGGCGCCGGCCAGCTGCAAGGCGCGCTCGCGCAAATCAACTGGCGCCTGCGGATGGTTGTGCAGCACCGCCAGCACATCGTGTGCCTCCAGCGCCGGGCCAATGCCGCGCCCGACTGGCTGGCTGCCATCGGTAAACAGCACCTGCACTTGCAAGCCAAACGCCTCGCCGGTGGCGCGCAGGCGTCGCGCCAGTCGCTCGGCATCTTCGCTGCTGCGCAGCTTCGCAGTGGGGCCCACCGGCAGATCAAGCAACACGTGAGTGGCACCGGCGGCGACTTTCTTTGAAATCACCGAGGCTGCGAGCTGCCCCTCGCTGTCGAGATCCAGCGGTCGCTCGACGCGGATCAGCACATCGTCGGCCGGTGCCAGCGCCATCGCGCCACCCCAGACGATGCAGCCGCCCTCACGCTGCACCACCTGCCGCATCTGTGGCAGATCTAGCGCGACCGGGGCCAGCGTCTCCATGGTGTCGGCCGTGCCCGCTGGCGAGGTGATGGCACGCGATGAGGTCTTGGGGATGGTCAGTCCGCAGGCCGCCGCAATCGCCACCACAATGGGCGTGGTGCGATTGCCGGGCAGGCCCCCGATGCAGTGCTTGTCGGCCACCACGGGCGCGGGCCAGCGCAGGCTCTGCCCCTCGCCCACCATCGCGCGAGTGAGATGGATGGTCTCATCCAGCGACAGCGCATTGCCGGCACAGGCGGTGACGAAGGCGGCAATCTCAAGCCCCGAGTACCGCCCCGCGCAGAGGTCACGCACGATCGCGGTGAATGATTCGGCGGGCAGGCTGTGGCCGTAGATCTTGCGGCGCACCTCGGAGAACGATTCCAGCAGCTCCGGGTGCGAAAGCTCGGCCATGTCGCCGTCGGCGCAGGCCAGTGCCCGCCAGGCAGCCTCGGAAAGGCCCAGCACGTTTGTGCCCAAGAGCTCCGAAGTGACGGTGTTGAGGGTGGCGATCACCGCATGGGCACCGATGCGCACCCGCACCCGCGAATACGCCTCGAAGCCCTCGGCACGACAGACGTGGCAGTCGGCGCGCAGGTAGATCACCGGCTCCTGATAGGTGTCGATGCCCATGCGCTGCACGCTGAGCATCGACACTGCGGGCGGCAGTGCGCTCATGGGCTCGCAGGGGCATCGAGCCGCACTTCTTCACGATACTCAGGCACCAGGCAATTCCAGTGCAGGGTCTCTTCGATACGGTGTCTCAGCGCATCGGCGGCAGCAGGCTCGCCGTGGGTGATGAAGACGCGCTTCGGCGGCGCGGGCAGCTGTTGCAGCCAGCCCATAATCTCGCCGGCATCGGCATGCGCCGAGAGATTGTCGAGGCGCTTGATCTCGGCACGCACCGCAACGTACTCGCCAAAGATCTTGATGCTCTCTGCACCCTCCAGCAGTGCCGCGCCACGGGTGCCGCCGGCCTGGAATCCGGCCAGTACGATGGTGTTGCGCGAATCCGACGCGAAGGCACGCAGGTGATGCACGATGCGACCGCCGGTGGCCATGCCGCTGCCGGCGATGATCACCATCGGGCCCTTGCGCCGGTTGAGCGCCTTGGACTCCTCGACGGTATTGACGAACTTTGCGGCGTGCGACATTGCCTCGCATTCGCCGGCATTCAGCCGGTGCTCGCCGAGGTGGCGCCGGTATAGGTTGGTGACATTGATGGCCATCGGGCTGTTGAGATAAATCGGCAGCCGCGCGGGGATCTGCCCTGCCACTCTCAGCTGCCGCAGGCACCACAGCAGACTCTGCGTGCGCCCCACTGCAAAGGAGGGAATCATCACCACCCCGCCCCGCTTCGCCGTGCGACGGATCAGCGCCCCCAACGCTTTCACCGGATCAGTGAGCTCGTGCTGGCGATTGCCATAGGTCGACTCCACCACGACATAGTCGGCGGCAAGTGGTGGCGCGGGCGTCAGCATCAGGGGATCCAGCGTGCGGCCCAGATCGCCGCTGAACAGCAGCCGGGTTTTGCCGTCGTCCAATCGGAGCATGGCCGCACCGAGGATATGGCCAGCCGGCGAGAACTCGGCCCTGAGCCCGCGCGCCGCCTCGAAGGATTCGTTAAAGGGCCTTGCCACCAGCAACTCCAGTGCCTGTAGCGCGTCGGCCTCGCTGTAGAGCGGCTCCGCCGGGCTGTGCTTGGACCAGCTATGGCGATTGGCGTGCTGGGCCTCTTCCTCCTGCAAACGTCCGCTATCCGGCAGCAGGATGCCGCAGAGATCGCGCGTCGCCTCGGTGCAATACACCGGCCCGCGATAGCCCTGCTTCACCAGCAGCGGCAGATAGCCGCTGTGGTCGAGATGCGCGTGGGTGAGGATCACCGCATCGAGCTTGCTGATGTCGAAACCCGGTGCTGCGCGATTGCGCAGACGCAGCTGCTTGTAGCCCTGGAACAGTCCGCAATCGACCAGTACGCTGGCGTTCTTGCTGCGCACCAGATACTTCGAGCCGGTGACGGTGCCGGTGGCGCCGTAAAAGCCGATGTCCATAGTGTTCTCCCTACTGCTTTGGCGGCTGCGGCAGCTCGCTGGCATCGGCGAGGTCGTAATGCGCGGCGAGGTCGTTGAGAAAACCTTCCGGCTTGACCACCATGACGTCACACGGGGCGGAGTCGAGGATGTCCTCGGCCGTGCTGCCGATCAGCCAGCGGTTGAGGCCCTGGCGATAGCTCGAACCCACCACCACGGTGTTGGCCTTGAGCTGCTGTGCCAGCGCTGGCATCTCGCTGCTGGGCTCGCCGATCAGCGAATGCCTCAGCTCCTTCGCCACGCCGAGTGCGTCCGCAAGTGCGGTGAAGGACTCCTGCTGGCGGTTTCTCAGCAGATCGTAGTGCTGGGTGAACTCAGCACCGCTGGACCAGCTGTCGACACTGTTGAGCAGTGGCAATCCCGCGAAGGAATGGCCGAGATGCACCACGCCATCGCACTGGTAGGCCAGTGCCAGCGCCGCCTTGACGACACGCTGGTTCAGCCCATTGACGTCCTGGGTATCGTGATTGGGGTCCACTGCTGCGAGCACGCAGGGGTGCTGGCTCTCGCGCCCCTCCTGCACCATCAGCAGTGGCATCGGGCAGAGGCGCAGCAGAGCCCGGTCGAGTGAGGAGAGGCGCCCGATACGCAGAGCGCTCTCCTGGGCCATGTCTTTCACCACCAGATCGTAGTGGCCACGCAGCACCCGCCCGACGATGCTGTCGACGATGGGCTCACCCCAGACGAACTTGGAGCTGACACTCAGGCCAATCTCCGAGAGATCGAGTGCGGTATCGCGCAGCCAGCGCTCCCGCTCTGCGGAGAATGCGTTTAGCGCCAAGTCCATCACCAGCGGTTGCAGCACTCCGACTGCGGCGATACCGCGGTGGTAGTCGAACAGGCAGAGTTCCAGACTGGCACCGGTTTTTCGGGCCAGTGCGACTGCCCGGCGCAGTGCTGGCGTGCGCTGCATTTCCGGACTGACGATCAGCAGGATCTGGCGGTATTGGCTCATGGGACGCTCTGCCGGGATGGAGGAGCCATTACCGTGCATGCGATTGCAGACTTCGGCATTGACCCTGATCAGTACAGCTCGAGGATCTCGCTCAGGCCAAAGAACTTCGCCAGCCCCAGCAGCTGCGCCGGTGCCGCCTTGAGTTGCAGCGATCGGCCTGCAGCCAGGCTGCGCCGGCGCAGTTCCAGCAGCAGTGCCAAGCCTGCGCTGTCGGTCTCAGACACGCCGGCAAGATTGATGCAAATCCCCTGCGGCGCGCTGCCAAACAGCGGCGTCAGGCGATCCAGCACCTCGACGACGGTGGCAAAGCTCAAGGCCCCCTCAAGCGGGATCGCCTGCCCAGCCTCGATACCCTGCGCGGCAGCCATCAGGGTTTCTCCACGGTGGGCGCGGCTGCGTTCATGCCGGCGGTGACGAACTGCCCGACGATGTGCTCCAGCACCAGCGCGGACTGGGTCAGGATGATCCGGTCGCCGGCCTTCAGTGCGCGTTCGTCACCGCCAGGATCAAGCCCAATGTATTGCTCGCCGAGCAGGCCCGAGGTCAGCACCTGCGCGCTGCTGTCGCGCGGAATGTTGTCGTAGTCCTTGCCGATTTCGAGTGACACCACGGCTTCATAGCTGTCGCGGTTGACTGCGATGGAGCGCACCCGTCCGATGCGCACACCAGCGAGGGTCACTGCCGCACCCGCCTTGAGGCCGCCGATGTTCTGAAACTGGGCGCTGACCGTATAGGCCTCGCCGGGTGCGGCACCACTCAGGCTGGCGACGCGAAAGGTCAGCACGAAGATCGCGCCGAGACCCAGGGTGAAGAACAATCCCACCAGTAGCTCCAGACCTTTGCCTTGCATGTCGTACTCCTTGAAAGTGGTGATTCAAACGCGCTGGAACATCAGCGCGGTGAGTGCTAAGTCCAGTGCGAGGATGGCGAGCGAAGACAGCACCACGGTGGATTTGGTGGCGTTGGAAATGCCGGCCGAAGTGGGTGCTGCGGTGTAGCCCTGATAGACGGCGATCCAGCTCACGGTGGCGCCGAACACCAGGCTCTTGACGATGCCGTTGCGGATATCGCTGAACTCCACCTGCGACTGGATCTGCGACCAGTAGGCGCCCTCATCGACGCCGAGCAGGTTGACGCCGATCAGCTGGCCGCCACCGACGCCAATCGCCATCACGCAAAAGATGGCGGAGAGCATCGGCATGGCCAGCACGCCGGCGAGAAAGCGCGGTGCGATGACGCGGCTGATGGGATCGACCGCCATCATCTCCATGCCGCCGAGCTGATCGGTGGCCTTCATCAGGCCGATCTCAGCGGCAATCGCAGAGCCGGCGCGACCCGCAAACAGCAGTGCGGTGACCACCGGGCCAAGTTCGCGCACGATCACCAGGGCAACGAACACGCCGAGCGATTCACCGGCGCCGAAGGTGACCAGGGTGCGATAGCCCTGCAAGGCCAGCACCATGCCGACGAAGGAACCGGAGATGGCGATGATCACCAGCGACAGCACACCAGCGGCATAGACCTGCTGCACTACCAGCAGCGGGCGGCGCAGCGCGGCTGGCAAGGCGGCGAGCACGGTGGCGAGAAATAGATTGGCGCGACCCAGCTCGCGCAGGGCATCGTTCAAGACCATGACGACGGCGTTCATGCGCGGGCTCCCATCAGATCACGGCCGTAGTCCGGGGCGGCGTAGTGGAAGGGCACCGGTCCATCGGGCTGGCCGCCGAGAAACTGCCGGGTCCAGTCGAGCGTGCTCTCGCGGATCTCGGCCGGCGTGCCGCGATCAACGATGCGGCCGCCGGAGATGATGTAGACGTAATCGCTGATCGACATCACCTCGTCGACGCTGTGCGAGACGACGATGGAGGTCAGCCCGAGCGCGTCGTTGAGCGTGCGGATCAAGCGCATCAGCACCCCCATGCTGATTGGGTCTTGCCCGGTAAACGGCTCGTCGTACATCACCATCATCGGGTCGAAGGCAATGGCACGCGCCAGTGCCACGCGACGCGCCATGCCGCCGGACAGATGCTCGGGGAAAATGTCACGCGCACCGCGCAGGCCGACCGCTTCGAGCTTCATCAGCACGATGTCGCGGATCATCCGATCCGGCAGCTTGGTGTGCTCCCGCAAGGGATAGGCGACGTTGTCGCCGCTGCTGAGATCGGTCAGCAGGGCGCCGTTCTGAAACATCATGCCCATGCGCTTGCGCAGGGCGAACAGCTCCTTGCGCCCCAGCCCATGCACGTTGATGCCATCCACCTCGACGCTACCCGCAGAGGGCCGCTGCTGGGCGCCGATCAGTTTCAGCAGTGTGGTCTTGCCGCAGCCGCTCGGCCCCATGATCGCCGTCACCTTGCCACGCGGAATATCGACATCGACCGCATCGAGGATCTGCCGCTGCCCGTAACCGAAGCTGACCTGGCGAAAGCGGACCAGCGGCGCGGGCTCGGCGGGCGTTGCGGCTGCGAGGGGTTTGGCTGTGTTCATGTCTTGCAGCCTGCGGTGTGTCAGCAGCGCTGACATTGATGCGGGTCAATTGGATCGGGTTTGCAGCGCAACGGCGATTGCACCGCGCTGCAAACCCGACGCCTTACATCGCCACCTCGATACGGTTGATGACCTGGACAACACCGGGGGCCGACCAGGCCGCGTTTTCGGCCAGTGCACTTTCGTTGAGACTGCCGACCCGTCCCGTCAGTACGACTGTGCCACCGGATTCGAGCTGCACCAAAATCTGCTCGGCCTGCAGATCGGCAGCGCGCTTGAACGCGGCCTCGATATGGCCCTGCACGCTGGCCTGCTCGATGCTGGGCTGCACGACGATGTGATTGCGAACTCCGAGCACGCCACCCAGCTTGCACACATCGGCCTCGGCCTCGCGGCGGATGAATGCCCAGGCCACCTGGCCCCGCAGCTCCACCACCCCGTTGTCGACCGTGACCGTGATTGCACCCTGCGGCAGGCGCAGATCCCACTCGATGATCTTGGCGGCACGCGCGGCGATCTCGTCATCCGAGAGCTTCTTGTCTGCCGCAAAGCGGACTTCGAGTTCCAGCGCCAGCGCGCGTACGCCGCGCACCCTGCGCACTGCCTCGGCCGCAGCGTGCTTCTGCGCAAAATCGTCGACCCAACCGCTCAGGGTGACGACACGGTCGCTGACGAAAACGCCGATGTGACTGCCATCGAAGGCTGGGTCGAATTCAAGCTCGTCGCTGACCGCCTGTTTTAGTTGTAGATCGTTCATGGAATTCTCCTGGGTACACGGGTCAGCGCAGCGTCGGCGAGATCAGGCTGGACATCGGCGACCGGACACTGCCTACCGGACTGAAGCGCTGCTCAAGCCCGTAGCGGGTCTGGATGTCTTCGATATCCAGATGTTTTTCGAGCGCGGACATGAAGCCCTCGCCGCGCACCATCAGCAGATCGCAGGGCGGGTAGCCGATGAGGCGCTCCACCGTGCTGCCGAGCACGAAGCGATCAAAGCTCGAGCGATAGTTGCTGCCGACCACCAGCAGCTGTGCATGCAGCTTCTGCACCAGCTGCGGCAGCATCCGGTGCGGTGCGCCATCGAGCAGATGGCGACGATCCCGATGGATGTCGTGACGGTCGGCGTAGGCATCGAAGCGCTCGCGCTCGGAATCCCTCACCTGCGCATGCAGGCGGCGCAGTTCGAGACGCGAGGTGATGCCCGGCTCGCCGAACGGAAAACTGTGCGCCAGGTGCAGATGGCCCCTGCCAATGGACGCCATGGTCTGTGCGGAGGACAGGATGATGTCGTTCAGCGGTGCGCGGTCATCGCTGCCGGCGCCAACGTCAACGGCGGCCAGCACCTCGGTGGGCAGATCGGGGGAATCCGGCTTGACCAGCAGCAGCGGCGCCGGGCAGTAGCGGAACAGCTTGCGGTTGGGCGCGTAGTCCAGATCCTGCGATTCCTTTTCCTTGCCGGGGGCGTCCTTAATGACGAGGTCGGGCTTGAGTTGCAGGCATTTGGCGATGACGGCCTCGTAGAGCTCGGGCGACCAGACGAAATCACAATCGGCCTGGATGCCGTCGGCGGCCATCACCGCAGCCTCGCTGGCCAGCCACTGCACTCGCTGCTGCTCGAACTGAGTCCGCGCAAGCTCCATCACCTCCGAGCTCACCCAGTCGGCGGTCTGCTCGATGAGCGCGTCGAAATCAAATAGCACCAGCTGCAGCGAGGCCCCGGTGGTCCTGGCAATCTCGCGTCCGTGGCGGATGGCAGCGGTGTGCTGCATCGAGCGGTTGGCGATCACGAGAATGGACGAGATGTGTTTCATAGGGCGACTCCGCTGTTGCTGAGGAGTGGCCAGCATCCCGCGGACGGAGGCGGGCAGCATTGATCAAGGTCAACTGAGCGATTTGATCTGGTTTAGTAGAAGAAGAATTGCTTCGGACATACCCTCGATAAGTGGCGCGTTATCGCTCCTCGCCTTCGTCCCCTCGAAGCTCATGCCTCTTCTGCCCTTGATGACGGCTTTGGCGGTGCTGAGCTTCAGTGGCTTGCCAGCAGGGCAGACGCAGCTTTGCTGCTCCGCATCGAATTGAAAGTCTTTAGGCTGAAACCACTGAGATTGGCGCTCGCCCGGTCGTCGCTGTTTCTCGATGGGCTTGTGCAAGTAGGCTTCTGCGAATCGCGGGTCTCTGGATCGAAAGCCGGTATCGGCGACCAGTGCATCCACCCCGGCATCGGCCAGCTGCTGCAAGGTCGCCTCCGAGTGATAGCCCGAGTCGGTCAGCACCGTCGCTGTCTGGAATGGATCGGCTTTACCCATCGCCTCGAAGTCTGCCCGCAGCGCGTTCACGACGGTGGGCAGCAGTCCGTTCTCTTGTCCGGTTCCGAAGGCTTCAGCCAGCACCACGATCTGCGCCTTGTCATCGACCGCTGCCACGCCGGTATAGCCCTGCACCACCCCGTGGCCGGTCTTCATGGTGGCCGAGTCCGGATCGGTGAGATTCGACTTCAGCTCCTCGCCCTTGCGATTAAGGCGGGGTTTGAAGTCGGCCAGGGCTGAGCGAATCTTCTGCCTGTTGCGCGACAGCGTTTCGATCTGCTGGCGCTCCCGCGCCGTCAGCGTGTCTTCATTCTGGCCTGCATCCTGGCGACGATGGGCATCGAGCAGATAGGCCATGGCTTTCTCCATCTTCTCGGCCTTGCGGGCGAGATCGGCGCGTGTGCCACTCCAGGTGCTAGAAGCATTGGAGGGTAGCTTGCAGCCATCGACGGCAAACAGTGATTTGCCGATCAGGCCCTGCTCGTCGCAGACCGCGTTTGGCTTACTGGGGAGTGACTCAATGTCACTCCCCAGCCCGGCCAAACGCCACATCGCGGAAGACGGCAGTGATCTCGATGGACAGCTTTGAGATGAAAGACGCGATGGTGGTGAAGTGCGGTTCCGAGTCGCCGGAGAGCGCCATGAAGACCACGTTTTCACGGCAGGCGCGCTCGATGGCGCGGGAGGACACCAGGCCGCGCGAGTAGCCCAGCAGCACCACTTTCAAAAGCACCGAGGGGTGATAGGCCGTGGCACCCGTCTCGTCATTGCGATAGCGCGCATCGAACACCGACAGATCAATCTCGTGATCGACCAGCCAATGCACTGCGTATTCGAAAGTGCCGGGCTGGATTTGATCAGCGAAGCGCACCGGCAGCATCTTCAACAGGTGCGGATCGACAGGTTTGTATCGCGCCATGAAAGCTCCTTCCAGAAACGACAAAGCCGCGACAAATGAGCAGCGGCTTGTGTGCCAAATCAGGCTTGAATCTGGAGTTTTTCTACAGCCTCAACGCTTAGGTTCAGGGGCGCTCCCGCAAAGCGGGATCGCCCCCTGAAACCGATTGTTAGAAGTCACTTCTATCACCGCGTGAAAAACCACCATATGAGGGCAGCCACAGAGACAACGGCAAGGAAGATATTGCCGTAACGCCTGCTAAGCGCCGCCTCAGCAGTTGTCGTCGGGAGTGGCTTCGCCATGAGCATAATGCGAAGAGGCTCTCCGATTACAAGCACTGCAAATACGGCCAGTGGCCAAAAGGCATTCAGAACGACGACTCCGGCAATCGCCAGGAATACGCCTGGAAAGAGAATGATATTGAGGGCTGTGGTAGCCGAAGGCGGCAGATAGCTGGGACGATGACAGGCCGAGCACACGGCTGGGGATGCTGCATCAGACCACAACGCGCGTAACCCGCTGATGGTGTTCGCTTCGCAGTGTGGGCACGTGGCCATGTGTGTTTATGACTTCTAACGCTAATTAGGCCGCCTTAGCCAAGGCCGAAACCTCCGCACAAGCCGCCTCGAGCCGCCTCAAACCCTCGGCCACTTCAGCCTCGGTGATGTTCAGCGCCGGCGCCATACGCAGCACGTCGGGGCCGGCGACCAGGGTCCAGACGCCGTGCTTCAGGCCGGCGTTGACGATCTCCTTGGCCTTGCCTTTCCAGGCCGCGCTCATCGGCGCACCGACCAGCAAGCCTAAGCCACGCACACCCTCGAACACGCCGTAGCGGGCACCGATGGCGAGCAGGCCCTCGTGCAGCTGCGCGGTACGGGCCTTCACATTCGCCATCATCGCCGGCGTATTGATCTGCTCGAACACCGCGTGCGCCACCGCACAGGCCAGCGGGTTGCCGCCATAGGTGCTGCCGTGGGTGCCGAAGGCGAGCGTCTCGGCGTGCTTCGCCGTGGTCAGCATCGCCCCGATTGGAAAGCCGCCGCCCAGCCCCTTGGCAGTGGTCAGCACATCCGGTGTCACGCCGTAATGCTGGTAGGCGTAAAGCTGGCCGCTACGGCCATTGCCGCTCTGCACTTCATCGAACACCAGCAGGGCGTTGTACTGGCTGGCGAGCGCACGCGCGCCTTCGATGAACTCCTGGGTCGCAGGCAGGATGCCCCCCTCGCCCTGCACAGGCTCCAGCACGATGGCGCAGACCTCGTCGCTCATCGCCGCTTGCAGCGTCGCCAGATCGTTGAACGGCAGATGCTCGATGCCGGCGGGGATCGGCTCGAAACCCTGGGTGTATTTCGCCTGCCCGCCGACACTGACGGTGAACAGCGTGCGGCCGTGAAACGCATTGAAGAACGAGATGATCTTGTTCTTGTGCGGGCCGATGTTGTTGCCGTGCCGGCGTGCGAGCTTGAAGGCGGCTTCGTTCGCCTCCGCCCCGGAGTTGCAGAAGAACACGCGCTCGGCAAAGGTCGCCTCGGTGATCGCCCTGGCGAGCTTCAGCGCCGGCTCATTGGTCATCACGTTGGAGAGATGCCAGAGCTTTTGCGCCTGTTCGGTCAGCGCCTGCACCATCACCGGATTGGCATGGCCCAGTACCGTCACCGCAATGCCGCCGGCAAGGTCGATGTATTCGCGCCCCTGCTGATCCCACAGGCGCGAAGCTTCGCCGCGCACCGGGATGATGTCGGCCGGCTGGTAGTTGGGAACCATCACCTCGTTGAAGGTCTGGCGGCTGACATTCATGGCTTGCACCTCATGTGAGACAACGAAAAAAGCCCACCGGACTAGGTGGGCCTGTTGAACTTGGCGATGGAAACCGTCTGAACGCGAGCCCATCTCCGTTGCGACGCCATTGCTGAGCGCGAATTTAGCAGTGAAGTCGGCAAAATTGAAGTTGCGCTCGCACAAAGCTGGTTCCTGCGGATCGACAAGCCGGCGGCCCCTGGCAGCACCCACTGTCGCCTACACTGAAGCATCGCCCCGAGCCCTTGCGCATGCACATCCACCAACACCGGCACCACCCCCTGCTGACCGCTCTGCTGGCCCTGGGGATCGGCGTGCTGGCCTCCTGCGGCGGCGACGCGGCTGACGCCGAGCGTGCGGCGCTGATCGGCCCAGGACCTGCGTTATCGGTGTCTCCGGACAAACTCCGGTCGGCACTCAGCTGCACCCCCGACATTGCCGTGGCGCGCCGCGATCCCGTGCTGATCACGCCGGCGTTTTCGACTGCCGAGGAATCCTTCGGCGGCTACCTTGCACAACTGCCCGCGCTCGGCATTCCCACCTGCAGCCTGACACTGCCCGACCACGGCTTTGACGATCTGCAGAACGCTGCCGAATACGTGGTCTATGCGGTGCGGAAAATCTCTGCAGAGAGCGGCCGCAAGGTGATCCTGTTCGGGCACCAGCACGGGCCGCTAGATGAGCTGTGGGCGCTGATGTTCTGGCCGGACCTTGCCGGCAAGGTTTCCAGCCTGGTATCGCTGGCAACGCCGTATCAGGGCACGCTCGCGGCGACCGTCGTCTGCAGCGGCGGGCGCAACTGCTCGCCTGCGGTCTGGCAGATTGCGGCGGGATCGCAGTTTCTCGCCGCGCTCAACGCCCGGCCTTTGCCGGCAGGGCTGGCGGTGACCAGCATCACCACGCTGTTTGATGAGGTGATCATTCCGCAACCCGAAGCCGGGCGTCGCGAAGGGGCGACCAACATCGTGCTGCAGGACATCTGCCCGGGGCGGCCGGTCGAGCACTTCCGCATTCTTTCCGACAATCTCGCCTACCAGCTGGTGCTGGATGCGATCAACCATCCGGGGCTGCCCGCCAACGTCGCCAATCTGCCCGCTGACATCTGCTCAGGGCCGATGAGCATGCCGACGCCAGCAGGTTCTCAGGGCTCGGGCATGCCATCAACCGACGGCTTTCTCACCGAGTTCCCGATCAACAACGTCACTCAGGGCGTGAGTGCCGAACCGACCCTGCGCGACTACGCAAGGGCGCGCTGAGGCTGGAACGCGCCGGTTGCCGTCGCCAGAGTCGCCGACCGCGTGCGGTTTCTCGACAGCGCCCCGCGCTCGGCGTGCAAGACTGCCGATGACCCTTGACCCTGATTCACCAAACTTCACCAAACGACTGGAGCTTCCTGCCGCAATGACCAAAGCCATCCTCATCACTGGTGCCAGTGCCGGCATCGGCCAGCACCTCGCCCTGGAGTTTGCCCGGCGTGGCTATCACCTCGCGCTCACCGCCCGTCGCCTGGAGCCATTGCAAGCCCTGCAGAAGACCATCAGCGCCGAACATCCGACGCTCAGGGTAGAAATCCGCACGATGGACGTGACGGCACTGGATACCGTTGCCCCCTGCATCGAGGAGCTGGCGAACGCTCTGGGCGGCCTGGATATCGCCGTTGCCAACGCCGGCATCGGTGATGGCGGCGGTGCGATCGGCACCGGTGGCTTTGCGCGCGATGCCGCGGTCATTCACGCCAACGTGCTGGGCGCAATGGTCACCATGGATGCCAGCATTGCCGTCTTCCGCCGCCAGAAACGCGGGCAGATGGTCGCCATTTCCTCAGTCGCCGCCGCGCGTGGCCTGCCGGGTGCGGGCGCCTACAGCGCCAGCAAGGCGGCCATCGCGGTGTATGCCGAGGCAGCCCGTGCAGAACTGCATGGCACCGCCATTGATGTCACCACGCTGTTCCCCGGCTACATCGACACGGCCATGAACCAGCGCATGAAGAGCCGCCCTTTTCTGGTGTCGGTCGAAGAAGGTGCAAAACGCATTGCCGACCTGATTGAACGCCGTGTGCAGACTTCTGCCGTGCCGGCGTTCCCCTGGAACCTGATGATGAGGCTCATGCGGCACCTGCCGCTGTCGGTGCTCGCCAAACAAAACCCTTTCGCCGAGTAACGACCTGCCACACTGGGGTGCTGCAAATGCTGGCGGTGCTTTACAGTGCGCATCGCCGTCCCAGAGCGGTATCCCTACCTCATGAGAACCAAGACCCATGGCAACAAAAAAATCGCCCGCCAAGAAGCCCGCCGCAGCTGCCGTTAAATCTGCCGCGAAACCCTCAACCGCCAAGCCCATCAAAGACGTCCTCAACAAGACCGGCCTGCTCGCGCATGTCGCCGAGCAGAGCGGTGTGGAGCTGAAATCAGTCCGCCTGGTGCTCGCCGCGCTGGAAGGCGCTATTGCATCGTCGATGAGCAAGAAGGGCGCAGGCACTTTCATTCTCCCTGGCTTCCTCAAGATCACCGCACTCAAGGTTGCCGCCAAGCCGAAGCGCAAGGGCATCAATCCGTTCACGGGCGCCGAGCAGATGTTTGCTGCCAAGCCGGCCTCGCTGAAGATCAAGGTGCGTCCGCTCAAGAAACTGAAGGACGCGGTTTCGGCGTGATGTCGTGCCGGGGTGAGTGCCTGCTAGGGACTCACCCCGCTGCCGCCTTCAATCAGAACTTTGCTGGCTGAGGCCGCAACACTCTCTGTCCGAACACCCCGCTGCCCTGCATGAACAGCACCGAGTCCCCGATGCCCAGCGTCTCCTTTTGGGAGGCTTTCCGCGTCTGGCTGAAGATCGGCTTCATCAACTTCGGCGGCCCCGCCGGACAGATTGCCTTGATGCACAAGATGCTGGTGGAAGAACGCCGCTGGATCAGCGAGACGCGCTTTCTGCACGCCCTCAATTACTGCATGTTGCTGCCGGGGCCAGAGGCGCAGCAGCTCGCCGTCTACATCGGCTGGCTCATGCACAAAACCTGGGGTGGGCTGGTGGCAGGGCTGCTGTTCATCCTGCCGGGCTTCGTGCTGATGGTGGCTATCGCCACCCTCTACGTCACTTTCGGGCAACTGGACTGGATGCAGGGCCTGCTGTTCGGCATGCAGGCCGCCACACTCGCCATCGTCGTCGAGGCGGTGATCCGGGTCGGCAAGAAGGCGCTCAGGAACCGCTGGCTTTATCTGCTTGCCGCCGCTGCTTTTGTTGCCATCTTCGCGTTTGCCGTGCCATTCCCGCTGATCGTGCTGATCGCGGCACTGATCGGCCTGCTGGGCGCGAAGTTGAAGCCCACAATGTTTCTCCCCGCCGGCAAGAAATCCGACGACATCGACCACGAACCGGTGCCAGAGCACGCTCGGCCCCGGTTGCGTTGGCTGCTCGGTGTTCTGGTGGTGGGCCTGCTGCTGTGGTTCACGCCGGTCGCACTGCTGTGGATGACACTCGGCCCCAGCGACGTCTTCACCCAGGAGTCGGTGTTCTTCAGCAAGATGGCCGTCGTCACTTTCGGCGGTGCCTATGCGGTGCTCGCCTACATGACCCAGCAGGCCGTGCAGCAATACCACTGGCTTGCTCCCGGTGAAATGGTGCAGGGCCTGGCGCTGGCCGAGACCACGCCGGGGCCCCTCATCCTTGTGCTCACCTGGGTCGGCTTTCTGGGGGCCTACCGCGCACCCGGCGGGCTTGATCCCCTGCTGGCAGGGGTGCTGGGGGCAACACTCTCGACCTGGGTCACGTTCGTACCCTGCTTCCTGTGGATTTTCCTCGGCGCACCGTACATCGAGCGCCTGCGCGGCAACCGCTGGCTGTCGGCAGCACTCACCGGCATCACCGCTGCGGTGGTCGGCGTGATTCTCAATCTTTCGGTGTGGTTCGCACTGCATGTGCTGTTCAAGCGCATCGACCCTTGGCAGGGTCTTGGATTGTCGCTGCCCATCCCGCAACTCGCTTCGCTCGATCTGGCTGCATTGCTGCTGGGTGCCGGCGCGATGCTGGCGATGCTGCGCTTCCATGTCAGCCTGATGCGCACGCTGCTGGCCTGCGCACTGCTGGGCCTCATCGTTCGTCTTTCAGGATTTTAAAGCCGGCACCACGCGCCGATGTCAGCCCCGCAGGGGCGGCGACGGGAATGACGTCAGGATGGATCTATTCCGCCGTGTGATAGCGCGGTTCGTTCCTGATGTCATCGCAGTCTTCATCGGCTGGTGGCGGAGGGACAGTTTTGCCACTCAGATTGATATGGCTCCAGCGCCGGCACTGAACATCCATCTGCCGACCCATGAAATCGTGCTGCACTCGGCAGCCATCACCGACCTTGGCAACACCATCGCAAAATGACGTCGCAAACTCGTGGCGCGCCGGCACGACCATCTCGCCACGCCGATTCACGAAGCCGATCCTGTATAGACGTTCTCCTTGGGAATCGTGGGTGTAGTCGAAAACGCGTACCAGGTCGTCGCTGAATTCGTCTGCGTCGACTTCCGTGTACACCTCGAAGTGATCGCCCTTGCAGTTGATAAACCCTGGCCGACTGTCGTCCCACACCCTTGCCAGGCCATCGTCAGTGAACTCCTCGGCTTCGTAGTAGCTCGCCTCCACAGTCACCCGCCCCGCTTTATCCCGATAGCCCCAGCTGCCGGATTTCTCGTCTTTGAACGGCTGCCAATCGCAACCCGGCAAGCTTTCCGGCCGGTCGCTGGTTGTTGCGGTACGGAGTGGATGATCTCTGGAATAGTCGACAGGCTTGGCGTTGCCACGGTCGTAGCCGCCCGTCACGTGAACCTGTTCGGGTTCCGTTTCATCCGTTTCATCCGTTTCGGACGAATCCACCTCAATCTGCATGGGAGGTGCCGCCATTGTCGTCAGCGCCACAGCTGGCAAGCCGTCATACGCCAGGACGTAGTCGATCGCCTCTGCAAACACCGATGGCGGGGCGGTGACGTGCTCGCCAGCGGACCCTCCAGTGTGGACTGCCACTTCTGCTTTGTGCGCGGCAGCCTGAGCTGCGCGAGAACCTGCCATGCGCACCTCGTCCTCCTGCTCTCCCATAAAGAAAAACAACCGCGCCTGGCGTTGCGCAAGACGCTCGAGCGCGCCCTTTTCGCGATAGCTGGCGCGGCTACCCATGATCACGGCACCGGAATAGCGCTCGCGGTCTCGCTGGATTAATGCCCATGCCAAGTCGCCACCCATCGAGTAGCCAGCCAGCGCAACTCGCGTCGCATCACCCTGATACTTGCCGACCGCTTCGGCAACATCGCTGGCGATCTGCTCGGTGTAGCGCTTCAACGTCGCCGCCCAGGCCGCACCGGTGGAGTAATCCTCGTAGCTTCCGGCACTGTCTGGCAAGACGACGATGTAGCCGCGCGCTCGAGCATGAGCCGGCAGCGCTTCCCGATACCAGCGATCAAGAAGATCCGTCGCCGAGCCGCCGGTGAAAGGAAGCAACACCAGGATCGGGCGCGGACGTTTCGACGCGGCCTCCGGCACCAGTATTTCGCTACCCTGATTGCTCTGCTGAGTGACATGGTCGGGCCAGTCGGTGGCGCCGACATCTGACATGGAAAGCATCACCACAACTGTTAGCAGCGTTCTGATCAGACCGCAGGAACTTCTGCCAAACACCGCCGCTGTCGATCGTGTATTCGACTCGGTCATTTCGATCCCCCTCAGGATGAATCCCAATTTTCCTGACTCTGAATCACTGCAACTTCTCTGGCAATGATTGCCGCGGATCCGACGGAATGGTCCAAAACGCTGCGGGCACAAAAAAAGCCGCAAACCCTTGAATTTGCGGCTTTTCATGAACAACATGAGACGATTTGAAACTGTGAATTGGTGGAGTGGAGGAGGATCGAACTCCCGACCTCTGCATTGCGAACGCAGCGCTCTCCCAGCTGAGCTACCACCCCAATGGGATGCGAAGTCTACGCGGCGGGTTTTGGAAACACCAGCCAGTCAGGGGCCTGTCGTCGTCGGGTAATAGATGCAGCAGGGCGGGTCATAAGACAGCTCGCGGCGAGCCAGTTCCTGCGCCGGGTTGGCGGCATTGCTGGCGATCACCCCGACGGCGGAAATGGTCAGCAGGGCGGTGGCGCCGGCATCCTCAATGAACACGGCGCGGCGCGGCTCGACCAGTTGGTAGTAGTCCCGACAAGGGGCGTCACCGCTGCTCGATGCGCCGCCACAACTGCCTTCGCGGTCGGGGAAATCGGCGTGGCTGATACGACCAATCTCGCGCAGTGGCGTGCTGCTTGCCGGCTCGACACGCACCACCACGAAGCCGGTGAAGCGATCGGACTCCTGCTCGCCGTAGGTCTGTAGCGGCACGGTCAGCGTGCCGGGCGCGTCGGCGGTTTCGCTGTCGGGGAAATAGGTGAAGGCGTGCGGGTCGTATTCCGCCGTGCTGTAGCTATAGCTGTTGTCGCCAGCGGGGGGCGAGATGCCTGCGACCTGACGGATGGCGGCGAGATTGCGCACGTCGAACAGCTGGATGCCGAGCTGGCCGTTCAGGCCGTCATCGCTGCCGGCGCGGCCCACCGTGAGCAGGTAGTCGTCTCCGACCGGTGCGAGGTAGCTGGAGAAGCCCGGCAGTTTCAGCTCGCTGGCGACCCGCGGGCGGGTGGCGTCGGAGAGGTCCAGCCCGAACAGCGGATCGACCTGGCGGAAAGTCACCAGATAGCCGCGCGCACCGATCATCCGCACGCCCTGGATGCGCTCGCCCGGAGCCAGTTCGCGCAGCGCCCCCACCTGCGGCAGATCGCCGGTGGTGGTGGCATTGAGCACGGTCAGGTGATTGCCGGTGGTCGTGCGCTCGGGCCCGAACCGCGACTGGGTGCTGGCCACCCGCAAGAAGCCGGCGTGTTCCGACAGCGCATAGGGGCCACTCAGCGTGCCATCGACCTTGCCCACGCCCTGAAAGCTGGCAGCCCCGGTGGTGGACAGCGCCAGCCGGTAGATCGCCGTCTCCTCAAGCTGCGTCGGGGCAAAAAACCAGCCTGCGCTGGACTGTGCGAGGTAGAGATTGGCGGGCGAGGCATAGGCGATGTAGGCGTTGTTGACCAGGCCGGTGGCGGCACGCAGGCTGCCGTCGCTGTTGAAGCTGTCGACCAGCACCAGGCCCAGGCCGGTATTGACGCCGGGATGCGCCAGCGAGCCGCAGCGCAGCACCGACTCGCTGCTGCCACCGTCGGGCGTCTGCTGCCCCAGGCGCGGCAGCAGCGCGTTGGCACCGGCACTGCGGACGCGGCCCGCGATGTCGTTGCCGATCTCGGTCTTGATGCGGCTGGCCTCGTCGTCGCGGCCCGCATTGCGGGCGGACTGGTACTGCTCGCGCTGTCTCGCCAGAGAATCGCTGCCGTCGAAAAACCAGGCTGGCAGCGGTGGCTGGAAGCCCACCACCCGGTGCACCCGTGCATCAATACGACGGGCATCGATGCCATAGCCGTCCAGCGTCAGCCGCTGCTGCTCGACCGGCGCCAGTGGGTTGCTGACACTCACCAGCACCGACACCGCCCGCGCACGGTACTGGGCGTCGTAAGTCTCACCCAGAATCACCAGCCGCTGTGCGCTCTGGTCGAGAAACAGATCCCGGGCGTAGAAGACCTGGCCCGGCGGCGCCAGATTGACGGTCACCAGTGGCGCGGCATCGATATCGGCGGCGGGGAAGGCATCCAGCACGCTGAGCGTCTGGCCGGAGAGGATGTAGAGATAGCCACGCGCATCGGCCTTGACGATATCGGCCTCGTCGACGCCGCGCTCCTGGGTATTGGTTCCTGACACTCGCCCCGGAATGGCCGAACCATCGGCCGGCGCACCCGGCCCGGTCGCGGGCGCCCCGGCCACCGGCGGCGAGGCACTGGCGATCCCCACCGGACAGGGTGCGTCGGCGTAGCACTGGAATACGTTGAGGTACTGATTGGTCAGGGACTCGGCGGCATAGCTGAGAAAGTCACTGCAATCCGCCGCGAAAGTCTTTGCAGCCAGGCTCGACTTGGGCGTCGGCACCGGCGCTGCCGGGGTAGTAACCGGCGGTGCGCCACCACCACTGCCACAGCCTGCAAGCACCACCACGGTAAGCAACACACCGCCCAATGTTCGAGTGCTCATGCGCCTGCTCCTGCTGCCCTGTTCAGGCCTTCGATGGTAGCGGAACTGTCGGTCAGGCAGGTACCCGGCTCAGCGCGGCAATACGGTCTCGGTCAGCGGTGCTGGTTCGCTCACGCGGCTGCCGGTGGTTGCATTCACCGTCATGCCATGGGCAAGCACGTAGTCGAGCTGGTCGCGGTAGCGAGGGGCCGGGACGGCGGTCGGGTCGTCGGCCGCCCAGCTCACCATCTGCATGCCCAGCACGTCGACCGAATCCGTGGTGAGCTTGTCCTGCCACCAGTACTCGAAAATCGCGCGCTGTGGGCTGAGATCGACGATGCCGTAGCCATGATCGACCCATTCGATGAACTGCACGTTCTTGTTGGCGGTGATGACCGCAGCCTCGAGCCCGCGCGTGGCCTGCACGCTGCTGGCGATGGTGGCGTCGTTGGCGCTGGCCCCGCCATCCACCAGGGCACGCAGCACCAGTTCGTCCGCGCCACCGCGCCCGAGCGAGCTGGGTGCGAACTCGACGCCGACCGAAGCCGCACGGTTGTTGAGCAGCGCCGTGTTGCCGGTGGTAACCCGCACCGAACCTGCTGCGGTATTGATGGGCGTGGAGCCATCGCGCGTGCTGCGCGCCGCGACGCCGGAGACGTAGCTGGACAGCAGCGTCGCATCCTCGATCAGGTCCGAGCCGTAGTTGCCGTGGGTGTCACCGGAGACGAATACGGTGCCGTGCACGCGTGTCTGTGCGGCATTGCCACCGCGCAGGGCGGCGCAGAGCGCGGCGCGCTCGCCGCTGTAATCGCTCCAGCGCGAGATGCCGATCTTGGGCACGGTGGGAAAGCCGGCCAGCACATCTGGCGTGTCGGCCGGGGCGAACCAGGTCTGGTTGTTGACGATTTTCCATCGCACTCCGGCCTGTTCGGCGGCGACCATCGTGCTCGTGAACCAGTCGTACTGGGGCTTGCCATACAGGGTCGGGGTATCCGCCGGCAGATGGCTGGCATCCAGCGTCAGGCCGTGGCCCGGCAGGCCGATCTGGGTATCCACCCCCAGCACCTCGGCAAGCGGGCCGTACGGCAGGCGGCGGTAGACCAGCTTCACCGCCGGCGGCGTCGGATAGCTGCCGTCTTCCAGCAGCAGGAAACGGCCTGAGCCATCGGCCAGCGGCGGCCGCGACGGCGTCCATTCCCAGAACGCCTGGCAGCATTGCTCCAGCGTGGTGGTGCTCTGCTGGCCGTCGAACGGCGTGGTCAGCTCGTTGCCATAGCTCTCGTCGATGTCGTGGTTGTCCCAGACGATAAACCAGGGATGCTGCTGGTGCGCGCGCATCAGTTGCGGGTCGCTGCGGAACAGGGCGTAGCGGCGGCGCAGCTCGGAAAGGTTGAGCCAGTCGCGGTTGTCGACAAAGCCGAGATCGCGGCTGTCCTTGCGGCTGCGCACGAACTCGTCCTTGTCGATGAAATCGTAGATGTAGTCGCCGCAGTGGATCACCAGATCAAGGTCGTTGCGGTCGGCGATATGGGCGTAGCCGCTCCAGGTGCTCGACCAATAGCTGGAACAGGCGGCGATGGCAAAGCGGATGTTGTCCACCGCCGCGGCAGGTGCCGTGCGGGTGCGGCCGGTGATGCTCTGCGCCCCCAGCGCGCTAAACCGGTAGTAGTAGGTGCTGGCAGGCGCGAGGCCGACGACGTCGACCTTCACGGTCCAGTCGCGGTCGGCCGTGGTGCTCTGCGTGCCGCTTTTCAGCACCGGCGTCATTGTCGGGCTGCTGGAAACCTGCCAGCTCACCGGGATGCTGGCCGCACTCGGAATGATCTCGGTGATGCGCGTCCACAACATCACCCGGTCACTCAGCGGATCGCCGCTCGCCACGCCATGCGCGAACGGCAGCGCCAGCACCAGCGGAAAGTCGAAGCTGGCCGGCTCCTGCCCCGGCGCCGGGAACGCCGGATCGGGCGGCAGGTTGGGTGCTGTCTCTAGCGTCGGCGAGCCGGACTCGCCACAGGCTGAAAACAGCGGTGCGGCGGCAACCAGGCCGGCGGCTTTCAAGAAATCACGACGGTCCATCGGTGGTGGCATGGCTTGAGGCTCGAAAAAGGGTGTGCCTTTGTAGCGCAGTTCATGGACAGCTTTGTTTCAACTGCTTCTGAGGCGACACTGTAGGCATGTCTTCGCACTCGCTTTCAACCGCCTTAAAGCAGCATTTCGGTTTTGATGCCTTCCGCCCCGGTCAGCAGGCCATCGTCGGCGATGCCCTCGCCCGCCGCGACCTGCTGGCGATCATGCCCACCGGTGGCGGCAAGTCGCTGTGCTTCCAGCTGCCGGCGCTGCTGATGCCCGGCGTAATGGTCGTGGTCTCGCCGCTGATCGCACTGATGCAGGATCAGGTGCGGCTGCTCGCCGACAACGGCATCGCCGCCACTTTTCTCAACTCCTCGCTCAAGGGCGACGAGGCTGGCGAGCGCATGGCGGCGCTGTTGCGGGGCGAGATCAAATTGCTCTACCTGGCCCCCGAGCGGCTGCTGATGGGCGATTTTCTCGAAGGCTTTCTGCCGCGCCTGAAAGACGCGCAGGGTATCAGCGCCTTCACCATCGACGAGGCACATTGCGTCAGCGAGTGGGGCCATGATTTTCGGCCCGAGTATCGGCAGCTGCACCTGCTGCGCGAGCGTTTTCCCGAAGTGCCGGTTTTTGCCTTCACTGCCACCGCCACGGTGCGGGTGCGCGCCGATATCGTGCGCCAGCTCGCACTCGCCGAGCCGGCCTTGCACGTCGCCAGCTTCGACCGACCCAATCTGTTCTATTCGGTCGCGCCGAAGTCCTCCAAGACTTACGGCGCCTTGCTGGCGCAGGCGAGAAAAGGCGGCGCCGGCATCGTCTACTGCCTGTCGCGCAAGCGGGTCAACGAGCTCACCGAACGGCTGCAGGCGGACGGCGTCAGGGCGCTGCCCTATCACGCCGGCCTCGATGCCGAAACCCGCCGCAAAAACCAGGACAGCTTCATCCGCGACGATGTCGGCGTGATGGTGGCCACCGTCGCCTTCGGCATGGGCATCAACAAGCCCGACGTGCGCTGGGTCATCCACTACGACCTGCCGAAGTCGCTGGAAGGGTATTACCAGGAAGCCGGCCGTGCCGGCCGCGACGGCGAACCGGCGCAGTGCGCGCTCTACTTCGGCCCCGGCGACATTCTCACTGCCGAGTTCTTCATCGCCCAGAAAGTACATCCGGCCACCGGCGAGCCGCTGCTGGATGAGCAGCGCAATGCCCGTCAGCAGCTCAGACAGGTGCTCGACTACGCCGAGACCAGCGCCTGTCGCCGCAGCGTGCAGCTGCGCTATTTCGGCGAAGAGTTCAGCGGTCCCTGCGGCGCCTGCGACAACTGCACCAGCAGCCGCGTGGTGGAGGACTGGACAATTCCCGCCCAGCAACTGCTGTCGACCGTGGCGCGCCTCGCCAAGCTCGATCAGCGATTTGGCGCAGGCCACATCATCGACATCCTGCGCGGTGCCAAGACCGAGAAACTGATCCGTCAGAACCATGAGGCACTCAGCACTTATGGCCTGGGCAGCGACAAGAGTGCGGACGAGTGGCGGCATCTGGTGCGGGTGCTGAAGCACCAGGGGCTGCTGGAGGAAACCCAGGACGGCTTCCCCGTGCTGATGCTCAATGCGCGCAGCTGGGCGGTGTTGCGCGGCCTGCAAACCGTGCAGCTGAGCGCAGCGCCCAGGGCAGAAAAAGCGCCACGTGAAAAAAAGCCGCGCGGCAAGTCAGCGGCTGCGGATGCACCCGCCGTCGGCAGCGCCGAAGAACAGCTGTTCCAGCGCCTGCGCAGCCTGCGCAAGAAGCTCGCCGACGAACAGGGGGTGCCGCCGTACGTGGTGTTCGCCGATGCCGCGCTGCGGGCGATGGCGGCGCAACGGCCGCTGACGCTGACCGCCTTCGCGGAAATTCCCGGCGTCGGCGCCGCCAAGCTCGCCCACTACGGCGAGGTGTTCACCGCAGAGATCGCGGCAGTGGCAAATTAGCCCTAGCGAATATTCCGATCAGCAGCGGCGCGCCGTTCAGGGCACGCCGCCCTGGGTCAGGGCGGCGGCGGAAAGCCCCTCCAGCGCCAGTCCGTAGCCGGCGTCGTCGGCGAGCAATCTGCGGTAGGGCTGGGTGAACAGCACGCGGCTGTAGCGGGCGGCGAGTGCGGGCAGCTGGGCGAGCTGGGTGGCTATCGCCATGGCACGTGGCAGCAGCGCTTCGCGCGCATGCACCTCGCTGACCACGCCGAGACGCAGCGCCTCCTCCGCACCCAGCTTCTGGTTCATCAACAGGAAATGCCGTCCCCGCGAGGGGCCCAGCACCGCCGGCCAGACGATGTGAACGCCATCGCCGGGGACGATGCCCCATTCCAGATGACGATCCTGGAACACCGTGTCGGGCGTGCAGATGACGATGTCGCAGAGCAGCGCCAGCTCGCTGTGGACACGCGCCGGGCCGTTGACGGCGCAAACCATCGGCACTTCGATGTCGAGCAGATTACTGAGAATCTTGCGGCCATCGAGATTGACCCGGTTCCAGACCCAGGGCAGGCCCAGTGCGCTCATGCCTTCGCGGTCGATCCGCACCATCCATTCATCGGCTGTGCCGGTGAGCACCACGGCACGGGTGCGGCGGTCCCGCGAAATATCGTGGAAGGCATCGACGAAATCACGGTGGGTCGCGGCATTCCAGACAATCGGGCCGTCGTCGGTATGCATGCGCACCAGCAGCACGCCGTTGTCGTCGCGCTGCATGGCGAGATTGCCGTAGCGGTTGAAATACTCGGTGCTGGTGGCAGCGTGGCCTGCGCTCATTGAGGTTCTCCTCCTGTTGGCTGTGCCTGATGTTACTGAGCCTCTGCGTCTCCTGGATGCAGCCCTGCCTATACTGCC
>JBKJJE010000141.1:0-2608 GCA_046598075.1 Stagnimonas sp.
CAACGAGGCGACGCGCATCCTCGCCGAAGGCGTTGATCCGCACTTCGTCGACAAGGCGCTGATGGACTATGGCTACCCGATTGGGCCGATCACCTTGCTGGATGAAGTCGGCATCGACGTTGGCATCAAGGTCGCACCGATTCTGGTCGCGGCTTTCGGTGAGCGCATGGCGCCACCGGCGGCGGGCGATCTGGTGATCAGGGCAGGCTTTCTCGGCCGCAAGACCGGCAAGGGCTTCTATCTCTACGAAGGCCAGAAGAAGGGCAGCAAGCCGGTGAACCCGGCACTCAACAAGCTCCTCGGCGTCAGCGGAGGCACCAAGATGGCCGCAATTGAGATCGCCGAACGCTGCACGCTGGCAATGGCCAACGAGGCGGCGTTCTGCCTGCAGGACGGCATCCTGTTCGAGCCCATGCACGGCGATATCGGCGCGATCTTCGGGCTTGGCTTCCCGCCGTTCCGGGGAGGGCCGTTTCGCTATCTCGACAGCATGGGCATCGCCAAGGCCGTGGCGCGCTTGCAGCAGCTGGCCGCGCAATACGGGCCGCGTTTCGCACCAGCGCCACTCCTGCTGGAGATGGCCAAGAAGCAGAAACGGTTCTATCCCTGAGCCAGAGACCATGACCCAAGCCAACAGCATGGCCACGCTGCTCGATCGCCTCGCGCACTGGGCGCGTGTGCAGCCCGAAACGGTCTATCTCACGCAGCCCGTCGCAGACGGTTCGGTGATCGACTACACCTGGAAACAGGTGGAGGATCAGGTGCGGCGCATGGCCGCACATCTGCAGGGACTCGCGCTGCCGCCGCAGAGCCACATCGCCCTGCTCGGCAAGAACAGCGCGCACTGGATCATGGCCGACCTGGCGATCTGGATGGCAGGGCACATCACCGTGCCGCTGTACCCGACGCTCAATGCCGAAACCGCCAGCTACATCCTCGATCACAGCGAGTCGAAGCTGCTGTTCGTCGGCAAGATGGACGAGCTCTGGCCCATCGTCGCACCCGGTATCCCAGACGCCCTGCCGCGCATCGCGCTGCCGCTCGCGCCAGACATCGGTGCGCCGAGGTGGGACGCGCTCATCGCAACCACAGCGCCCACCCATCAGCCCGTGCAGCGCACACCCGGCGAACTGGCGACCATCATCTACACCAGCGGTAGCACGGGCCGACCGAAGGGCGTGATGATCAGCTTCGGCGCGATGACGCGGGCGGCGCAGGGCGTCGCTCCGGTGTTCGGCGCGACCCCTGCGGATCGCATGCTTTCTTACCTGCCACTCGCTCACGCCGCCGAGCGCGCCATCGTTGAAACCGGCTCGCTGTATTCCGGCTTCCGGGTGTATTTCGCCTGGTCGCTGCCCACCTTCGTCGAAGACCTGCGCCGCGCGCAGCCGACGTTGTTCTTCTCGGTGCCGCGCCTGTGGACCAAGTTCTACACCAGTATCTGCGAGAAGCTGCCGCTGTCGCGCCAGAAGCTGCTGTTCGCACTGCCCATCGTCAGCGGCATGGTGAAGAAGAAAATCCTCACCCAGCTCGGCTTGCAGCATGTGCGCCTGGCACTCACGGGCTCCGCACCGCTCGCCCCCAGCTTGATGAGCTGGTATCGCAATCTCGGGCTCGACCTGCTCGAGGGTTATGCGATGTCGGAAAACTTTGCCTACTCGCATGGCAATCGCCCCGGAGACGCAAAGGTCGGCATGGTCGGCGCGGTCTATCCCGGGGCCGAATGCCGCATCGCCAGCAACGGTGAGGTAGAGGTGAAAAGCCCCTGCACGATGATGGGCTACTACAAGGCAGGGCAACTGACGGCGGAAGTGCTGGGAGCAGATGGGTTCCTGAAGACCGGCGACATGGGCGAGATCGATGAAGGCGGCCGGTTGCGCATCTCCGGTCGCGTGAAGGATCTGTTCAAGACCAGCAAGGGCAAATACGTGGCGCCGGCGCCGATCGAAGACAAGCTGGTGATGAACGGCGCGGTCGAGGCCTGCATCGTCACCGGCGCCAACCTCGGCCAGCCGCTCGGCATCGTGATGCTGAACGCCGATGCGGCCAAGCGTGCCGAGGATTCGAGCCAGCGCGAGGCGATGGAGGTCTCGCTCTCGGCCCACCTCGACGCGATCAACGCCAAGCTCGACCCGCACGAGCAGCTCGATTGCCTGGTGGTCGTCAGCGAACCGTGGACGGTCGACAACGGCTTCATCACGCCGACCTTCAAGGTGCGGCGCAACCGCATCGAAGAGGTCTACGGCGCGCAGTTCGAGCGCTGGACCGGCAAGCACCAGCGGGTGGTGTGGCACCACGGCTAGGCTGGCCTGTGGCCGTGCCGACCGCGGCGCACCTGGGGGCCACGGGGCCGCGCGGCCATAATCGCTCCCTTTCACGAGTCCACGCCAACGATGCCGACGCCTGAACAGCGAGCACGGGAAAACATCGATGCCTCGTTGACGGCCGCGGGCTGGGTGATTCAGGACGCGTCGGCGTTCAATCGCAACGCCGCGGAGGGCGTTGCGGTACGCGAGTTCGCCTTGCACGGCGGGCCTTGCGACTACCTGCTCTTTGTCGGCGGCAAGGCTGCCGGCGTCATCGAAGCCAAGAAAGCGGGCGTCACCTT
>JBKJJE010000058.1:0-2921 GCA_046598075.1 Stagnimonas sp.
CGCGATCTTGCAGGGCTCCATCGACTTGGCGATGAGGTCTTCGACCAGTGATTCCAGCTTGGCGCGAGTGAGCTTCAAGTTGAGATGCTGCGGCACGCCATTCACTGCCGTGATGTATGGCTCGTTGATGTCGGTCTGCGTCGACGACGACAGCTCTATTTTGGCCTTCTCGGCTGCCTGCTTGAGACGCTGCATGGCCAGCGGGTCCTTGCGCAGGTCCTGGCCCTGGTCCTTCTGGAACTCGGAGGCAATCCAGTCGATCACCCGCTGGTCGAAGTCTTCGCCGCCGAGGAAGGTGTCGCCGTTGGTGGCGAGCACCTCGAACTGCTTTTCGCCGTCCATGTCGGCGATCTCGATGATCGAGACGTCGAAGGTGCCTCCCCCTAAGTCATACACCGCAACTTTCTTGTCGCCCTTGACCTTGTCGACGCCGAAGGCGAGTGCCGCAGCGGTCGGCTCGTTGATGATGCGTTTGATGTCGAGGCCCGCGATGCGGCCGGCGTCCTTGGTGGCCTGGCGCTGGCTGTCGTTGAAGTAGGCGGGCACGGTGACCACGGCCTCGGTCACCGCCTCGCCGAGATAGTCCTCGGCGGTCTTCTTCATCTTCATCAGCACTTCGGCCGAGATCTGCGGCGGTGCGAGCTTACGGCCCTTCACGTCCACCCAGGCATCACCGTTCTCGTTCTTGAAGATGGTGAACGGGCTGTGCTGGATCGCCTTCTGGGTTTCCTTGTCGTCAAAGCGACGACCGATCAGGCGCTTGGCGGCAAACACCGTGCCCTTGGCATTCATCACGCTCTGGCGCTTGGCCGAGCGACCGACCAGCACCTGACCGTCATCCGTGTAGGCGACGATCGAGGGCGTGGTGCGCTCGCCTTCCGAGTTCTCGATGATCTTGACCGTGCCGCCTTCAAAGATGGCGACGCAGCTGTTGGTGGTGCCGAGGTCGATGCCGATGATTTTGCCCATGAGGGTGCTCCTGAATAAATCGTGTTGATGATGTGGATTGGAGATGAGCGCGCCTGCTGATTTTTCAAGAGTGCGCGGCGGTGCGGATTAGCTGGCTGTTGCCACCACCACGAGTGCGGGGCGCAGCAGGCGGTCGTGCAGGGTGTAGCCCTTCTGCATCACGCTCAGCACGTGATTGGCGGGTACTTCGGCAGAAGCGGCCATGCTCATCGCCTGATGGTGTTCGGCATTGAACGGCTGGCCAACCGGATCGACCAGCCTGACGCCGTTGCGCTCGAGCGCGGAGAGCAGTTGCCTCAGCGTCATCTGCATGCCGTCGGCCAGCGCCTTGGCCACCCCTTCTGGCGCGGGGCCGGCGGCCTTCATGCCGAGTTCGAGCGAGTCGGTGACCCCCAGAAACTCGCGCAGCACATCCTCGGCTGCAAACTTCTTGGCCTTGGCGGCCTCGTTCTCGGCACGGCGGATGCGGTTCTCGGCTTCGGCGGCAGCCCGCAGCTGGGCATCGCGGGCTGCCGCAACTGCAAGCTGGGCGTCGGCAAGCTGGGTCTTCAGCGCCGCGATTTCGGCCTCCAGAGGCTGCTGGAAAGCGGTTTCGGGCGCATCGGGAGTGAGCTCTGGCGTCGGGTTGGGGGCGTCAGTCATGGCAGGTGATTTAAAAAAGGTGGCGGAGATTACCGCCTGTACTGTTCAAGTGGGCGTATTCGCGCCGGTTTCAAGGCGAAATCGGCAAGATTCAGGCGGTTTGTGGCGAGCCTGCGGCCAGCAGCCGATCAAGCGCCTCGCAATCGGAGACGGTGCGCACCGCTGCGAACAGCGCCGCCGCCTCGACATAGTTGCGCGCCAGCCAGACCAGCCATTGCTTGAGGCGACCCGGTGCGAAGCGAAACGGCTGGCAGCTGCGCTGCTGCTGCCAGAAGTCCTGCACCATGGCGTGGATCAGCGGCCAGGCCAGCGGCAGCGGCTCTTCGCCGGCGCTGGCGGCGCGGATCTGTAGTGCCAGATCGGGCCGCGCCACCAGGCCGCGACCGAGCATGAAGTGCTCGGCCCCGCTGATCGCCTTGCAGCGCTGCCAGTCGGCCACGCTCCAGATTTCGCCATTGGCATAGACCGGCTTTGCCACCACGTCCTGAATTCGCGCCACCCATTCCCAGTGCGCGGGCGGGTTGTAGCCATCGGTCTTGGTACGGGCGTGGACGACGATCTGTGCTGCGCCGCCATCGGCCAGCGCGCGGGCGCAGTCCAGCGCCTGGTCGGTGTTCTCGAAGCCAAGGCGCATCTTGGCGGTGACCGGAATCGCGGCCGGCACTGCCGCACGCACCGCGACGAGGATGCGATGCAGCAGCTCCGGCTCCTTCAGCAGCACCGCACCACCGCGCGAGCGATTGACGGTTTTCGCCGGGCAACCAAAATTGAGGTCGATCACCGGCGCCCCGAGGGTGCAGGCAAAAGCAGCGTTTTCAGCCAGGGATTGCGGATCGGAGCCCAGCAGCTGCACCCGCATCGGGGTGCCGGCGCGGGTTTTGGCACCCGCAGCCAGCTCTGGCGCAAAGCGACGGAATACCGAGGCAGGCAGCAGGCTGTCGTTGACCCGGATGAACTCGGTGACGCACCAGTCCACGCCGCCAACGCGGGTCAGCACATCGCGCAGGATGTCATCGACGAGACCCTCCATTGGCGCGAGTGCGAGTTGCATGGGCAGACTTTAAAAGCGCGAAACCTACAGCCGCAGCAGCACCGAGCCCCAGGTCATACCGGCACCCACGCCCACCAGCAGCACGTTCTGACCCGGCGTGATGCGGCCATCGCGTACTGCCGCATCCAGCGCCAGCGGCACAGACGCCGCCGAGGTATTGCCCTGGCGGGCGACGGTGGTAACCACCTTCTCCATCGGCAGGCCGAGCTTGTCCGCCGTGGTGTTGAGGATGCGCATATTGGCCTGGTGCGGCACCAGC
>JBKJJE010000153.1:0-5713 GCA_046598075.1 Stagnimonas sp.
TAGAAGGTCGGGCGCGAGACACCGCTGGCGGCAAGGATGTCTTCCACGGTCAACGCATGGCTGCCGCGCTCGGCGTAGGCGGTAACGGCCCCAGCCAGCAATCGCTGATGCGCAGAAAAGGGGCGTTTGGCAGGGCGTCGGCTCATTCTTCAAAGCTAACATCAGTGTTAACTCTGTGGTAGCTTTTAGGCCAAATCATCTAGCGCAGGCCACATGCATGGCCGGTGCGCCTGCCAGGAGAGTGAGATGCGTAACGAGCTGATTGCTGCCTCTCGCGGCATCGTTTTGGTCATGACGTTGCTGAACATTTTGTGGCTCGCAGCCTGCGGCAACAGCTCAGGGCCCACTTTGCTGTCCATGCGCGCACCGTCGCCGTCTGCACCCATGCTCGACGGCCCTGTGCTGATCGTGCCTGCAGACAAGGCACAGGCGCGCGTCACCCGCGAGCCATTTCGGATCGAAATACTCAACAGCGATGGCACAGCGGTGCTCTCGCAGTTGCCGAACTCGCAGGCATCGACCACGCCCATTGCACAATTGGCAGAGCCTGCGCCGCTCGGCGGCGAGCTGCCGAAGTCGCCCACGCTCTATGCCCCGCTGTTCTTCGTGGTGGGTGCCACTGCTGCGCCGCAGCTGCCAGCCGGGCCTTGGGCGGCAAACGTTGCCACCGGTACCGCAGCCGGCATCGCCTATCACGCGACGGCAGTGACGGCCGCCGTCGCAGAGGGCAGCACCGTGCGTCTGACGCTTGCCACCAACGATCCAAGCGGCCGCGTGCTGCGTCTCACGCTGTCCCCAGCCGAGCATGGTGGCCTGCGCGTGCAGGTGGTGCCCGAGCCTACGACTGGCGTGGCACTGATGGGCGACAGCTTTATGGCGGCGACGGGCGAAAGCTACCGCGGCTTCGGCGGGCGTCATAACGCGCTCGACCAGCGCGGGCAGGATTTCTTGAACTGGGTGCAGCAACAGAATCTCGGTGCGGGGCAGGGCAGTGCACTGGTTGCCCAGGTGCCGGGCAATGACGACCGCTATCTGTTCCCCAACGGCAAGACGGCGGCTTACTACATCGCGCCGCAATTCATCGCCCCGCGCTATGGCTTTCTGCTGGAGCGCGACGAACTCGCGCGCTGGCGCATGGCCAGCGACCGCGACGATGCCTGGCAGGTGGCAGTGGCGGGTGTTGCTCTCGATTACAGCGTGCGGCCTGGCCCCCCGCCAGAGACCATCGCTGCACTGACCGCACTCACCGGCCGCCATCCCACGCCTCCGGACTGGGCGCTGGGTCCCATTCTCGACCGAGCCACGATTGCCTTCACGCAAACCGCGGATCAATACGAGCAGCAAGTGCGCGACGATCTCGCCAAGCTCGACGAGTTGAATCTGCCCACCTCTGGCTATCGCATCGAGGGCTGGTTTCAGCTCGATGCCGCCACGCGCGCGGAGCTGGTCGCTGCCTTCAAGCAGCGCGGGATTCGCGTGCTTACCTACTTCCGACCCTTCACTGCCCCTGACCGCGCCGGCACCGAAGACCCGGCCATCTTTAACGAGGCGCTGCTGAGCGATTACCTCGTCGCCAATGCGCTCGGCGCACCGTATTTTTTCCTTGGCAATTTTTTCGGGCCAACGGCGCTGATTGATTTCACCATGCCAGCTGCCGCGCTCTGGTGGCAGGCGCGCATTCGCAACGCACTGGATGAAGGGGCCGATGGCTTCATGCAGGATTTCGGCGAGCAGACTTTCAGCGACATGGTTTTCGCCGACGGCCGCAGCGGCGCGCTGCTGCACAACCGCTACCCGGCCTTGTTTCATCGCATCACACGCGAGGAAATCAGCCGCTGGGAGCGCGAGCACCCGTCGCAAGACCCGATATGGTTCTTCACCCGCGCTGGCTATGCCGGGCTCGACGGCAGCGCGCGCTACGAAGGTGCGAATTTCGCCGGCGATGGCAATACCGACTTCTCGCCGTCTTCCGGCCTTGCCGCGCAGACACCGGACATGCTCAATCGCGGCTTGGCCGGGGCTTACGGGTTCACCACCGATATCGGCGGCTACTTCGATTACGTGAGTCCGGCAACGACGAAGGAGCTGTTGATCCGCTGGGCGCAGTGGGCGGTGTTCTCGCCCTATATGCGTCTGCATGGCTCGATCACAGCGGGCACGCACATGCCCTGGAACTACGACGAGGAGACGGTGGCGATCTGGCGAGGGCTTGCAACCCTGCGTCTGCGCGCAGTGCCTTATTTGAAGCGCGCTTGGGCCGAAACCCAGCTTACCGGTCTGCCATTGGCTCGGCCAATGTGGCTTGCGTTCCCCGACGAACCAGAAGCCGCGGGCGAAGAGCAGCAGTGGCTGCTCGGCCGCGACATTCTCGTCGCACCGGTGGTGACGGAGGGTGCTTCGGTCCGCAGCGTGTATTTCCCCGCCGGCTGCTGGCAGCACGGTGAAAGCGGCGCCAGCTACAACGGGCCCGGCCGGCAGGAGGTCTCCGCACCGCTCGCCAGCCTGCCGTGGTTCTACCGTTGTGGGGTAAGCCCGCTATGAGCATTTCAGACAACGTGGTCGAGAAGGCGGTAAGCCCGCATAGCGGCTGTGCCCTGTCAGAAAGGTATGACTTTGGATGCAGATGGCATTACCTTTTTTTGACGCCATCCCATCTCTAGGAAATTTAGGCGGATGATCTTTGCAAAAAAGGCTATTCCCCGACGTGCTAAAGCGTTAGGGCATGTGCAAGCTCGTCTTGAGCATGGCAATCCATCCGCAATAGACAGCTCTGCGCTGCCTTCGGCCGCAGAGTTCTGTCACCTTGCAGGCAGACAGTTTCACGGCTCGACACCGCCCACGCAGAGGTCGTCGGGCTAGCCCTCATGCATAGAACTCTGCAATGAAAACCATGTCTGGAGACGCCTTGGTAGAAGTGACTCTATGGCGTGATTTCCCAAACGGATGATGCGTACCAGCACGATACTGTTGCCGGTGTTTCAGAGCCTGCTACCGAAGATCTGTCGCGATCAGATAACAGGAGGCCGGTCTCGACCAAAGCACTTGTTCCTAAAGGCCGCCTCCAAAGAGGTGCGAGCCACTTTTTGTCGCAAGGCGGTCCGTACCGCCGGGGGAGTGACCCATGTTTGAAGCAGGCCGTATCGTCCTGTGGTCTTCGGCTCTAGTGCTGACACTGAGCGTTGTCGCCTGCGGCGAGAGCGGCACATCGATGGCTTCCGTAGCAGTGCCACCATCTGCGATCCCACCCGAGCTGATGCCGGACCCGCCGGCGAAGACTCTGTTTCTCGCCGGAGCGGCGCAGGAATCGGCAAGCCTTTCTGCAGTCGGCTTTCTCTGCCTTGGCGGCTACGACCTCAATTGCGGCCGTCGCGCGACGATCGAGCACGATCCGCTGACTGTCGAGGCGTTCGCGCTCACCGGCGAAAATGGCGAATCGTTGGTCGTCGTGAAGACCATAAATGTTGGTTACTTCGCTGAATACAAGGACACCCTTGGCGCCGACGGCATCCATGCCGTTCGCCAGCGCATTGCCAGAGAGGTGTCACTGCTGGGCGGCAAGCTGCCGGCGGACCAGATCATTGTCACCAGCGACCACTCGCATCACGGGCCGGACACCATCGGCATCTGGGGCGGGGTGGATGGTGAGTATCTCCAGCAGATGGCAGATGCCGCGGTGCGGGCAGGGGTGGCGGCCTGGCAGGCACGTGAACCAGCCAGGTTGTTCGCGTCGAGCATCGAGGGGCCACCAACCAAGTCGAGCTACGACAACCCGCCGACGAACGATCCCGACCCCGAGTTTCGTCTGCTGACGGCTGAGACTGCGAAGGGTAAGCACATCGGTAGCTGGGTCAACTACTCTCCGCACGCAACGGTACTGTCGAGCGACAACGACCAAGCCACCGGCGACTGGACCGCCTGGGCCAACCAGATCGTTCACGAGATGTGGGGTGGCGTCGGCATTGGTCTGGTTGGTGCCTTGGGCGCGATGGACTGGAACAAGTCAGGCGACAACCCTGCGCGAGAGGCCGAGGCACGTGCACGCCTGCGCAGCATGCTCACCGCAGCCCGCGCGGCGCGTTTTGAGATTGCCGACGGTACGGTGGCAGTCAAGACCACTTTCATCAGAGAGCCGGTCACCGCACCCGCGCTGATCCTGCTCACCAATTCTCCGGGCGTGCAGACCGAGCAGCTGACTGTGAAGGTCGAGCGGCAGATTCTGCCGCCCTGGTCCGGCGGCGCGGTGATTGGCACGCAGGTGACCAGCGCACGCATCGGCGAGGTGTTCGTCAGCACATTCCCCGGCGAGCCTTTTCCGCAGCTGCATTACGCGCTCAAGCAGGGTGGCATCGTCGGCCCGCGCATGGTCTTCACGCTCGGCGCTGCGCAGGACTTTCTCGGCTACATGGTTCGCACCGACGACCAGTACCAACAGGCCGCACAGGAGGGCACGCTCTATCTTGCGGGGTGCCCCGACCACGAGATCGGTGTGCCGGCCGGCGTGCAGGAGGGGGAATGTACGGATCACTGGTCGCTGATGGTCTCGCCCACCATTGGCCGCCACGCGCTATGTGCGCACCAGAACGCCGCCGAGGGCTTGGGCTTTGTCAGCGGACCTCAGGACGACGATTGTGCCGTGCTCACCGCCACTGACGGCCAAGCGGCACCCGAGGAGTTTCAACCGTGAACCGCATGCCCGCACTGTTCCGCAGCCTGCGCGGATGGCCCACATCACGGAAATGGTGACGACCTTCACCGCGACCGTCCGGTTTGAGTGGGACTAAGTGGGTGACAACGAGCTGGTCCGTACCAAAGGCAGACCCCGCCACGGCACCCCTCAGCGCTCACCGTTGATCTGCGCGCGAAACTCTCGCGGCGTCGCTGAATGTGCGGCCTTGAAGCTGGTAGTGAGATGACTCTGGCTGCTGAAGCCGCAGTCTTGAGCAATCTGCGAGATCGGTAGCGTCGTCATTGTTAATAGCTTGCGCGCCTGCTCGAGTCTTGCGGCAAGGATATAGCGATGCGGTGGCGCACCAATCGAGTCCTGAAACACTCGCCTGAAATGTACCTCGCTGACACGAGCCAAGGCAGCCAATCTCTTCACCGATAAGTCTTGCGAGAGATGCTCTCGGATGTGGTTTAGCACGCTCTGCATGCGCGGAAAATGTGAGTGATTGGGGGTGATGCCGCCGGTCTCCGGTGTGGTGAGCGCGCGATATGTCTGGCTGAGCAACACCGTTGCGAGCGCCACTACGAATGATTCGTCGGTCGCGCCGGCCTTTTGCAGCTCGGTGACTAGTTCCAAGGCCGCCGCACCCACCAGAGCATCACTGAATTGCCGCGGCCCTTGCCCCGGCTTAGCCAGCAAACGAAAGCGTTCGGTAATACCTTCTGACTGGTCGGGGAAGTAGAACGCGGCGAAGTCGACGGTACCGTTGTAGTGCCAGTGGGTAGGGCATCCAGCCGGCACCAGCATTGAACGAGTCGGCAAGGATTTCACGCGCCACTCTCCAGCCTCACCTTCTTGCACCGCAGCGCCACCGAACTGTGTGAGCAGCACCATGCCCTGTACACCGGGCACCGTGCGTTCGATGTCGCCGAAGTGATAGCGCTCGACATACAGCGGTGTCGGCCCACCCACTCGCCCCTCGACGATCGGCTTATGACCGAGATGTCTGCGCACTTGCAGCCAGGATTTCATGCGGTCACCCCATGA
>JBKJJE010000134.1:0-4024 GCA_046598075.1 Stagnimonas sp.
TCGGGCGCTTTGGCTATCATCGTTGAATGAACGTCTCGAACTCGAATCGCGCTGCGCTGCCGGATCATCTGGTCGTGTTCGCACACGGCAAGGAGAGCGGCCCCTGGGGCACCAAGATCACACGGCTGGCCGAGGTTGCAAAACATCGCGGCTATGCCGTGCTGAGCCCGGATTATAGCTTTACGGTCGATCCGCAAGCCCGCGTCGCGCATCTGCTGCAACTGGCGCCAATGGCCGGCAAATCGCTGGTGCTGGTGGGTTCGAGCATGGGTGGCTACGTGAGCGCGATGGCCTGTGCGGCGCTGAACCCGACGGCGCTGCTGCTGATGGCCCCTGCGCTCTATTTCCCCGGCTGGGACGAGGAGCCGGACGGCATCCCGGCGCTCACTGCGGTGGTGCATGGCTGGCGGGACGACATCGTGCCGGTGGAACGCGGCCAGCGGTTTGCGGCCCGCCACCGCGCGGCGCTGCATCTGCTCGACTCCGATCACAGCCTCAACGATCAGTTGCCGATGCTGTGCCTGCTGTTCGACGCGCTGCTGCAGCGCGCCACCGAAACCAGGCCTTAGCTAATCCAGCGCACCGCGGCCGGCGGCATAGGCCAACAGAAACTCCGGCGGCTGCCGTTTCGGGCGACCGCTGTCCATATCCACACAGACCCAGCGGGTGGTGGCGCGCAGCACGGTCTTGCCATCGCGCTCGCGGATGATCTGGAACCGCCGCCACAGGTCCAGTCGGCCGCTGTTTTCATGGATCCAGGTCGCCGTCAGCAGCGCCTCGCCGGCAAACGTCGGCGCGAGATAGTCCAGCTCGTGCCGCCGCGCCACGCAGCCGGCGCCTAGGCGGCGGTAAGCCTGCATGTCGAGGCCCAGCGCATTGGAATGCGCCCAGGCCACTTCCTCCAGCCAACGCAGGTAGACGACATTGTTGGTGTGCCCGAAGTCGTCGAGATGCCCAACGCCCACCGTCACCGGCCTGATGAAAGGGCGGGCGATGTCCCAGGTCATCGGTGGGCGGCTGGCTTGGTTGCTCATGCCCCAAGTATGTGCGGATCAAGCCGCTCGGCATAATCAGCCATGCCAAAACGCAAGCCGCAGGCGGTTCAGATCATCAGCTCGCCGACGCTGCAACTGGCCGGCGGCCGGCTTGCGGGCCAGCGCTGGATGGAGCTGCTGACCGCCATCGGCGAGCGCCGTTCCATCACCGCCGCCGCCACGCTGGTTGGCCTGAGCTACAAGGCGGCGTGGGATGCGGTGGAGGCCATGAACAACCTCGCCGACAAGCCCCTGGTCGAGCGCAGCAAGGGTGGCAGGGGCGGCGGTGGCACCACGCTGACCGCACGCGGCAGCGAGCTGGTGCAGACCTGGCAGGCGGTGACTGAGGAAAACCAGCGCTTCCTGCAACTGATGAACACGCGCATGCAGAACTTCGGCGCCGACCTGCGCGTACTCGGGAGACTCACCATGCTGACCAGCGCCCGCAACCACTTCACCGGCACCGTCACTGCCATCACCTCCGGCGCGGTCAACGACGAAGTAGTGCTCAAGCTCACCGGCGGCGAGCAGATCACCGCCGTCGTCACCCATTCGAGTGTGGAAAACCTCGGCCTGAAGATCGGCGGCGAGGCGGTGGCGCTGGTGAAGGCCAGCTGGGTGCTGGTAGGTGTGGAGACACCCGGAAAGCAGCTGAAACTCTCGGCACGCAATCAGCTGCGCGGCACCGTCGAGCGCCTGACGCCGGGTGCAGTGAATACCGAGGTGGTGATGGCGCTGAAGGGCGGTAACTCTGTGGCGGCCATCATCACCAACACTTCGGCAGTGGCGTTGAAGCTCATCGAAGGAACGAAAGTGACGGCGATCTTCAAAGCGTCGAGTGTGATTCTGGGTGTGATGGTTTAGCAGGTCACGCATCGACCTGACTGGCAAACTACAGGCGATCAAAATCAGGAGACTCCCCAATGTCGCTCGCGCTCTACGGACATCCCTTCTCCTCGTACACGCAGAAAGTGCTCATCGCGCTCTACGAGAACGACACACCTTTCGAGTTCCGCTGCCTGGGGCCGGATGCACCGCAGCACGCCGCCGAGTGGCTACGGCGCTGGCCGCTCGCCAAGTTCCCGCTGCTGGTGGACGGCGAACGCAACATCGTCGAGACCAGCATCATCATCGAGCACCTGCAACTCGCACATCCCGGCCCAGTACGCCTGCTGCCCGCAGACCCGATGGCTGCGCTGGAGGTGCGCTTTCTTGATCGTTTCTTCGACTTGCATGTGATGAGTGCGATGCAGTTTGCGGTGGACAGCGCACTGGGACGAATCCCCGGCAAGCGCGAGGAAGGGCTGCTGATCGCAAGGGAAAGACTGGAGCGCGCTTACGCCTGGCTCGACGGGCATCTTGTCGGCAAAACCTGGGCAGCTGGCCCGGACTTCACCCTCGCCGACTGTGCGGCCGCACCCTCATTGTTCTATGCGGACTGGACGCACCACATATCGGAGACTTATCCAAATCTGCGCGCCTACCGCAGGCGCCTGCTGGCCCGACCATCCTTCGCCCGTGCAGTGGAGGAGGCGCGACCGTTCCGTCCGCTCTTCCCCTTGGGTGCGCCGGATCGGGATTGAAGCAGCTTCGGGTGGGTCACTCGGCTAGTCACCATCCACCAACCGCCCCGCTTCCATCATCAGTACGCGGTCGGCAAGGTAATCCACCTCCGCCCGCAGATGACTCACGTAGAGCATCGGCAGGCGCGTCTCCTCCTTCACCCGTTTGAGGAAGGGCAAAATCTGCTGCTTGAGGCGCTCGTCGAGCGAGGCCAGGGGTTCGTCGAGCAGCAGCAGGCGCGGGGAATAGAGCAGTGCGCGGCCGAGGGCCACGCGCTGGCGCTCGCCGCCGCTGAGTTGCGCGGGGCGGCGGGCTTGCAGCGGGCCGATCTCCAGCAAGGCTAGCACCTGCTCTAGCGTGAAGCGGCGCTCTGCCGCCGGGCGGCGGTGCCAGCCGTAGAGCAGGTTGTCGCGCACCGAGAGGTGCGGGAACAGCAGGCCATCCTGAAACACCAGGCCGAAGTGCCGTTGCCAGGGCGGCACCTTGCGTTGGGTAGCGGTGTCGATCAGCAGCGCGTCGTCGAAGCGCAGGGTGCCGGCTTGTGGTGTCAGCAACCCCGCGATGAGTGCAAGCAGCGTGCTCTTGCCCGCGCCGGAAGGGCCGACGAGTGCGGTCACGCCCGCGCCGATCTCGGCCTTGGCTCTGAGCGTGAAGCAGCCACGTTGATAGGCGAGATCAAGGTGCAGCACGGGGCACCTGAGACTGACTCAGCTCGCCCAAGAGCACTGTCATTCCCGCGCAGGCAGGAATCCAGGTGTCTTTGCGGTGGTTCGCAATACAGATACCGACAGTCCAACTGGATTCCCGCCTGCGCGGGAATGACAAGATGAAAGAGAGCGCCATCACCGTATCTGCTCCTCAACGCGGCCCAGCATCCGCTCGGCGCGGCGGGTGATGAAGTGGCTCACCAGCAAGGCCGCCACAGCGAGGGCGATGGAGAGCAGCGAGAGTCGCATCGCCGCCGCCTCACCATCCGGCCTGTGCGTGAAACTGTAGATGGCAAGCGGCAGCGTGCGGGTCTCGCCGGGGATGTTGCCGACGAAGGCCATCGTCGCGCCGAACTCGCCGAGGCTGCGCGAGAAACACAGCAGCGCGCCGGCAATCACGCCGGGCAAGGCCAGCGGCAGGCTGATGCTGAAGAACACCCGCCAGGGCGAGGCACCCAGCGTGCTCGCGGCCTGTTCGAGGCGCTGGTCGATCTGGCGAAAGGCGAGACGCACCGGCTGCACCATGAGCGGAAACGCCATCACCGCCGAGGCGATGACTGCGCCCTTCCAGGTAAACGCCAGCACGATGCCGAACTGTGCTTGCAGCCAGCCGCCGATCGGCCCCTGGGTGCCGAGCAGCAGCAGCAGCAGATAGCCCGGCACCACCGGCGGCAGCACCATGGGCAGCTGCACCAGCGCATCGACCAGAAACTTGCCGGG
>JBKJJE010000150.1:0-10536 GCA_046598075.1 Stagnimonas sp.
TGCCACCGATGCCAAGGGCGTTATCCAGATCTTCAACGTCGGCGCCGAGCGCATGCTGGGCTATACCGCTGCCGAGGTGATGAACAAGATCACGCCCGCGGACATTTCCGACCCGGAAGAAGTCATTGCACGGGCAAAGACGCTGAGTCTCGAACTGGGCACCGCGATTACCCCCGGTTTCGAGGCACTGGTGTTCAAGGCCTCGCGCGGCATCGAGGACATCTACGAGCTGACCTATTTCCGCAAGGACGGCAGCCGCTTCCCTGCAGTGGTGTCGGTGACTGCGTTGCGCGACGACCAGGAAGGCATCATCGGCTACCTGCTGATCGGTACCGACAACACCGCACGCAAACAGGCGGAAGAGGCACTACTCAAGGCGGGGGCCCTGCAGAGCGCCATCTTCAACAGTGCCAACTTCTCCAGCATTGCCACCGATGCCAAGGGCGTTATCCAGATCTTCAACGTCGGCGCCGAGCGCATGCTGGGCTATACCGCTGCCGAGGTGATGAACAAAATCACGCCCGCGGACATTTCCGACCCGGAAGAAGTCATTGCACGGGCAAAGACGCTGAGTCTGGAACTGGGCACCCCGATTACCCCTGGTTTCGAGGCACTGGTGTTCGAGGCCTCGCGCGGCATCGAGGATATCTACGAGCTGACCTACTTCCGCAAGGACGGCAGCCGCTTCCCCGCAGTGGTGTCGGTGACCGCTCTGCGCGACGACCAGGAAGGCATCATCGGCTACCTGCTGATCGGTACCGACAACACCGCACGCAAACAGGTCGAGGCCGAGCGCACCCGGCTCGCACAGGTGCTGCAGGACAAGAACGCCGAGCTGGAGAGCGCGAAGATCGTGGCCGAGAAAGCCAGCTTCGCGAAGTCCGATTTTCTCTCCAGCATGAGCCATGAGCTGCGCACGCCGCTCAATGCAATCCTGGGTTTTGCGCAGGTGATGGAATCCGATGTGCCGCCGCCGAGCGCCTCGCAGAAGGCGAGCATCGAACAGATCCTGCATGCCGGCTGGTACCTGCTCGATCTCATCAACGAGATCCTCGATCTGGCGGTGATCGAGTCCGGCAAGCTGATGCTGTCCGAAGAGCCGGTATCGTTGGCCGAGGTGATGCTCGAATGCCAGTCGATGATCGAACCGCAGGCACAGAAGCGCGGTATCACCCTCGAGTTCCCCGCGTTCGACGCACACTGCTTCGTGCTGGCAGATCGCACGCGGCTGAAACAGGTTTTCATCAACCTGCTGTCCAACGCCATCAAGTACAACCGGCCTGGCGGCAGGGTGAAGGTCGACTTCGATGCCGGCCCCGACACCCGCACCCGCATCTGCATACGGGACACCGGCGCCGGCCTGCCGCCGGAAAAAATTACTCAGCTGTTCCAGCCCTTCAACCGCCTCGGTCAGGAAAGCAGTGCAGAAGAGGGCACCGGCATCGGACTGGTCATGAGCAAGCGCCTAGTGGAGCTGATGGGCGGCCTGGTGGGGGTGGAAAGCACCGTCGGCGAGGGCAGCGTGTTCTGGTTCGAGCTGAACTCTGCGATCGAGCCTCAGTTGCAGGGCGATAGCCTGCAATTCACGGTGCAGACGCCGGTACCGGTGCAGCAGCCCGGGCCGCTACGCACCCTGCTGTACGTGGAAGACAACCCCGCCAACCTGAAACTGGTCGAGCAGCTGATCCTGCGGCGTGCAGACCTGCGCCTGCTGAGCGCCGTGACCGGCGGCCTGGGTGTGGAGCTCGCCCGCGCCTACCGGCCGGATGTGATCCTGCTGGATATCAACCTGCCCGGCATCAATGGCTTCCAGGCCCTGAACATCCTGCGGGATGACCCTGTGACTGCGTCTATCCCGGTGATTGCGATCAGCGCCAATGCCACGCCAGGCGATATCCGCAGGGGGCTGGATGCAGGATTTTTTCGCTACCTCACCAAGCCGATCAATGTCGCCGCCTTCATGGAGACGCTGGATCTGGCGCTGGAATGCACTGCCATCGGCGGTCGCCTGCGGTAGCTTGAGCGTACTGACCAAGCTGCCGGCGCAGAAAGAGAATGATTCGGGTTGATGGCGGTGCCAGGTATCGGGTGCGCGCTCGTCTGGCCGGACTCACTGCGACAACAAACTAAAGCCCGTCGCAACTCCACTGACCCACTGGCTGCGCCAGCACCTTGGCCAGCAGTGCCGGCTTGTCCGACATCAGCCCGTCTGCGCCCATCTGTAGAAACTTCACCATTTCCGGGCAATCGTTGATGGTCCAGACATGCACCGCAAGGCCAGCGGCATGCGCATCGGCGATGAAATCCGGAGTCGTGATCGGCACGCCCGGCAGATCCGAAAGTTCGCCAAGTTCGGTGGTATCGGGCGGCACCTGGAACGCATGGTGCAAAGGCAGCGGCGGCATCGGCAGCGGCCCCTGACTGGCCAGCACCAGCGCCGTCACCTGTCCCGTCGGCACTGAGGTTGAAACGCAGGGCGCCTGCAATTTGAACAGCGTCGCCTGCGGATCGAAGAAGCTCGCCACCATCACGTTGTCCTTGCGCCCGTATTGCTTGATCAAGGTCGCCATCTGGCCTTCGTAACTGCCGGCGGCGGCTGGATCGATCTTGAGTTCGATGTTGAGCAGCGCCTCGGGGAATGCGGCGAGCGCTTCTTCCAGCGTCGGTATCTGAAAATCCTCGGCCCGGTAGCCGGGTGGCGGCGGCACGGTGCCGGTGGCGACGCCGCGAAAGCGGTATTCGGCGTCCGGACGGTCGTGCGGGGTGCGTGCGTTTTCGACAAACCAGTAACCGGCGTCGAGTGCCCGTAGTTCAGCAAGCGTGAAACTGCTGACGTCGCCGCTGCCATTGGTGGTTCGATCCACACTGAGGTCGTGCATGATCACCAGATGCCCGTCGCTGCTGCGGTAGACATCCATCTCCAGCACACCGGAGCCCAGCTCCAGTGATTTTTTATAGGCGTAGAGCGTGTTTTCTGGAAACTCTTCAATGCCGCCGCGATGCGCAAAGCCAATCGGTTTGCGATTGAGCCACGGGTTTTCGGTATTCGGTGCGGAGCAGGGCATGTCGTCGTTGGCGATGCCGCCAATTGCCTGTGCGCGGCCAAGACTTGCGCCTTCAGGCTGCGACAGGCGCAGAAAGAATCGTTCAGCCGGTTCGTCGTCGCTGTCACCGATCAGTGCCACCTCCACCGTTTTCTGTGTTTCGCCCGGGGCGAAAATCAGGCGGCCGGTTGTGGGCTGGAAATCACTGTCGGCCTGGGCACTGTCAGCCACGGTCTGGTATCCGACACTGACCGGCGTTGTCGCAGGCGCTGACAGCAGCACCGTGAAGTGCGCAATACCGGGGGCCGAGGAAGCGCCTTCCGGCGTCGCCAGGTCGGGGACATGCAGGCTGCGAAGCTTGGCAGACACATCAGGCGCACCATGATCAGGCTGTCCACAGCCCACCAGAACCATAGCGAGTGCAAGGGCGATAATTCGGGCGGTCAAAATCATTGGCAAGACAACCTTGTGGATAAGGTAAGGCGCGAATCGGGCAGCTTTCTAGACTGCGCAATTGCATTGCAGAGCAAATCATTGCAGCCCTGAGCGTCGGCGAGAGCAAGCGCCATTTCTGCGCCGTGGTTCGACATCTGTTTCATTGTTGCTGTCTGGCAGCTTAGTGCAAGCTTCGCCCTCGGAAACCTTTTTATAACGACGCATAATGTATATTATGTTAAATAATGCATGTGGCGTGTAGGCCTGCCACTCCACTGGCTTCGTAGCACCACCCTCGCGGCGCTGGCCGGGCTGCTTCCGGGCATTGCGCAGGCACATTCTTTCGGTGTGATCTACACCTTGCCGGTACCGTTCTGGCTTTATGCCTGGTCGGCATCGGCCGCATTGGTCGTCTCGTTCGCCATCGTCGGCCTCTTCGCCACGCAGCCTGCGTCCGTACTGCCGACCGCCACCGAGGATGAAGCGCCGATACGCGAGCTGCCGCGCTGGCTGCTGCCGATCCTGAAGACTGGAAGCCTGGTGTTACTGGCGCTGTGCATCGTCTGCGGTTTGCTCGGCACCGCGAATCCGTACGGCAACTTCAACATGACTTTTTTCTGGATCATGTTCGTGCTCGGGTTCGCCTATCTCACGGCACTGATCGGTGACGTATACGAGCGCATCAGCCCATTCAAAACCATGGCACGGGGGCTGGCACGCGCGCTCGGCCGGGAATCGGGCTGGTTGTCCTACCCGTTGATGCTCGGCTACACCCCGGCGCTGCTGTTCTATGCCGGATTCCTCTGGCTGGAACTGTTCGGCGGCGGCTCGCCGCAACGGCTGTCCTGGGCGCTGCTGATCTACTCAGGCTGCACCTTGCTCGGCACGATGCTGTTCGGCGCGCGTGACTGGCTGCGTTATGGCGAGTTCTTTGCCGTCTGGCTACGGCTGATCGCGCGCATGGCACCGCTTGCGTTCGTCGACGAGCATGGCACCCGGTTCCGCTGGCGTTGGCCGTTCTCCGGTTTGCGGGCAGGGCGGCAAGAGCACTGGACGCTACTGCTGTTTGTGCTGTTCATGCTGTCGTCCACCGCATTCGACGGTCTGCACGACACCAAGGTATGGGTCGAGCTCTACTGGGTCACCTTGTACCGTGAGCTGCTGGGCAGCTGGTATGGCAGCAATCCGTTCGCGGCTTTTCCGTCGATGCGGGCGCTTTATCAGCACTGGCAGCTGGGCTGGCTGCTGCTGTCACCCTGGCTTTATTTCGCTTTTTATCTCGCGGCGATTGCGGTGATGAAAAAGCTGCTGCGTGGAAGCCATTCGGTAATGACGCTGGCGATGACTTTCGCGCCTTCGCTGTTGCCGATCGTGCTGGTCTACCATCTCAGTCATTACTTCACGCTAATCCAGACCCAGGGCATCAAGATCATCGCGCTGGCCTCCGACCCCCTGGGCAAAGGCTGGAATCTGTTCGGTACGGCGGGCTGGTTTCGCCGCATCTTCGTCCCCGACAGCGGCCTGGTCTGGCATCTGCAGGTGGCGCTGATCCTGATCGGCCACATCGTCAGCGTTTACCTGGCACACCTCATCGCGCTCGATCTGCTGCGCCATCGTCGTGCCGCCACCTTGAGCCAGCTGCCGATGCTGGCGCTGATGGTGGCATTCACGGTGGCGGGCTTGTGGATTCTCTCGCAGCCGGTGCGCGTGGCGTCATAGACGATGCAGCCCTTAAGCTGTCGAGCATGAACTCCACTGTTGATGTGATCGTCGCCCGCTTCGGCACCGACGCCAAAGCCAAGCTCAGCAATGCCGCCGCCAGTGGCCAGCCAGAAGACCAGCTCCGCGCGCCCTTCGAGCGCCTGTTGGCAGACATGGCCGAACTCAACGGACTCAAACCCGGCAGCGTCATCGCCGTCGGCGAAATGCCAAGTTCGAGGCACTGACCCAGCTCACGCTGACCCAAGGCGGCTGGGTGGATTGCCCCAGTGATTGGCGTGCGCCGTTTTTGCCCGTATCGACGGGTGCTTGGGCGAGTTACCCGGCTTCGGAGGATTTTTTCAGCTATGACGGTTCGGGGGTGCAGCCGAAACGCATGTGGGTGATTGCACCCGATGCGGAGTCTTTAACGAAGAGATGGAAGGCATTGATCTCAGCACCAGCTGCAGAGAAAGACACGCTCTTTCATCCCACGCTGCGCGATGGTGTGCCATCAGATCGGCACATCGACTCAGTCATCAACGAGGCGCTCCCACACTGCGAGATTCGCGCTACGCCTCTCTCTAAAGAAACATCGCTTTGCGAGTCTCCAACGCCATACGCGTTTCGTTCATTTGATCGGCAATGGATCATCCCCGACCTTCGTGTCATCACTCAGGCTAATGCACAGCTATGGGCTTCGCGGTCGAATCAACAGGTCTACATCACAGCCCTCACCAGAACGTCGCCGAGCAACGGGGCAGCGATCACGCTAACGGGCTTGGTTCCTGACCAAGACCACTACAAAGGCTCGTTCAGCGGTCGCGTCTTCCCCCTCTGGCGCAATCGCGAAGCCACCGACGCCAATCTGCCGCCCGCCCTGCTGCCGCTGCTTGCAGCGCGCTACGGCCAGTCGGTGCAGCCTGAGCAGCTCATCGCCTACCTAGCCGCCATTGCCGCCCACCCGGCCTACACCCAGCGGTTCCAGGCCGACTTGAGCACACCCGGCCTGCGCATTCCGCTCACCGCCGATGCCGCGCTATTTACTGAGGCCGTCGCCCTCGGCAGCCGCGTGGTGTGGCTGCACAGCTTTGGCGAGCGCATGGCAGATGCTGACGCAGGCCGCCCACCTGCCCCGCCTCGCCTGCCGGTGGGTGAGCGTCCACAAATCCCTATGGGCGGCGAGATACCGCAATCCGCCGAGCACATGCCTGACACCATTGGCTACGACGCAAGCCAGCAACGCCTGCTGATCGGCAGCGGCCACATCGAGCGCGTGCCGCCTGCGGTGTGGGCCTATGAGGTGAGCGGCAAGCAGGTGCTGGTGCAGTGGTTCAGCTACCGCAAGAAAAATCGCGAGCGCCCATTGATCGGTGACCGCCGCCCACCCTCGTCGCTGGGGTTAATCCAGCCCGACCACTGGCTGGCCGAATACACCACCGAACTCCTGAACTTGCTCAACGTGTTGGCGCTGCTGGTAGCGATGGAGCCACCGCAAGCCACGATGCTGGAGGCCATTTGCACTGGGGCATTGTTGAGTGATGCGGAGTTAAAAGCAGCCGGTGTGGCTCGCAGCACACCGGGTAAATCCAGCAAGCAAAAAGATACTGCTATCCAACCCCTGTTTTGAATTAAGCGCTGGAGCAGCGCTGCGCCTGCGGCATAAGGCATTTGCAGAGCGCAGTTGACGAACTTGAGTGTGATTTCCTATTTTCTCGTGCGCCGTATCGCCGCCAACACCAGCAGTAGCAGCAAGCTCATCGGCGACGGCGCACCACCACCAAATTGCCGTTGCACTGCCACACCCGTGGCAGGCGGTGGTGCCGGGCCAGACGACGGCGGATTGATTGGCGGTGGTGGATCAACTACCACGGGTGGCGGGTCAACGACGGGCGGTGGATCTACCACCGGTGGCGGGTCGACCGGCGGTGGGTCAACCACCGGGATGGTGGGCGCGGCGTTGTCTGCCGTCACCGCAGGCAGCAGCAAGCGCTGACCATTGATCTCGCCAAAGGCATCCTGCGCATCGCCCACCGCAATCACGGCCGCATCACCTAGTGCAAGCCGCGTATCGGCCAGCCAGCGACCATCGCGCAGGCTGGCAGCGACGGTTTCGCGTGCGCCGTTTTTACGGGTGACGCTGACTTTCACACTCGCCGCTGTCGCACCCACCGCCCAAGGGCGGAAGGTGCAGGTGCGGCAAACGGTGGTGCGCGCATCGTCGGCAATGGCGGCGATGCCGGGTAGTGTGTAGCTACGCGGATACACCGAGTCCGGCACCACCACACTGACGCTGCCGGCGTTGATCTGCCCGTCCTGCACCACTACGCCGCGCCAGGGTGTGACCGCAAACGGCGCGCTGGTGAGCGTGTATGGGGCAAGTCTGCCGCTGGCAATGCGCTGGCCTTCAATCACAAAACGATAGCGTCCTGCGGGCGTCTGGCCAATGCCACGCGGCAGCGGATCAAAAGCCTCGAAGTTGGCCGTCCAGTGCCACTCGAACTGCCCGGTCTTTGCCAGCAGCAGGTCCTGCTGCGTCTTGGGGAAGGCGAGGAAACTCTGCACCTCGCCTTGCTGCCCTGCGAACAACTGCCAGCCGCCATCGAGCTCACGCTCGACCCGCACTTGTGGGTTGTCGTGACTGTTGCCACCGCCCAGCCAGTTGATGCTGGCGGCTTGCAGACGGGTGATGTCAGTTGGTTGCGCCAGCACCTGCACCTCGCCTGCATCGTCCGGCAGGGCGCGGGTATAGCCATCGAACAAGCTGCCGGTGATCTGCCCAGTCATCGTGGCCTGTGCGACCTGTCGCTGTTCGTCAATGCCGGCGGCGGCGGCCAAGGGATCAGCCGGGACTGCCGGCCCGCCCTTCATTGCGGCGGCCATGCGCACCAGTCGCGTCACCATGAAATCGGCCGTGTGCGGGCCGTAGCTGGTGAGCGCCTTGCGATAGCTGTCGCGGCTCAGGTATTCGCGATAGCTGACGGTGTAGCCGTTGTAATCGCCCGTGTGGCCGAGACCCACCACCAACGGATAGCCCAGCGCCGGGGTGAGTTCTTCCTTAGTGAAGTTGCCCCAGATGCGGCTGCTATCCGCAGGCTCCAGCGCCTGCGCGGCGAGCACATTGGCCGGCTCATCCCAGCCGCGCGCATCGTTGTGAATCTGTGCGCGAAAGTGCGCGACCTTGGCGGCATCGCTGAGCAAGCCAGGGATTTTGGCGATGCGCTCTGCGGTGGGCGCATAGCGCGCGGTCTGCGCGGCACATAGCGGGTCACTGAGATTCTCTGGCAGCAGGCAGGCGTAATCGAAGCCATCCCAGATATCGCTTGCGATGGTGTTCGCACGGCTCTTGAGGTTGAGGATCAGATCCACCTGCGCCTCGCAAGCGCAGCTGGCCAGCAGCACATCGCCGAGCCGCACAGTTTGCAGATGCAGGCGCTGGTTTTCTTCTACTGCTGGATGGCCGGGGCCGTCGTAATGGCCGGGGATCGGCGTGCCCGCTGGCACGTTGCCAAAGAGTGGCCCGAACACATCACCGAGCCCCGGGAAGCCGTTGTCCACGCTGCGGGCGCAATCCGGCAGGCCCGCCACCGGCACGCCGACATCGCCCTGAAAGGTCTGCGCGCTGTTGCAGTTGCTGACACTGGGATACGGATGACTCAACGGCCCTGCCGTCCAGAAACTGCTGATGCCGACGGGAAAATCTGTGGTGAATGGCACGCGCACGCTGGCGTCGCCACGACCAATTGCATCAAACCCTTCACGCGCGGCTTCGGCGAGGATGAAACCCGCACGCTCCACCTGCGCCCAGCCCACATGCGCCCAAGCGCGGCGGATGCCATCGGGCAGCGTGTCTGCACCGTCACGGTCATAGGGGCCTTCGCTGCTGCCGACATCGCCCTGAGTGAACAGCAGTGGCGCACCGGTGGCGCGCTCGAAGCTGCGACGCATGGCGGTGACGAAATCACCACTCACCAGATGATGTCCATCCAGCCCTTCCGGGTGCTGGCCAAAGTTGGTCCACACCGCGAGGGGTTTGGGCGTGGCGCCCGACACATCATCGAATCGCAGCACGGTGAGGTCGTTGTCGTTGAAGTCGCGCGGGTAACCTGCCGGCGTGCCATCAAGTGCAATTGAAGGGCCGACGATGTTGTCCTTGACGATGCTGTGTTGCACCACTGTCGCACCCATGCGTGCCGGCTTGAGATTGGCGACGGCCTGCTCCACTGCACTCGCCAGCGCACGCGCCTGCTGCTCGAAGGCAATGGGATTAAAGGCATCCTGAAACACCCACACGCCCGCCGATTGCGTCAGCTGATACGGCGAGGAGTGGTTGTGTGAAGCCGAGTGCAGCAGCTGCTCGTAGGCAATATCGCTGTTGCCTGCAGCCAGTAACTGCGCCGTGCGCCGCAACACCAGATCTTGAGCGAGATAGCTGTCAGAGGTGATCAGCGCTACCCGCTGGCCGTTGCTGCCTTCCACCACGATGGCGCGCGCGGAAGTGCGAGAGGCGATGCCGTAGGTTCCCAGTTTGGTAATGGAATAGAGCTGTGGGTCCAGGCCGCCGTTGCCGGTCTGGCCTGGGCCGGTGCCGGTGTCGGCGTACTGGCCCGCTGAAGCACCCAGAAACCCGGAGGCATCGACAACACCCACACCGGCCTTGATGGCCGCATTTGTCGCACCCGCAAACAGCACGAGCGCCGACAGCGTTGCAAGTCGCAGTAGTTTCTTCATGGCAGCACCTGATATTGCGCCGCAGCTGCCGCATAGGGGATTTGCAGCGCGCCGTTGACGCGGCTGATGTTAATCGGCTGCCCTTCGCGCAGCACGCGCGCCGCAGGACTAGCGCCGGTGAGCGTGAGTACGCCTGCTGTATCTGCGGTGAGGCTCAGCGTCATTGCGGCAGCAGCGTCAAGGCCTGCACGCGGCAGGTCTACAGTCGCAGCACCAAGATTGGTGAGCGTGAGCTGCAACTTGTTCTCTAAAGGGATGACCGGCGGCGCGCCCCAGCTGCGATTGGTCTCCACATACGGCAGCGGCACCACGCCGGCACTGGCACCCGCCGTGCTCACCGGGTCGCCCATGCCGCAGGCAAAGCTGAAGGCGTCAATCGTGCCTTTGACCGGCGCCTCCGCAGTGCCCTCATCAACGGCGCTCAGGCCCGACACCCAATAGGCGTGGTCGTGGACGATGTCGAACTGCGGCGTGTCCTCGCTCGGCAGCACGCTGTAGGTGACGTGGTAAGGATTGCGATCGACCTGGGTGTCGGCAAGAAACGGGGTCGCCATCGGGTAGTTATCGACCAGGAACAGCGTGTAGTGCTCGGCGTCGGTGAAGGAAAGGAACCGGAAGCGATAGCCCA
>JBKJJE010000158.1:0-20941 GCA_046598075.1 Stagnimonas sp.
CCAGAGCCACACCGGCTCGGTCACGCGCGCCTCGCCGTAGCCGATGCAGATCAGTGCAAAGCCGGCGATGGCGACGAGGCTGTAGAGGCCCTTCCAGCCATTGGCTCCCAGTCGCGCGATGGCCGATGCGCGCAGCATGGGCGCTGCGATGGCGACGGAGTGGATGCCCAGAAACAGCAGAAGTCCGGCGATGAGCAAGATCATTTTCGGTGGCCTTTGAGAGAGCGGGTCCCGGACATTATGTGGCTTGTCATTCCCGCGCAGGCGGGAACCCAGGTGTCTTCATTACTTGAAGCGAGGGCGGGGCACTTCGTGCTACCTGGACTCCCGCCTGCGCGGGAATGACGTTGAAGCCGACCCCACTTGGTAAAATCGCGGTCTGCCCAAGAAAGGCCGCTCCGCGACCATGTCACTGCACATCCTCCCCAGCGCCAGCGTCCTCTCCGACTTCCGCGTGGCCCGCCTGCTGGAGCGGCTGCAAACCCATACCCCGGCATTGACCGGGCTGGTGGTGCAGGACTTCTTCCTCGTCGATGGCCAGGCCAGCACTGCCGATCTACGCCGCCTGCTCGGCGAAGGCCCCGAGGCACTGCCCGCCGCCGACGGCACGCTCTACGTGGTGCCGCGCATGGGCACGCTCTCGCCCTGGTCGTCAAAGGCCACCGATATCGCCAAGGTCTGCGGGCTGGCAGGTGTGAAGCGTGTCGAGCTGGGTCGCGCCGTGCTACTCGCCGGTGTGGGCTCGTTACCCGAGGCGGCGCTGGCAGAACTGCATGACTCGATGATGGAATCGGTGCTGGGCAGCGCGCTCGACTTGGCCGATGTGTTCGCCACCGGCACGCCACGGCCACTGCGCACGGTGGATGTGCTGGCCGGCGGCAGGGCCGCACTCGACGCCGCCAATACCGACTGGGGCTTGGCGCTATCGGCCGACGAGATCGTCTACCTCGTCGACTACGCGACGAAGGCGGGCAAGAACCTCACCGACGCCGAGCTGATGATGTTCGCGCAGGTCAACAGCGAGCACTGCCGCCACAAGATCTTCAACGCCGAGTTCACGGTGGATGGGGTCACCGCACCCTTGTCGCTGTTCCAGATGATCAAGGAGTCCTATCGCGCCTCGCCCGAGGGCGTGCTCTCGGCCTACAGCGACAACTGCGCGGTGATGGAAGGCCACACGGCCATGCGCTTCTTCCCCGAGCAGGATCACGTCTATCGCGAGCATGCAGAGCCGGTGCACATCCTGATGAAGGTGGAGACCCACAACCACCCCACCGGCATCAGCCCGCATCCGGGTGCGGCGACTGGCGCCGGTGGCGAGATTCGCGACGAGGCTGCGACGGGATTGGGTGGCCGTCCCAAGGCGGGCTTAAGCGGTTTCTCGGTCGCCAACCTGCGCATCCCCGGCTTCACGCAGCCCTGGGAGGCTGATCTGGGCAGGCCCAGCCGCATGGCGAGCGCCTTGCAGATCATGCTCGAAGCGCCAATTGGCGCTGCCGCCTACAACAACGAGTTTGGTCGCCCCAATCTCACCGGCTATTTCCGCACTTACGAAACCGCCGTGCCCGATGGCCGCAACCGCGGCACCAGTCCTTCGATAGCCCTGAGGGGCTATCACAAGCCCATCATGATCGCCGGCGGCTACGGCAACATCCGCGCCGAGCATGTGCTGAAGAAAGTGGTGGTCGAAGGTGCGGCGCTCATCGTGCTCGGTGGTCCGGCCATGTTGATCGGTCTCGGTGGCGCCGCAGGCTCCTCGATGGCGACCGGGGCACAGACCGCCGATCTCGACTTCGCCAGCGTGCAGCGCGCCAACCCGGAACTCGAACGCCGCTGCCAGGAAGTCGTCGATGCCTGCTGGGCACTCGGCGAAGCCAATCCGATCTTGAGCATTCACGACGTCGGCGCCGGCGGCATCAGCAACGCGCTGCCGGAGTTGGTGCACGCCGATGATCGTGGCGGGCATTTCAAGCTGCGCGATGTGCTCGCGGCTGATCCGGCGCTGTCGCCGATGGAAATCTGGTGCAACGAATCGCAGGAGCGCTATGTGCTGGCGGTGGCGCCGGAATCAGTGACCCTGCTCGAACAGTTCTGCGCCCGCGAGCGTTGCCCGATGGCGGTGGTCGGTATCGCCACCGCCGAACGCCAGCTGCGCGTAGAAGACACGCTGCTGGGCAGCGACACCGTGCAGATGCCTATGCAGGTGTTGCTCGGCAAACCGCCGCGTATGAAACGCAGCACCACACGCGCACCGCAGACCTTTGCCGCACTCGACATAGCCCGCATCGACCCCAAGGATGCCGCCCTGCGCGTGCTGCGTCACCCCAGCGTGGCGTCCAAGAACTTCCTCATCACCATCGGCGACCGCACGGTCGGTGGCTTGACCGTGCGCGACCAGATGGTCGGCCCCTGGCAGGTGCCGGTGGCGGATTGCGCCGTCACCGCAACTGGTTTTGAATCCACCACGGGCGAGGCGATGAGCATGGGCGAACGCCCGGTGCTGGCACTGCTCAATGCACCTGCGTCCGGCCGCATGGCCGTGGGCGAGGCCATCACCAATCTGGCCGCAGCACACATCGCGAAACTTAGCGACGTCCGCCTCTCCGCCAACTGGATGGCCGCCTGTGGGCAGGGCGACGAGGACGCGCGCCTGTTCGACACCGTCAAGGCGGTGGGTGCCGAACTCGCGCCGGCACTTGGCATCGCCATCCCGGTCGGCAAGGATTCGCTGTCGATGAAGGCGCAGTGGCAGCAGAACGGTGAGGCGAGGACGCAGACTGCGCCGCTCTCACTCATCGTCACGGCGTTTGCGCCGGTGGCTGATGTGCGCAGGTCACTGACGCCCCAGCTTGCTGCCGAACCCTCGACGGCGCTGGTGTTGATCGACCTCGGCAATGGCCGCAACCGCATGGGCGGCAGCATCCTTGCGCAGGTCTACAACCAACTCGGTGATGTCGCCCCGGATCTCGACCTGCCTGCGCAGCTCAAGGCCGCATTCACGCTGGTGCAGAAGCTCAATGCCGAAGGCCGCGTGCTGGCCTATCACGACCGCAGCGATGGTGGCCTGTTCGCCACTGTGGTTGAGATGGCGCTCGCCGGTCGGAGTGGAGTCACCGTGCAGCTCGATGCACTCGGCATCGATGCGATGGCAGCACTCTTCAACGAAGAACTGGGCATGGTCTTGCAGCTGCGCGCGGCAGATGTCGCCGCCGTGCTCGCCGAAGCCAAGGCTGCGGGTCTGAGTGCTGCGGTCATCGGCGAGCCCACTGCCGAGGACTATGTGCGTTTCAAGCACGGCGCCCGCGAGTTGTTTGCCGACACGCTGGAGCCCCTGCACAAGGTCTGGGCCGAAACCAGCCATCGCATGGCCGCGCTTCGCGATCACCCCGATTGCGCCCGCGAGGAATTTGCCAACACCGGTGCGCTGCATGACCCGGGCTTGAGCGTGCATCTCACTTTCGAGCCGACGGCGCGCAGCGTGCCCGTCGTCGGCAAGCGTCCCAAGGTCGCGATCCTGCGCGAGCAGGGTGTCAACGGCCACATCGAGATGGCCTATGCCTTCCACGCCGCTGGCTTCGAGTCGGTCGACGTGCACATGTCCGATGTGCTCGAGGGCCGCGTGCGCCTTGCCGGTTTCGCAGGCTTCGCCGCCTGCGGCGGCTTCAGCTACGGCGACGTGCTGGGCGCAGGCCAGGGCTGGGCGCGCACGATTCTGTTCAACGAACGCGCCCGCAACGAGTTCCAGCAGTTTCTCGCCGACCCAGAGCGATTCGCGCTCGGCGTCTGCAACGGCTGCCAGATGATGGCGGCGCTGCAAGACATCGTACCAGGTGCCGAGCACTGGCCGCTGTTCCGCAAGAACCGCAGCCAGCAGTTCGAGGCACGCTTTGGCATGGTCGAACTGTTGCCGTCGAAGAGCCTGTTCTTCCAGGGCATGGAGGGCTCGCGCCTACCCATCGCCATCGCCCACGGCGAAGGGCGCCCGGAGTTCAGGAGCCCGACCGATCTCGCCGTGCTGCAAGCCAATGGTCAGCTGGCGATGCGCTTCATCACCAATGCCGGTGCGGTCGCCAGAGCCTACCCAGCCAACCCCAATGGGGCCGAACAGGGAGTGACTTCGCTCTGCAACGCCGATGGCCGGGTGACGATCTTGATGCCGCACCCCGAACGCACCATTGCCGGCACGGTCGGCAGCTGGTGGCCACCCGCCAACGGCGACAAGACGCCCTGGTTCAGGATGTTCGAGAACGCGCGCCGGTGGGTGAAGTGAAGCCCACAAAAAAGGCCGCGATGGTCGCGGCCTTTTCATCGCGGGGCAGACTTATTCTTCGTCCGTGCCGTAAAGCAGATTGGCTGGCGGAGTGCCGTCGTACACCTTGTTGAGGCGCTGCTGCAGATAGGCGGTGCGCACCAGCACGTACTTGTCGAGCGCCTCCTCGAGAAGAGCGTCTGCCGGCAGTAGCCGTGCACGGGTGTCGATGGTGTCGGCAGCCAGCAGGCCATAGCTGAGTTCGTCCTGCTCGACGTAATAACTGTAGCCGGTGAAATAGTCGCCGCCGCGTCCGATCAGGTCGCGATTGCTGCTGGGGCCGAGGAAGGGCAGCATCAGATACCAGCCCTCTCCGACTCCGTAATAGCCGATGGTCTGGCCAAAGTCCTCGTCATGGCGCGGCAGGCCGGCATTGGTGGCGACGTCCATCAGGCCCGCAAACCCGGCGGTGCTGTTGAGCAGGAAACGGCCGGTGTCGGCAGCGGCCTGCTTGATCTTTCCCTGCAGCAGACCGTTGATCACGGTGCGCGGCTCCTGCAGATTGTGGAAGAAATTGGTGACCCCCTTGCGCACCGGACTGGGGGCAATCGCCACGTAGCCCTTGGCAACCGGCCGCAGCAGGTATTTGTCGGCAGTCAGGTTGAAGCTCAGGACCGCACGGTTCACCGGCTCCAGCGGATCGTTGGGCTCGCCCGGTGGGGCGTGCGCGCAGGCGGTCAGCAGGGTAGTGGCAAGCGCCAGAGTGAATGCAGACTTCATACGATCTCCCGGATCGAAAGAGCTTCTTCGAGCTCGAAAAAAGTGATCAGACCATTCAACTGCGCAGGGCAGTGGCTGAAGCGCAGGGTTTTGCCGGTGGCCAGCGCACGGCGTTTCAGCTCGAGCAGAAAGGCGACACCGGCACTGTCTGCGCTGGTGATGCCGGACAGATCGACGTCATCACCGGCAAGTAGTTCGCCCGCCTGCGCGAGCAGGGCGGGCGTGGTGGACATGGTCAGTTCGCCGTGCAGCTGCATGGATGAGGACCTACTTGCCGAGCTTGCTGGGGTCGACAACCACCTGGCCGGCTTCGACGCGCTGGATCAGGGCCTCGAGACCATTCTTCTTGACCTCTACCGCGTACTGGCTGCGGATCGAGGTGACCAGCGAGAGGTTCTCGATCGTGGTGTCGTAGATTTTCCAGACGCCACCGACTTCGCGCATGGCGAAGGCAACGGCGACAGGGGGGCCATTCTTGCGGATCAGCGTGCATTTCACGGTCGCGTCGGTCGCCTCGGGCGACACCCGTACCGGCTGGAACGTCACATCCACCGAATCATAGTTTTCCAGCAGGGCATCGGCGTAGTTGCGGATCAGCGCGGTCTTGAAGGCGGCCTGGAAGCGCGTGCGCTGTGCCTCGGTCGCGGTTTTCCAGTTCTTGCCCAGCACCAGCTGCGAGATGTAGCGCACGTCGAACAGAGGTACCAGCACCTCGCTCACCACGGCATAGAACTTGGGCTTGTCGGCGGTGTAGGCGACATGGTTGGCGGCAATCAGCCCGCGCATCTTGTCGGTGCCTTCCTTGACCACGACATCCGGCGCCGTCGCCGCGTGGGCAGCGCCGCCTAAGCCGAGCGCGAGAAGAAGGGGAAGCCAGAACTTGTTCATTTTTGAATCTCCAGGAACTGCTGCAACTTGAATACTTCGGGTGACAACTGATGATTACGTTACTTGGCGCCGGACGGTTTCACCGCCGCCGCCAGTTTTTCCAGTGCCTCCGCCAGACGGGGGTCTTCCTTCTTGTCGGCCATGGAAGCAACGAACTGGCCGATCAGGTTTTCCAGCACCAGTGCCGACTGGGTCAACGCGATGCGGCTGCCGTCTTTCAGCGACTCCTCGTCGCCGCCAATATCCAGCCCGATGTACTGCTCGCCGAGCAAGCCGGAAGTCAGGATCTTCGCTGCGGAATCTTTCGGGATGTTTGGGTAACTCTTGCTGATTTCAAGAGTGACGATCGCCTCAAAGCTGGTGGCATCCACGGCGATGCCGTTGACCCGGCCGACGGTGACACCGGCGATCTTCACCGCATTGCCGGCCGAGAGCTTGCCGATGTTCTCGAAGCTGGCGGTGACGAAATAGCTGCCTTCCTTGCCGCCCACATCCTTCAGGCTGGCAACGCGCAGCGTCAGCACCAGTACGGCGGCGACACCCAGACAGACAAAAAAGCCGACGAGCATTTCGAGGGAGCGGGATTGCATGGGAGTGATCCTTGGGTCTGCTGCTTGCTAGAACATGAATGCGGTGAGGATGAAGTCCAGCGCCAGTACTGCCAGCGAGGAGATCACCACGGTATTGGTGGTGGCGCGCGCCACGCCGGCCGAGGTGGGCGCGGCGTGGTAGCCCTGGTAGACCGCAATCCAGGAGCAGGCAGCGCCGAAGGTGACGCTCTTGATCAGCGCGTCGCGGATGTCGTCGCCATGCAGCACCTCGTGGATGCCTGCCCAGTACGAACCGGCATCGACACCCAGCAGACTGACGCCGATGGCGTGGCCGCCGGCGACGCCGATCGCCATCACGGTGAAGATGAACGACAGCAGCGGCATCGAGATCAGGCCGGCGAGAAACCGCGGCGCAATGACCCGCTTGACCGGATCGACCGCCATCATCTCCATGCCGGAGAGCTGGTCGGTGGCTTTCATCAAGCCGATCTCGGCTGCCAGCGCCGAGCCCGCACGGCCTGCAAACAGCAGCGCCGTCACCACCGGCCCGAACTCGCGTACCACCGACAGGGCAATGGCCACGCCCAGCGAGTCACCCGCACCGAATACCTGCAGGGTTCGGTAGAACTGCAAGGCGAGCACCATGCCGATGAAGCTGCCGGAGAGCACGACGATGACCAGCGACAGCACGCCCACCGAGTAGAGCTGCTGCGCCATCAGCCGCGGCCGTACCAGCGCCGAAGGGATCGCCGCAATGATCGTGAACAGGAAGAACAGCGCGCGCCCGACGCCCTGCAGGTAATTGCCGAGGATGCCGATCATGGAGCCACCTCGACACGGTGTTTGCGCAGGCGTTTAGCCGGGATCGGGAGTGCCGTACGGCACTCCCGCTTTAGCCAAACGCGGTGCAGGAGAGGTGGCTTGGCGGCATTCATAGCCGCTATTGTCACGGCGGGGCTATTCATGCCGCCGCTCCGAGCAGATCCTCGGCATAGGGCGGCGCCTTGTAGTGGAACGGCACCGGGCCATCTGGCTCACCCTTGAGAAACTGCTGGACCCAGGCGCTCTGGCTGGCGCGCACCTCGTCGGAGGAGCCATGCCCGAGCACCTTGCCACCGGAGATCACGTAGGCGTGGTCGCAGATCGACAGCACCTCGTCGACGTCGTGGGAGACGACGATGCTGGTCAGTCCCAGCGCGTCATTGAAAGTGCGGATTAGCCGCATCAGCACGCCCATGCTGATCGGGTCCTGGCCGGTGAAGGGCTCGTCGTACATCACCAGTTGCGGGTCGAGCGAGATCGCTCTTGCCAGTGCCACGCGGCGGCTCATGCCGCCTGAGAGCTCTTCGGGATACAGATCGCGCGCACCGCGCAGGCCGACGGCGTTCAGCTTCATCAGCACCAGGTCGCGGATCATCGCTTCCGGCAGCCTGGTGTGCTCCCGCAACGGAAACGCGACGTTGTCGAACACGGTGAGATCGGTGAGCAGGGCCCCGTTCTGGAACAGCATGCCCATGCGTTTGCGCATCTCGAACAGCTGGCTGCGCGAGCGGTCGTGGACATTCACGCCATCGAACTCGACCGTGCCGGCGCTCGGCCGCCACTGTCCGCCGATCAGCCGCAGCATGGTGGTCTTGCCGGTGCCCGAAGGTCCCATGATGGCGGTGATTTTGCCGCGCGGGATGTCGAGATCGACGCCGTCATAGATGACGCGCGGACCGTGTGCGAACTTAAGTCCACGGACACGCACCAAGGCATCGTTGAAAGTTGTGCTCATGCGAGAGATCTGGGCGTCAAGGTCAACGAGGTGGCGCGAATGGCGTTGTTATCAAGTATGGCTGGGGGCGCGCTTTGCTGAATCATTCTAAGCGATGCCCTGGGCTTGGATGGTTCCGTTTCGCAAGCGTTCAATGGGGCGCGGCGGAACGATCAAGTTTGTTCATGGAGATTCTGCGATGCGTCTGATTGCGAGCTTAACAACCGTTTCCGCTGCCGCCCTGCTGGTGGCTACCCTGTCGGGCTGCGCCGGTGGTGCCCCGAAACGCCCCACTGCGGCGCAGGACAAGAGTGACCGGTTCTCCTCGCTGGATCGCTGTTCGGATCTGGAGGCACGCGGTGCCACGCCGACGGCCGACTGCCCTGACACCACCCCCCAGCAGCGCCGCCGCCGTGTCCGCCCGGGCCTGGAAAATGATCCTGCCCAGCAGCTGCCGGGCATGCCGGGGCTGGAACTGCCCGGCACCGGTTCGGTTCTGGGCCGCTAGCCGGATCAGCGCAGGGCCGTCAGCAGGCGCTGCGCGAGTGCGGCACCCGTGACATCGATTTCAGCGACGGCGCTCAGGTCGGCCATCTGGGTCATCGCCAATCCCTGATAGCCGCAGGGGTTGATGCGCGAAAACGGTTGCATGTCCATGCGCACGTTGAGCGACAGTCCGTGCAGGCTGCGTCCCCGGCGGATCCTTAAGCCCAGCGAACCGATCTTGTGACGCTTGCCGGCGATGTCGACGTAAACCCCGGGTGCCGAGGCATCGGCATAGGCAGCGATGCCGTCCGCCGCCAGGGTTTCGACCATCGCGGTCTCCAGCCGGCTGACCAGGCTACGCACCCCGTAGCCACGCCGGGCAATGTCGACCAGCGGATAGATCACCAGCTGGCCCGGCCCGTGATACGTCACCTGCCCACCCCGGTCGGTCTGCACCACCGGGATGTCGCCGGGACTCAGCAGGTGTTCCGGTCTGCCTGCCTGTCCCTGGGTGAATACCGCCGGATGCTGCAGGACCCACAGCTCATCCGGGGTGTTGTGGTCGCGCGCATTGGTGAACGCGTGCATCGCTGCGAGGGTGTGGGCGTAATCGGCCAACCCTAGCGTGCGGATCAGCAGCGGGTTGTTCAAGCAAACCAGAGGCGGATGGTGTCCCACAGCCGCTTGAAGAAACTGCCCTGAGGCACTTCCGCGAGCACCAGCAGCGGCTCGGTCTTGACCACCTTGCCGTCGATCAGCACGGTGACGCTACCGACCACCTGACCCTCGGCGAGCGGGGCGATCAGCATGCCACTGACTTCTGGCCGGATCTCGGCCTTGTCGGCCGAGCCGCGAGGCAGCGACAGGAACACCGGCTGCAGGGTGCCGAGCTTCACCTCGTCGGCAGCACCTTTCCAGACCCGGGCGCTGCCAGCGGGCTGCTCCTTGCCCATCAGCTTCACGCTTTCGAAGAAGCGGAAGCCGTAGTTGAGCAGTTCCAGACTCGCCTCGGCGCGATAGGTCTTGCTCTGGGTGCCCATCACGGCGGCAATCAGGCGCCGGTTCTCGCGCTTGGCGGAAGACAGCAGGCAGTAGCCAGCGGCCTCGGTGTGGCCGGTCTTGATACCGTCGACGCTGCGATCCATCGCCAGCATCATGTTGCGGTTGTCCTGCTTGATGCCGTGAAAAGTGAAGTTGGGCCGCGAGAACCACTCGTAGTAGTCGGGGAAATCGCGGATCAGCGCCGCGCCCAGCAGCGTCAGGTCGTGGGCAGTGCTGAAATGATCGTCGGCAGGCATTCCCGGTGCGTTGGCGAAGCGGGTGTCCTTCATGCCTAGCTTGGCGGCGTACTGGTTCATCAGGTCGGCAAAGGCCGACTCGCTGCCTGCCACATGCTCGGCCAGTGCCACCGAGGCATCGTTGCCGGACTGGGTGATGACGCCGTGCAGCAGGTCTTCCACCTTCACCCGCGAGCCGATATCCAGAAACATCCGCGACTCCGAGGAGTCCTTGCCCTGGCGCCAGGCTTTCTCCGAGATCACCGCCTCGTCGCTGAGCTTGATTCGGCCTTTCTTGATCTCGTCGAACACCACGTAGCTGAGCATCACCTTGGTGATCGAGGCGGGGCCGGTCTTCAGGTCCGGGTTGCTGGCGACCAGCACCTCGCCGCTGTCGTAGTCCAGCAGCACGTAGCTGGTGGCGTCGAGTTTCGGGGCTTCGGGGATGGCGGCCCGGCTGGCAACCGGGGTGGACGCCAGGGCGAGCAGCAAACTGGCAGCGGAGAGAAAACGGGATTTCATTGCAGGCTCTGGATCAGCAAAAGTGTGAGCCCGTAGTGTACCGCGCCCGGCGCTTCAGTCGGCTACCGGAATCGCGGTGATTTCCTTGCGGCCGAGCTTGATGCGGGCGGCTTCGAGCTGACTGAAACTGCGAAACGGCCCCAGCCGCAGAATGTTGTCCACGCCATCGCCCGACGGGCTCTTGGTCTGCAGGAACTCGGTATCCGAGAAGCCCAGCCGGCCAAGCATTTCCTGCAGGGCAACGGCGTCGATAGGGTCGGCGAAGCGGCCCAGCTCCAGATAGCGCGGCTTGCCCTCGGCAGCGGCGGCGCGCGATTCGCCTGCCGACCTCGCCTGTTGCGGAGTGATGACCTCCAGTTCCACATCCACCGAGCCATGGTGCAGCAGGTCCAGCTTGGCAGCGGCAGCGTAGGAGAGATCGACGATGCGGCCGGGGTGAAACGGTCCGCGGTCGTTGATCCGCACCACCACGCTGCGGCCGTTGCTCTTGCTGGTGACGCGGGCGTAGCTGGGCAGCGGCAGCGTCTTGTGTGCCGCAGTCATCTTGAACATGTCGTAGATCTCGCCATTGGCGGTGCGCCGACCATGAAACTTCTTGCCGTACCAGCTGGCCCGGCCCTGCTGCCGATAGCCTCTGGGTGCTTGCTTCATGACCCGGTATTGCTCGCCGAGCGCGTCGTAGGTCTCCGGGTTGCCGTAGCGGCTTCTCGGTTCGTCGACGGGGACGGCATCCGGCACACGGTCGATTCCCGCTGGTACCTCGTCGCTGCCGGGGGCAAAGTCGGGATCAGGCGTGGGGCAGTTGGCGCAGCGTTTGATCGCTGCTGCCGGCGTCTCGGCGGCCGGATTCTGGCTGGACCCTGCTGCCGATTCCGCCACCACCATGCGCGACGAAGCTGCGCGTCCCGCCGACGTCGATTCCGGCGCGCGATTGGTGCAGGCCAGCAGTTGGGCACACAGCAGCAGCGCGCCCAGCCGACAAAGCGGCACCCAACTCAACGTGGTGTTTCCTGTGTGGCCTGCAAGTCGGCCGCCAGGGTGGTCACCGCCATTGCATAGAACACGCGCGGGTTGTAGGTCATCACCGCATAAAAATTGGGCAGCGCCAGCCAGTATTCGGTGCCTTTCGGGCGACGCAGCTCGACCAGGCCGGCGGGCAGGTCCAGCGGCATCTCGACAGCCGGCGTCACGCCGGCGGCAATCCAGCCGGCGATGGTGGAATTGGCGGCCTTGGTATTGCGTGCCGGCGCATCGCCCTTCAGCACCGCCAGCGTTACTGGCACCAGCAGCGGTTCGCCACGGCGCCAGTGCACGGCCGGGCGGTCTGGCGGCTGGTAGCGGGTGAAATAGCGGGCGATGGAGCCGATGGCGTCGGGCATCGACCAGAGATCGATCCGGCCATCGCCGTCGTAGTCGAGTGCCAGGTTCAGGTAGTTGCTGGGCATGAACTGCGCATAGCCCAGCGCCCCTGCGTAGGAGCCCTTGACGCCGGTCGGCGACTGGCCGAAATCGCGGCAGAACGCGAAGTAGGCCGCCAGCTCGCCGAAGAAAAACGCGCTGCGCGTCGGGTGTTCGTAACCCTGGGTGACCAGCGCGTCCAGCACCCGGTTCTTGCCGGTGTAGCTGCCGAACTTGGTCTCCACGCCGAGAATGGCGGCGATCACCACCGGCGGCACGCCGAACTCCGCTTCGGCCCGGTTGAACCATTGCTGGTTTTCCGCCAGCACCCGCTGGCCGTTGCTGATCTGCTTGGGGAATACATGCAGTGCCAGGTAGTCGTCCCACAGGGGGGTGGTGACCTCCTTGTTCTGGCGTTCGGCCTGCACCAGCTGTGGCTGGCGTTCGGCCTGCTCGAGCGCCTCGTCCACCCAGGCCAGATCATCGGCGGTAAAGGCGTAATCGGCGACCAGCTTCTGGTGCAGGGCCGAGGTCTTGGGGTTGTCGCGATAGCTGGCCAGCGCCGACGGTGCAGCAGAGACCGCCAGGGCAAGTGCTGCGACAGCGGCGACAGACTTCATGAGCTGAGGAGCTTCCGGTGGGTATAGATCGACATCAGCATACCGAAGCCCGCCAGCAGCGTGACTGCCGAGGTGCCACCGTAGGAGAACAGCGGCAAGGGCACGCCCACCACCGGCATCAGTCCCATCACCATCCCCATGTTGATGAACACGTAGATGAAGAAGGTCAGCGACAGCGCACCGGCCAGCAGACGCTGGAAGCTGTCGTGGCCGCGTAGCGCGATGTAGAGGCCGCGGCCGACGATGCAGACATAGAGTGCCAGCAGCGCCACCACACCGATCATGCCGAGCTCTTCGGCCAGTACCGCGAAAATGAAGTCGGTATGCGACTCCGGCAGGAAATCGAGCTTGGCCTGGGTGCCGTTCAGCAGGCCCTTGCCGAAAGCGCCGCCGGAACCAATCGCGATCTTGCTCTGGGTGATGTGATAGCCGGTGCCGAGCGGATCGCTCTCGGGGTCAAGGAAAGTCAGTACCCGGTTGCGCTGGTAGTCGTGCAGGCGAAACCACAGCACCGGTGCTGCCGCGGCAGCCGCCACCGCCGCGCCGACGATCCAGCGCCACGACAGGCCGCCTAGGTAAAGGGCAAAACCGCCGCCGGCGATGATCAGCAGCGCCGTGCCGAGATCGGGCTGTAGCATCACCATCAAGGCCGGGAAGGCGATGATCAGCAGCGCCACCAGCACATCGCGCCAGGTCGGTGGCAGCGGCCGGCCATGCAGCCAGGCGGCGACCATCATCGGCATCGCCAGTTTCATCATCTCGCTGGGCTGGAAGCGGATCACGCCCAGGTCCAGCCAGCGTTGCGCACCCTTGGCGTGATCCCCCAGCAGCAGCACCAGGATCAGCAGCACCGAGGCCACGCCGTAGAACCAGGGCGCGGCGGCGCGATAGTAGTCCGGGGGGACCTGCGCCAGCACCGCCATCACCACAAAGCCCAGCACCAGCCGCTGGAACTGCGCGAACACCTCGGTTCCCGAACCGCCTGAAGCCGAATACAGCACCGCCAGACCCATGCAGCCGACGGCGGCCAGCAGCGCCACCAGCCAGATGTCGATATGCAGGCGCAGCAGCCGCTCCATCCAGGTGGAGGCGGGCGTGTGGGGCGAAGGCGTGAGCGCGGAACTCATCGGGTCGGTGGCTCGGGCTGTTCGTCGTCGGGCGGCAGCCGTTCGCCGGCATCGCCAACCGGCGGCGGGGTGCTGGCGGGGGCGACGAAACCGGCTTCCGGATTGGGGGCATCGACTGCATCGGCGGGGTTGTCCGACCCGGGTGCGGCGGCGGCGCGCGCCGTGCCCGGCTGCTGGGCAGGGATGCTGATGACCGGCGCGCCAGTGCGTTCCTCCGGCGCGATGTAGCCATCGAACTCGCCGTTTTCGGCGGCGCTGAGCGGGTCGTCGACGGTGGCGGGCAGGGTGGCGGTGGCATACAGCACCCGGCCCAGCAGATATTGGTCCATCACCTGTCGCGCCACCGGTGCGGCGACGCTGCCACCGTGTCCGGCATGCTCGGCCAGCACCGCGATGGCGATGCGCGGTTTGTCGGCGGGGGCAAACGCCATGAACCAGGCGTGGTCGCGCAAGTGCTTCGGCGTGGAGCCGAGCGTCGGCACGTCTTCTTCGGTCTGCGACAGACCAGCCACCTGTGCCGTGCCGGTCTTGCCGGCGATGCGGTATGGCGCCTCCCTGCCAACCCGATAGCCGGTACCGCCTGCCTCGTGCATCACCGCTTCCATCGACGCGATCACCGATTCGAAGTCTTTCGGGCGACCGTCATCGATGCGCGGCAGGGCCTTGGGCGTGACACCGGTGATGGCGCCGGTGAGCGGGTCTTCATAGGCATGCACCATATGCGGCTCGAAGCCGCCACCGCGCATGGCGATGCGGGCGGTGGCCTGCGCCAGCTGCAGCGGCGTCACCTGCCAGTAGCCCTGGCCGATGCCGATATTGAGGGTTTCACCGGGAAACCAGACTTCCTTGCGCGCACGCTGTTTCCATTCCCGCGACGGCAGCAGGCCGCTGCGTTCATGCGGAATGTCGATGCCGGTAGGGCTGCCGAAGCCGAACTTGCCGAGCGCGCTGGTGATGTGGTCGATCCCCAGCCCCAGCGCCAGCTGGTAGAAGAACACGTCGCAGGAACGTGCCATCGCACTTTTCATGTCGACAAACCCGTGACCGCTGCGCTTGTGGCAGCGGTATTTGCGGCTGACGTTGGGCAGGTAGAAGGTGCCGTTGCAGACAGCGTGGCTGTCCGGCGTGGCCTCCTCGAAATACAGGCCGGCGTAGCTCATGAACGGCTTGATGGTGGAGCCGGGCGGAAACGCGCCCTGCAGAGCGCGGTTGTAGAGCGGTCGCGAAGGATCATTGAGCAGCTCGCGATACTGCCGGTTGCTGATGCCGCCGACGAAGGGCTCGGGGTCAAATCCGGGCTTGCTGACCAGTGCCAGCACCTCGCCGGTCTGCGGATCGATGGCGGCGATGGCGCCATCCAGTTCGCCGAGTGCCGCTTCCGCGATCTGCTGCAGCTTGGTGTCGAGCGTCAGATACAGATTGCGTCCCGGTGCGCCGGGACGCTGCTCCAGCTCGCGCAGCGGCCGGCCGGCGGCATTGGCCTCGACGATGCGTGCACCGGGGGTGCCGCGCAGGTCGTCCTCATGGCTTTTCTCGATGCCGAGCTTGCCGATCAGGTTGATGCCCTGGTACTGGCGCTCGTCTAGCTTGGCGTAATCGGTCTCGCTGATGCCGCCGACATAGCCGACCAGATGACTCGCCTCCGCCCCCAGCGGGTAGTTGCGGGTCAGGCCGGCGGTGATGTCCACGCCCCTGAAGGCGAAGCGGTTGATCTCGAAATGGGCGACTTCTTCCGGGCTCAGGTTGGTTTTCAGCGCCACGCCGCGATAGCGCGGCGTCTTGCGGGCGCGATCCTTGAAGCGGGCGAGATCGCCCGGAGTCAGCCCCATCACCGGTGCCAGGTCCATCAGCAGGGCGTTCAGGTCATCCACTTGGTCGCGGGTGATCTCGAGGTCGAACGAGGGCCGGTTCTGTGCCAGCAGCGCGCCGTGGCGGTCATAGATCAGCCCCCGCACCGGGGGCATGGCGACCACCCGCATGCGGTTGTCATCGGCGCGGGTGCTGAAGTAGTCGTGCTGCAGCAGTTGCAGGTCGCCCAGCCTTGCCAGCAGCAGGCAGATCATCAGCACGCAGAGCAGGATCGCCACCAGGATCCGGTGCGAGAAGCTGCGCTTTTCCTCGTAGAGGTCCTTCAGCGCGTCGAAGCTGTCGAGCACCATCGGCGTTCTACATCGACACGCGCTTGCCACGCAGCGCGTCGAGCGTGAGCATCAGCAGCGGCCAGCACAACCCCGAAGCAGCCACCGGCAACAGGCGGCCCAGCGCATCCGAAGGGTGCTTTGCCATGCCGTCGAGCAGGAACATCAGCAGCGCGTACAGCGCCCACACCGGCAGCAGCAGCAGCGTCACCTGCCAGATCGGGTAGAGACCGAGCACCGAGCGCAGGCGCACCAGGGTGTACGCCAGCAGCGTCAGTCCCATCACATGCTGGCCGAGCGGCGCGTTGTAGAGCGTGTCCGAGGCCAGTCCCATCAATAGGGCGGCGCTGATCACCGCCACGTTGGGCCCGTACAGCGCCCAGTAGCCGAGCGTCATCGCCAGCCACAGCGGACGAGCCAGCGACAGGCTGTGTGACAGCGGCAGAAACTGCAGACAAAGTGCCACCAGCACGCTGACCACGAACAGGCCGCCGGGGCCCCGGATATTCATGGCTTGGGGGGCTCGGCAGCCGGCGGCGCGGAAACCGGTTTCGGCAGGGGCTTGACCGCCCCGGCAACCGCTTGGCCAGGCTGGGCCGGGACGGAGGTTTCCAGCGCCGGCTTCGGCTTGGCAGCTGCCTTGGCGGGTTTTGGCCTGGCCGCCGCCGGCGAGGCTGCGGCGCCACTGCCGTACTTCAGCGGCGGCAGCGGGACCTCACTGCTGCCAGCTGCGGCGGGCAGCGCGCTGATGGCCGTCGGCCAGTGCACCAGGGCCGAGGCCGCAGCACTGGCCGCGAGCGTCGCGGGAGCGGCGGTCGGGTCGTCGCTGACCGCCAGTACCGGCGGAGTGCTCCAGACCAGCAGTGTCTGGCGCCCCTGGTCGAGGCGGGCGCTCGGATAGGCGCTGGCCTCCATGAAATGCTCGCCGGTGGTGCGTCGGATGTCGAAGATTTCGCCCACCGGATAGCCTGCCGGGAAGCGCCCGCCCAGCCCCGACGACACCAGCAGATCGCCCACTTTCACATCGGCGTTGCCGGGCAGGAATGGCAGCGTCAGCACCCGGCCATCGCCGCCGCCGCGCGCCACCGTCTGCAAGCCGGTGCGATTGATTTCCACCGGGATGCCGTGGCTGGGGTCGGTCACCAGCAAGGCCACCGAGGAGGTCGGGTTGACCCGGATCACCTGGCCCATGACGCCATAGGCGTCGACGATGGCCTGGCCGAAATAGACGCCATCACCTGCGCCCTTGTTGAGGCTGATCTGGTGACGGTAGGGAGCCTGGCTGGTGGCAACGATCTCGGCGATCAGCACTTTCTGGTCGAGTGCGGAGGAGCTGGCCAGCAGCTGGCGGATGCGGCGGTTTTCGGCTTCCAGCGCGTCCAGCCGCAGCAGCCGCGCCTGCGCCTTCAGCTGGTCCTGCTTCAGTTGCTGGTTTTCGGCGAGCAGCGCCCGGTAGTTTTTCAGCTCACCACCGGCATTGACGGCATCCCCCGGCAGATTGGTCGCCCAGCGCAGCGGCTGCAGCAGCCAGTCCACCGAGCCACGGATGGCGGTCAGCACCGGCAGCCCGCGCTGGTCGGCAAACCAGACGCCGAGCGCCAGCAGGATCACCAGCAGCGTCCGCGCGCCGACGCCGGGGCCACGGGGAAACAGGGGATTGGCGCGGCGGCGGGCCATCAGGCAAAACCTTGCGATGCGATGTCGAGTGAGGCTTGAGAGCGCGGCGGCTCAATCGACATGGCCGTTAATCAATATTGAACTTGTCGCCCTGCTGGTCAAGCATGTCCAGCATCATGCCGCCGCCACGCGCCACACAGGTCAGCGGGTCGTCGGCGATGATCACCGGCAGGCCGGTTTCCTCGCTGATCAGCTTGTCGAGGTCGCGCAGCAGCGCGCCGCCGCCGGTGAGCACGATGCCGCGCTCAGCGACGTCTGAACCCAGTTCGGGCGGCGTGCGCTCGAGGGCCTGCTTGACGGCCTTGACGATGCCGGCGAGCGGCTCCTGCAGGGCGTCGAGCACTTCGTTGGAGTTCATCGTGAAATTACGCGGCACGCCGGCGGCGAGATGGCGGCCGACGATGTCGATCTCGTGCACTTCGTGGCTGGGGAAGGCGGTGCCGATTTCCTGCTTGATGCGCTCGGCGGTGGCTTCACCGATCAGCATGTTGTACTGGCGACGCACGTAGCTGACGATGGCTTCGTCGAACTTGTCGCCACCGATGCGCACCGACTCGGCATAGACGATGCCGTCGAGCGAAATCACCGCGACCTCGCTGGTGCCGCCACCGATGTCCACCACCATCGAGCCACGGGCTTCGCTAATGGGGATGCCAGCGCCCAGTGCTGCGGCGATGGGTTCTTCAATGACGTAGACCTTGCGCGCGCCGGCGTTTTCGACTGATTCGCGGATCGCACGGCGTTCGACCTGGGTCGAACCATACGGCACGCAGACCACCACGCGGGTCATCGGCCGCATCATGTGGCGGCCTTTCTGCACCTTGCGGATGAAGTGCTGCAGCATCTTCTCCGTCACCGTGTAGTCGGCGATCACGCCATCGCGCAGCGGCCGGATGGTGGTGATGTTGCTCGGCGTGCGGCCGAGCATGCGCTTGGCGTCGATGCCCACGGCTTCGATCTTTTTCGCGCCGCGCGAGTCGAGGCGGATGGCGACCACGGAAGGCTCGTTGAGCACGATGCCCTCATCACGGACATAGACGAGGGTGTTGGCGGTGCCGAGGTCAATCGAAAGATCATTGACGAACAGGCGGCTGATGGCTTCTAGCATCGACACAAAAATCCAGAAAGTGGTGACTGTTACGGTTGGAGAAGCACGCTCGAAGTACGTCGGCTGTTTGCCGTTCCAGATGCAGCAAGCGGCTGCACCGACTAAGATGGTGCAGCGCACATCTTACGTCATTTCATCCGCAATCTCCCCCCAATATGAGCCTTACTCCAGAGCAGGTGCAGCAGGTCGCGCACCTAGCTAGGCTTGAACTAAAGCCTGAAAAAACCGCCCTTTACGCGAGTCAGCTGTCCAATATCCTGGCGATGGTCGACCAGCTGACGGCGGCCGACACCACCGGAGTCGCCCCCATGGCCCACCCGCTGGAGCTGACTCAGCGTCTGCGCGCCGACGTGGTCAGCGAGCCGAATCGCCGCGAGGCTTACCAGGCGCATGCGCCCAGCGTCGATTCCGGCCTGTTTCTGGTGCCGAAGGTGATTGAGTGAACCTGCATCAGTTGTCCCTGACGGCGATGGCCGCAGGGTTGGCCGCCAAAAAGTTCTCGTCGCGCGAGCTGACCCAGCACTATCTGGACCGCATCAGCCAGTACGACAGGCAGCTCAACTGCTTCGTGACGCTGACTGCCCACGCCGCCTTGGATGCGGCGGATGCGGCCGATACCCGCCGCGCGAAAGGCGAGGGGAGCGGCCTGCTCGCAGGCATTCCGATTGCCCAGAAGGACATCTTCTGCACCGAGGGCGTGCGCACCGCCTGTGGCAGCAAGATGCTCGATCGCTTCATTGCCCCCTACGACGCCACCATCGTCCGCAAGCTGCATGCTGATGCCGGCATGGTGATGCTCGGCAAGCTGAACATGGATGAGTTCGCCATGGGTTCGTCCAACGAGACGAGCTTCTATGGCCCTGTGAAGAACCCTTGGGATTTGAGCCGCGTGCCCGGTGGTTCATCGGGTGGTTCGGTCGCCGCAGTCGCGGCCGGTCTGGCCCCGGTCGCCACCGCCACTGACACCGGCGGCTCCATCCGCCAGCCTGCCGCCTTCACCAATCTCACCGGCATCAAGCCCACCTATGGGCGGGTGTCGCGCTACGGCATGATCGCGTTTGCCTCCAGCCTCGATCAAGCCGGCGTGGTGGCGCGCTCCACCGAAGATGCGGCCGTCATCCTGCAGGCCATGTCCGGCTTCGATCCGCTGGATTCGACCAGCATCGAACGGCCGGTCGATGATCTCGTGGCGGGCTTGGGCCAGTCGATCAAGGGCCTGAAGATCGGCCTGCCGAAGGAATACTTCGCCGAAGGGATGTCGGCTGGTGTGCGCGCCTGCGTCGAGGCTGCGATTGCGCAATTGCAGTCGCTCGGTGCCGAAGTCAGAGAGATCAGCCTGCCCAATGCGCCGCTCTCAGTACCCACCTATTACGTGGTCGCCCCCGCCGAGGCCAGCAGCAACCTGGCCCGCATGGACGGCGTGCGCTTCGGCCATCGCAGCGCAGAGGCCAAGAACCTCGAAGAGCTGTACAAGAAATCGCGTGGTGAAGGCTTTGGGCCCGAGGTGCAGCGCCGCATCATGATCGGCACTTATGTGCTGAGCCATGGCTACTACGATGCGTACTACCTGCAGGCGCAGAAGGTGCGCAATCTCATCTATCAGGACTTCAAGCGCGCCTATCAGACGGTGGATGTGATCCTCGCCCCCACCACCACCGATGTCGCCTTCAGGTTCGGTGACAAGTCCGACGACCCGGTGGCGATGTATCTCAACGACATCTACACCATCGCCGCCAACCTCGCGGGTATTCCGGCGATGAGCCTGCCCTGTGGCTTTGTCGACGGCCTGCCGGTGGGGTTCCAGCTGATGGGCAATTACTTCGACGAGGCGCGGCTGCTCAATGTGGCGCACCAGTACCAGCAGGCCACCGATTGGCACACCAAGACGCCGAAGGAGTTTGCGTGATGACGCAGAAACCCTGGGAGGTCGTGATCGGCCTTGAAGTCCACTGTCAGCTGATGACGCAGACCAAGATTTTTTCGGGTGCTGCGACCGCCTACGGGGCTGAACCCAACACGCAGGCCGATGCGGTGACGCTCGGCCTGCCCGGCGTGCTGCCGGTGCTCAACAAAGAGGCCGTGAAGATGGCGGTGAAGTTCGGTATCGCGGTGGACGCGAAGATCGCAGAGCGTTGCGTGTTCGCACGCAAGCACTACTTCTATCCCGATCTGCCGAAGGGCTACCAGATCAGCCAGTACGAGCTGCCGATCGTCGAGCACGGCCATCTCGACATTGAAGTGGAGGGCGCGAAGCCCTACAGCAAGCGCATCGGCATCACCCGCGCGCATCTGGAAGAGGACGCCGGCAAGTCGCTGCACGAGGCCTATCCCGGCATGACCGGCATCGACCTCAACCGCGCCGGC
>JBKJJE010000022.1:0-14115 GCA_046598075.1 Stagnimonas sp.
GCTCTCAGGCAGCCTTGCTCATTGCCGCGATACCGGTCTGCGCCGCCGCTGTCAGCTCATAGGCCTCGGCATCGAATTTCTTCGTCAGCTGCCGGAACTGCCAGGTGAAGCCGGGCCAGAGCGTGACGTTCTTGCCGCTTGCGGGATGCAGGTACCAGCTCTTGCAGCCGCCAGTGCTCCAGATGGTGCCCACCGACTTGCTTTGTAGCTTGGCGTTGAAAGCGGCCTGTTTTTCGGCCTTGACTTCAAACACCGGCTTGTCGGCCTTCTTCATCGTTTTCAGCGCATCGATGACATAGGCCACCTGCGATTCGATCATGTAGACCATCGAGCTGTGGCCGAGGCCGGTATTGGGGCCGACGATCAGGAAGAGATTGGGGAAGCCTGCCACCGTGCAGCCCTTGTAGGCCTCGGGGCCGTCTTTCCAGGCCTCGTACAGATCGACGCCGTGCTTGCCGAAGATTGCTCTCGGCGGGATCGGATCGGCAGCGTGGAAACCGGTGCCGAAGATGATCGCGTCCACCTTGCGCTCGATGCCCCTGCTGTCAATCACGCTGCCGGCCTTGACCTCCTGGATGCCGTCGCTGATCACCTCGACGTTCGCCGAGGCCAGCGCCGGGTAATAGTCGTTGGAGATCAGCACGCGCTTGCAGCCGATGGTGTAGTCGGGCGTGACTTTCCTGCGCAGCTCCGGGTCCTTGATCTGCTTCTTGATGTGGCCGCGTGCCACTTTTTCGACGAAGGTCATCAGCTTCGGGTGGATGACGAAACCCAGCACCCGCGCTTCCATCATCCAGTAGATGCCGCTGCGGAACAGGTTCTGGGTGATGGGCAGGCGCTTGAACAGCTTCTGCTCGGTGGCACTCACCTCGCGGTCGGGCTTGGGCATGATCCACGGCGGGGTGCGCTGGTAGAGGTCCACGCGCCCGGCGGCTTTCTGGATTTGTGGAACGAACTGAATCGCCGAGGCGCCGGTGCCGATGACGGCGATGCGCTTGCCGGCGAGGTCGTACTGGTGATCCCAGTCCTGGCTGTGAAAAGTCTTGCCCTTGAAGGTTTCCAGACCCTTGATGCCCTGCGGGTAGGCCGGGCGGCTCAGGCCACCCATGCCGGAAATCAGCAGGCGTGCGCTGTAGCGATGACCCTCCTTGGTCTGGATGTTCCAGACGCCGGCAGACTCATCCCAGTGCGCAGCGGTCAGCTCGTTATTGAAGCGGATGTGGCTGCGGATGCCATAACGGTCGGTGACGTCTTTGAGGTAGTTCCAGATCTCAGGCTGCGGCGAGAACATGCGCGACCAGTTGGGGTTTTGCGCAAACGAGAACGAGTAAAGATGGCTCTGCACATCGCAGGCACAGCCGGGATAATGGTTGTCGCGCCAGGTGCCACCGACTTCGCCGGCTTTTTCCAGCACCACGAAATCCTGCATGCCGGCCTGCTTCAGCTTGATCGCCATCGCCAGCCCGGCAAAGCCGCTACCGATGATGGCGACATCCACCGTCGTGCCGGTTGCTGCCGTCCTGATGTTGCTCACCACCATCGTCTTCTCCTGGGTCATCGGTTTGGATTGGCAGCCGCTGCGGTATTCGCCGCCGGCCTGCGTACAGTTGTCTACTTTAATGTAGACGACTGTATACGCAAGCGTCAAGCCCCACTACAATTCCCGGCATGGGCATTCTGAAAATCACCAAATCGACCCGCAGCACCATGGCCGAACGCGAATCGCCCGATGCCGGCGGACGTGAGCGGCTGATTGCCGCAGCACTCAAGCTGGCGGCCGAAAAGCGCAGCCTGCTGGCGCTGGGCGTGCGCGAACTGGGCCGTATGGCGGGCCTCAACCCGAACACGTTCTACCGGCACTTCAAGAGCCTCGATGAACTGAGTCTGGCGATCATCGACGAGTTCGCGCAGGATCTGGCCCCTGCCCTGCGGGCGATCCGCCTGAGCGGACTGCCGCCACAGACGATCCCCCGGCGCACCGTCGAATATGTGTTCGATTACGCCCGCCAGCACCCGGAGGCCTTCATCGTCGGCGTGCGCGAGCTGCATGGTTCGTCGCGGGTCCTGCAGCAGGCCATCCGCTTGCGCATCCGGCTGGTGGCGGTGGAGATGGCCGAGGACATCCTGGCCACCGACAGCGTGCAGGGGCTTACTGCCGGTATGCTCGAGGAGTTGGCGGAGCCTATCGTCGAGCAGGTATTCCACCGCACGCTGGACTATCTGGAAGAGCCGAAGCGCCGCGCCGAACTGGTGCGGCGCACGACGCATTTCATCGACGCGCTGATGACCGGCGCAGTGGCTTTGAAGGCATTGAACCGCTGGGATTGATGGAGCAGACCTCCGCTCACGGAGGCAAGGATTTTTGCTGCGAGGAGAAGACATGAGCGACGCCAGTACCGACCGCATCCACCTGCGCGACATCATGCGCGCCGCCATCAAGGGCCTGCCAGAGACCCCGCTGGTGCTGCGCGGGCTGTGGAATCTGGCCACCGTCAAGCCGGACAAGAAGCTCTCCATCGGCCTGTTGATCGAGCGCCACGCGGCGCGCACACCGGGCGCGACGGCGCTGGTGTTCGAGAACCGCCGCTGGACTTATGCAGCCTTCAACGCCTGGGCCAACCGGATCGCTGCCAGTCTCGCCGCAGCGGGGGTGAAGCCGGGGGACAGCGTCGCGATCCTGATGGAGAACCGCGCCGAGACGCTGGCCTGTGTTGCCGCCGTGGTGAAGCTCGGTGCGGCGGCGGGGATGCTCAACCACCAGCAGCGTGGCGAGGTGCTGGCGCACAGCATCCGGCTGATCGCACCGCGCCTGCTGATCCTGGGCGAGGAGTGCCGCGAGGCCATAGCCAGCACGCCGTTCATGCCGGGTGGCGGGGAGAAACTCCAGTATTTCTGGGACGGCGACAAGGCCGCGCCGAAAGGCTTCACCAACCTGCGCAAGGACTCTGCCTCACGCAGCGAAGGCAATCCGCCAGTGACCGCCCACATCGAGGCGCGCGCCACCTGCTTCTACGTGTTCACCTCCGGCACCACCGGCCTGCCCAAGGCCAGCCGCATGACCCACTACCGCTGGCTGCGCGGCATGGCCGGCCTCTCGCAGATGGCGCTGCGGCTGAAGCCAGACGACGTGTTCTATTGCTGCCTGCCGCTCTACCACAACAATGCACTGACGGTGTCCTGGGGCGCGGTGCTGGGCAGCGGCTGCACTTTTGCGCTGTCGAGAAAGTTCTCGGCCTCGCGGTTCTGGGACGAATTGCGCGAACACCGCGCGACGGCGTTCTGCTACATCGGCGAGCTGTGCCGCTACCTGCTCAACCGCCCCGCCACCAGCCAGGACCGCATCCACGACGTCCGGCTGATGGTGGGCAACGGCCTCAGGCCAGAACTGTGGGCGGCGTTCCAGCAACGCTTCGGGATCGATGGCGTCAGCGAGTTCTATGGCGCCAGCGAGAGCAACGTCGCCTTCGTCAATGCCTTCGGGATGCAGCGCACCGCGGGCTTCTCGCCGCTGGCCTTTGCCATCGTCGCCTTCGATGCCGAGCACGAGCAGCCGCTGCGCGATGCGAGCGGCTTCCTGCAAAAAGTGGCGAAGGGCGGCACCGGCCTCTTGATTGCCGAGATCAGCGAGCGTGCCCCCTTCGATGGCTACACCGACCAGAAGTCGAGCGAGGCCAAGGTGCTGCTCGACGTGTTCAAGAAAGGCGACCGCTGGTTCAACACCGGTGACCTGGTGCGCGATCAGGGTTATCGCCACATCCAGTTCGTCGACCGGGTCGGCGATACCTTCCGCTGGAAAGGCGAGAACGTCGCCACCACCGAGGTCGAGTCCGCCATCAACGGCTTTGCCGGTGTCGAGCAGGCGGTGGTCTATGGCGTCAACCTGCCGGGGGCGGATGGCCGCGCCGGCATGGCCGCGGTGACCATGGTCGCAGCCCTGGATGGCGCAGCACTCGCCCGGCACCTGTGCGCGGCACTGCCGGCCTATGCGGTGCCCCTGTTCCTGCGACTGAAGACCGAGCAGGAGGTGACCGGCACCTTCAAGTTCAAGAAGGTCGATCTCAAGCGCGAGGGTTTCGACCCGGCTGCGGTGGCTGAACCGCTCTACGTGCTGGCGGATCGCAGCAGGGGCTACGAACCGCTCACCCCGGCGCTGTTCAAGAAGATCCACAGCGGCAGCTTGCGCCTCTGAACACGTCCTTACACCCGCGCATCCCATGAAAGTGAACATCAGCATCAGCCGCAGCCTCGACATCGACCTGCCACCGGCGAGGGTCAAGGTCCTGTTCGAGGACCTGGAGACCACCATCGGCCGCTTTCCCAAGCTGCGCAGCCTGAAGAAACTCGGCCCCGACCGGTATCTCTGGGAGATGAAACCGATCGGCAGCCGCATTGCCAACATCGCCCATGAGGTGAGCTATGGCGCCCACTACACGGTGGATGCACAGCAAGGCGAGTTGTCGTGGACGCCGCTTGCGAAACAGGGCAACGCCAGTGTCGAAGGCAGGTTCCGGGTGCTCGAGCAGGGCAGCGGCACACGGCTGGAGTTCACGGTGAAGGGCGAGCTGTTCGAGGTGCCGGTGCCCTTCATCTACCGGCTGGTGGCACCCACTTTCATCCAGGCCAAGTTCGCAGCACTGGTGGACACCTTTCTGGAACGCACGCGGGACAGCCTGCAGGCCTCGTAAGGTGATGCATTCCCGCCAGTCAGGCGGCAGGCTTGCCGGACTTCTCGAGCAGTTGCATGAGCAGGTCGATCTGCGTCTGCTGCTGGCCGATCAGCGTCATCAGGTGTTCTGAGCGCAGCGCATCGAATTTTTCGTGCAGGGCCATGATCTCGATCTCGGCTTTCAGGTTCACCTCGTAATCATGCTCGGCCATCTGCCGATCCTTCACCGACTGGCGGTGCTGGCTCATCATGATGATCGGTGCCTGCATGGCCGCCAGCATCGACAGCATCAGGTTGAGGAAGATGTACGGGTAGGGATCGAATGCGGTCTTGCCGAGAATCTCGGTATTCAGCGCCGACCAACCGATCAGAAACAGAAAGAAGATCGAGATGAATGTCCAAGAGCCACCAAATGCTGCCACCCGGTCGGCCAGCCGCTCACCAAATGTCATCTGCTGATCGAGCTTGTGGTTGGGATCCCGGGTCAGCGTCCGATGCTTTGCGGCATGCGCCAGTGCCTTGCGCTCGGCACCACCCAGCGCGTCGGCGCCACGACCAAACCAGCGGGATGCAGCTTCGGAATAGTCGAGGGATTTGAAACGCGTCATGGCAGCTCTCGAGGAAGGCAATCGCTGATTGCGTGTCACTGCATAGTCCACAGCAACCGCAGCCAACGCAACGATCCAGAACGGCCACTCGAAATTTCCGGGGGGAAGCCCTTAACCTTGCAGGCTATGATGGCATCAAGATGCTGGCGACAGAATCAGTATCAGACTGGTGCGAGGAGATAGTTGTTTGAATCACGTTGACAATCTGCTGGCCGAGCGCAAGCTCTCGCCGCTGCGTCTGCGCTTCACCGGGCAACTGGAAAATCAGTATCGGCTCAATCTGAGGCGACAGCTCAAGTACCCACGCGCCTTCCTGTTCCTGATCTTGGCACTCGGGTTTGGCGCCTCGCCGCTGCAGGAACAAAGCCTCTTCAATGCCCCCGAGCATCTGCGCGGTGCCTTGGCCTTGGTGGCCTGGCTGGTGAGTCCAATTGCGGTAGCCGCAGCCATGCTCAGCTTTTTCCCCTCGTCACCAAGGCAGCTTGCGCAGGGGGTACAGACTGCCGCCGTCGTGGTGATCTTTTCCGCCGCTTTCTCGCTGCGGCATCTGGCCCTGACCAGCAGCTTTCAATATCCCGCCGCGATGCTGGGAATCGTCATCGTCGCAGTCGCCATTTTCGGCAGTTTCAGCGCCTACCGGCTGATTCCGGCCATGCTGCTGTTCTACGTCGCGGGAATCGTGCAGGAGGTCTACTACCTCAACCGGCAGAGCGTTTCGGAGCTGCCCGCCTACGTGCTGTTCTATTTCCTTCTCATCTCGGTGGCCGGGGCCTATACCAACGAGATTCTGCGCCGACAGTCGTGGATTCAGAGACGGGCTGCCGACGCCCTGGCGCGCATCGACATACTGACCGGGCTGACCAATCAAAATGCCTTGAACGAGCTCTATCAGACGGCCTTCAACCAGGCCCGTCGCCAGAAGGCGGTACTGGCGGTGCTGCTGCTGGACATCGATCACTTCAAGCGACTCAACGACACGCACGGACATCTGGCCGGCGATGACGCGCTACGCCTTGTCGGTCCGGTGCTGGCGAAACTCAGCGCGCAGCGCCCGCTCGACATTTGCGCGCGATTCGGTGGCGAGGAGTTCGTGGTGGTCTGGTTTGACGTCAACCCGGACGCACTGGTCCGGTTGGCGACCGCGCTGCTGGATGCGATCCGCGCCATCGAGCTCACCATGCCGGGTCGCGAAGAGCCCTACAAGATCACAGCCAGCGCCGGACTGACCTGGCTCACACCCACTGGCGAGAGCAGTCCGGAACGTGTACTCGCCAAGGCCGACACCCTGATGTACCGCGCCAAAGATGCCGGCCGCGACCAGTTGGTGCTGGAGGCTTTTGAGGCCTGAACACTGAAAATACGGCAGGCGAGTTTTTCTAGCCCAGACGCAGCTGCATCGCGGCAGGCATTGCCGGCTTCAGGCTTTTGAGCGCGGCGGCAACGTTCTGGTCCTTGCCGGCTGCAGCCATCGCATCCAGCACGGCAGGCGCGTTGATCGCAGGCCCCGCCAGCATGCGCTGCTGCCCCGCCAGCGGGGTGGCGGCAATCACCGGCAGCAGTACGCTCCACAGGTCTTGTGCCTGTGAGTAGTCGACGATCCTGGCGAGCGTGGCGTCGTCGAGTTCCGACGTCAGCTGGCCCAGTGCAGCCATCCACTGCGGGTTCAGGTGCGACATCAGGCTGAGTGCCGCCGACCACAGCTCGGCATCGACCGTCGCCTTGGCAATCAGGCTCTTCAGCCGCGAGCTGGGCAGGTAGCTGACCAGTTCGTTATGCAGCGCCGGGTTCTCTGCAAACACTGCCGTGCGCAGCAGGGGTTCCTCATCGGGCGTGGCGCTGATGACGGCCTTGATCGCCTCGGGAGTCAGCGCATCGACGAAGCGCGCCATGGTCACGAACTCCCGCTGCTGCTGCAGGATTTTCGATACCGCCACCACCTGCGCCACCGGTGTGCCGCGAATGATCTCGCTGGTGCGGCGCGGATCGAGGTGCAGACAGACTTCGGCGAGAAACGGTGCCGACAGGCGCTTGGCAATTTCGATGGCCTTGTCGGCCGCCAGCAGCGAGGCGACGCGCGCGCAGAGCAGCGGCCCCAGCGCCTTTTCGGCGATGACGGCAGAGATTGAGGTGGGGGTGAGCTTGGTGGCGGTGGCGACTTTCTGCAGCAGCGCCTTGCCGTCGTCGTACAACTGCGCGGTCATCTGCTCGCGCAGAGCGCGGATCTGCAGGGCGTCATGGGTTTCGAGAAACGCGAAGTCGGCGGCCTCGGCGCCCAGCAGGCGGGCGAGCTTGAGAACCTCGGCACGGCTGGCGAGCGCACTCATCCGAACAGCACTTTGCGCACTGCACCGCGCAGCAGCATCGGCACATGGCTGAGCGCGGCCTCGGTGGAAGCCTCAAGCGCCGCACGCTGGCGCAGCTTGGCCGCCGCCAGAGCGGCCAGCAGTTTTTCAGCCTCCGCCCTGCTCAGGCCTGTCAGTCCATGCACCGGCGCAGCCAGTGCCGCAGCGAGCAGTTCGCCCGCGGATTGCTTCGCCGCCATTACTTGTTCTTCGCCTTGCGTTTCAGATTGGCAGGCTCGAAATACTTGTCGTCGTAAGTCGCCTCGAAATCGCTCACCGGGTCTTCGTTGGTCAGCGTGGTGGCGAAGTAGCGGTTGGACTGCAAGTCGTAGATCAGCTCCGGGATGCCGGTGACGGTGGGGATGAAAGGCAGGCTCAGCAGGTGCGCCTCCTGCACTTTCCAGATCTGACCCCGGATGTCGTAGTCATCCACCACCGCAATCGCCCAGCTGTCTTCGTCGACATAGAAAGTGCGCTTGGCGAAGTTGTGGCGCAGGCCGGCCTTGAGTGTGGCTTCCACCACCCAGACGCGGTGCAGTTCGTAGCGCGAATAGTCGGGGTTGACGTGGAAGGGCTTGAGGATGTCCTTGTATTTCAGCTTGGGGCTGTTGATCTGCAGGCTGTTGTAGGGGATGTACATCTCCTTCTTGCCGAGCAGCTTCCAGTTGTAGCGGTCGAGCGCGCCGTTGAAGACGTCGATCTGGTCGTTGTACTGCTCGTTGTCGGTGTTGAGCGCGGGATTGTCGTAACCGACATCGGGAGCGCGCGTCACACGGGCTGTTCCCGGCGAGTAGATATAGGCGGTGCGACCACCGGTGGAAAGGTCAGAGGTTTCCTGCGCCAGCACGATCTGGCCGGCCTTGCTGGCGGGCGCCACCGACTCGCTCATGTACATCGTGTAGACCTTGCCGTCCCAGTTGGGCTCCTTGAGGTTGGCGTATTTGAACTTCACGTCTTCCACCAGCTTGGTGATGCTGATCGAGCCGTCCGGCTTGACGATGGCCTGGTTGTTGTAGCGCTTCACCGACGTGCCGCGGAACTTGAGCTTGTGATTCCAGATCACCTCCGCGCCGGTCTTCGGGATCGGGAACGGAAAACCGAGCTTCGCACCCTTGACGTCGTCGGTGCCGGTGAGCGAGGCAGTGGTGGCGTTGAGCTTGGTGGCGGCTTCGACTTCAGGCGGGAAGAAAGCCGAGCGCACGCTCTTGTAGACCTTGATCTTGTAGGTCGGGTACTTGTTGAGCATGGCCTTGTGACCATCGGTCAGCTTGCTGGCGTACTGGGCCATGTTGGCCTTGGTGATCTCGAACAGCGGCTTTTGATACTCAGGCCCACTGGCCTTCTTGAACCGCGATTCCAGCTCGTCCGGCTTGTTCTTGCGATAGTCCTCCAGCTTGGCGCGGGTGATGGTCAGCAGTTCCGGGTCCTTGCCGTCGTAGAACTTGCGGCCTTGGAACGCGGGAATCGAGCCATCCTTGTTGCCGGCTGCCTCGGCGCCCACCGGCGTCAGCGTGGTGCCGAGCTTGGCGGCTTCTGCTGCACTGACTCCCGCCTGGGTCGGCAAGGCAATGGCCCACATCAGACCTGCGAGCACGAGGCTGCTTTGGACTTTCTTCAACATGTCTGTCTCCTTCAAGGCTGTACCGCTTTTTTATGGTGTGAACCGAGCATACGCCGCGTATCGGAACTTTGCCATTTTCTGATGGCATCGTGTGCACGTTCGTCTACAATTCTGGAATAAAGGCGATCCGCAAGCATGGACCGCCAGTGCGCCGTTGAGTCATCAGGAGAGGAGACAGCGATGAAAGGATGCGCAAGGTATGCGGCGGCGGCACTGCTGTGCTTGGCCCCCGCCGCACAGGCACTCGAATACGAGTTGTTGGGCGGCAGCCTCAACATCAAGAACCGCCTTTCCACCGGTGCCGCCTGGCGCACCCAGACGCGCAGCAACGATCTGGTCGGCAAGCTCAATGTGCCGGGCCAGCAGCAGCTTTGCGCCAGCGACAACTGCTATTCGCTGACCGGCGACCCCGGCCCCAACGCGCGCCTGGTGGCAGCCCAGGGCGCGTACTTTGGCGTCAACGGCGATGATGGCAACAACAACTACGATCGCTATGACCTGGTCGCCGCCACCACCAAGCTCGCCACCGACCTGACTTTCGAGCGCGGCGAGTTTCTGGCCCGGGTACGGGCCGTCGGCTATTACGACCCGGTCAACGCCGCGCTCAACGAGCGGCACTTCAACACCAATTACCAGCCGCTGTACCAGAGGCGCCCGGGCTACATCGCCGACAACTTCGCCAAGGGCGTGCGGCTCTACGATGCGTTCCTGCAATACACCACCGAGATTGCCGATCGTGCCGCCGTGATCTCGGTAGGCCAGCAGACCATCCGCTGGGGCGAGAGCAACCTGTTTGCCATCAACAGCGTCTCGGAAATCAATCCGCCCAATGCCAACTTCCTGCGGATTCCCGGCGGCGAGATCAACGAGATCTTCCAGCCGGTACCGGTGGCCTTGCTGTCCATGGACCTGTTTGAAAACATCTCAGGAGAGCTGCTGTATCAGTTCGGCTGGAAACGTACCGAGGCCGATGCCTCGGGCAGCTATTTCTCCGACAACGACATTGCCGGCGACGGCCCTTACGCCATCATCGGTCTCGGCCAGTTCGGCGAGGATCCCGATCAACAATTCCGCTTCGCCGGTGGCCTGGGGCTGCTCACCGACACCTCGGTCACGGTCTACCCCGAGGAGTACCGGCCTTCGAGCCAGGGCCAGTTCGGTGCGCGCCTCAACTACAACGCCGAGTGGCTCAACGGCGGCACCGAGCTGTCCTTCTATTTCCTCAATTACCACTCGCGGCTGCCTTATGCCTCGGTGATTTCCAGTGACGAGAGCTGCGCACGCGATTCCGCCAACCTGGCAGAGGCGGTGATCGACTGCGACGGCTTCAGCGGCAGCTTCCCCCGCCTGCCGACGCAGAGGGGCCTCGATCCCCTGCCCATCGACAGCCTGCGGGTGCTGCTGGAATACCCAGAAGACAACCAGATGTTCGGCATCAGCTTCAACACCAGCATCGGCAAGATTTCGCTGTCGGGCGAATACTCCTTTCGCCCCAACGCGCCGGTGCAGGTCAATTTGCCGGACCTGGTCTATGCCGGCCTGCAGCCGTCGTTGCCGGTCAACGACATCGACGGTGACCCCACCACGGCTGCCGGTCTGCTCGGGCAGGCCGCAGCCGCACTGGGGGTGACTACCTCGCAGGTGCCGGTGCCGCTGGTGGCAGGGCTGCTGGAACTCGGCCAAGCGACGCTGCCCAGCGCGCAGCATGCAATCCCGAGTTATCTGGTCGCCTACCGCAACCTCGGTCGCGTCGGCCCCAACCAGTACATCCGTGGCTACGAGCGGCTGCCGGTGGGCCAGTTCGACATCACCGCCATCCGCATCTGGTCACAAAATCCCTTCGCGGCAGACCAGGTGATCCTGCTCGCAGAGGCCGGCTTCACCCACGTCCTCAACCTGCCCAGGCAGAGCGAGTTGCAGTTTGCCGGCGGCACCTTTCAGGACTCGCATGCCGGTGCCGGCGCTGACGGCAGCGGGCTGACCGTCGCCAATTCCTGCAACGACGCCATCACCGGCAGCCCCTCGGACTACACCTGCAAGCTCAATCCCACCCAGCAGAAGCGCGGCTTTGCCGAGAGCTTTGCCTGGGGCCTGCGCTCGCTGATCCGCATGGAGTACAACAACGTCATCTTTGGCTGGTCGCTCAAGCCCACCTTTCTGCTGGGCTGGGATGTGGAGGGCACCGCGCCCAGCCCGCAGTCCAACTTCGTGCAGGGCCGCAAGGAGTTTCAGGCCGGCACCGACGTCAACATCACGCCGTCGCTGACCGGCCGGGTGACCTACCAGAGCTTCTTCGGCGGCAAGCGCCGCGAGAACACCCGCTCCGATCGTGACAACATCGCGCTCAGCATCAGTTACGCGTTTTAGGGCCTCCACATGTCGATAGCCGAATCTGCGATGGGGCTTGGTCTGAAAGCTCTCAGCCGTCTTGCCGGCTCCACTGCCGTGGACAAACTCGGCCTGCGCAAGTGGGCCGAGAAGGGGCTGTATCACTCCAGCCGCGCCGGCTTCGCGGTCGCTGGCAAGGTAGGGCGCAGCTTCAATGCCGCGCAAACTTTGCTGAAGCCCGCGCGGCTGCCGCGTGCCGGCGGTGCCGGCCTGTTCGACCTCAGCCCGACCAGCGAGCAGGAGATGCTGCGCGACGCTGCCCTGAGCTTTGCCCGTGGGCCATTGCGCGCAGCCGCCAGCGCGGCAGATACCGCCTGTACCGCGCCTGCAGCCCTGCTGCAGCAGAGTGCTGCGCTCGGCTTCGCCTTGCTGGGCATTCCGGAACCCTTCGGCGGTGCCGGCAGCGAGCGCAATACCGTCAGCAACGTGCTGATTGCCGAGGCGCTGGCCGAGGGCGATCTGGCACTGGCCGTCGCCTGCCTCGCGCCGACTGCGGTGGCGACCGCACTCACGCTGTGGGGTGACGCGGCGCAGCAGGCACGCTATCTGCCCGCCTTCGTCGCCGACTTGGCCCCCGCCGCCGCCCTGGCCGTGCAGGAGCCGCAGCCGCTGTTTGATGCGTTTGCACTGCGCACCACCGCCACCGCCCTCAGCGGCGGCTATCGGCTCAACGGCGTGAAGTCGCTGGTGCCGCGCGGCGCCGACTGCGAGCTGCTGGTAGTCGCCGCGATGCTTGATGGAGTGCCGCGACTGTTTCTGGTCGAATCGAAAACTGCGGGCATCACGCTGCAGGCCGAACCAGCGATGGGTTTGCGCGCCGCCGCCACCGCCCGGTTGAGATTCGATGACGTGCGGCTGGAGGCCGGCGCCCTGCTCGGCAGCGCCGCCGACTACGCCGAATGCATCGCGCTGTCGCGGCTGGCCTGGTGCGCACTGGCCACCGGTTGCGGGCAGGCGGTGCTCGACCATGTCATCCCCTATGCCAACCAACGCATTGCGTTTGGCGAACCGATCAGCCACCGACAGGCAGTGGCTTTCATGATTGCCAACATCAGCATCGAGCTGGAGGGCCTGCGGCTGGCCACTTGGCGCGCAGCCGCCAAGGCCGAGCGCGGCGAAGATTTTGTGCGCGAGGCCGCCATTGCCCGCCAGCTCGCTACCGACAAGGCCATGCTGATCGGCAACGACGGCGTGCAGGTGCTCGGCGGCCACGGCTTCACCAAGGAGTATCCGGTCGAGCGCTGGTATCGCGACCTCAGAGCCTGCGGCTTCATGGAAGGCGTCGTGCTCGTCTAAAGGCCAGCCAATGATCCATCTCGAAATCCCCAGGAAGTTCACCGGCCTTGTCGCACAGGCGCATCAAGTCGCCGCGCAGATGTTCCGCCCCATCTCGCGCAAGTACGACCGTGACGAACACGCCGAGCCCAAGGAACTGCTGATGCTCGCCAGCCTGCTCGATGGTGTGAACGCCGGCGGCGGCGGTGGCGGTGCGGGGGCTGCGGGCGCGGGTCGCGAACGCTCCAGCGAAAGTGGTGAAAACCGCAATGGCAGCAATCTTTCCACCGTGCTCGGCATCATGGAGCTGTGCTGGGGCGATGTCGGTTTGCTGCTGTCGATGCCGCGACAGGGCTTGGGTAATTCCGCCATTGCCGCGGTCGCCAACGACGAGCAGCTGGCATGCTTCAAGGGCCGCTGGGCGGCGATGGCGATCACCGAACCAGGCACCGGTAGCGATAGCGCCAACATCCGCACCACCGCCCGACTAGATGGCGACCACTACGTGCTGAACGGTGAAAAGATTTACGTCACCAGCGGCTCACGTGCCGACCTCGTGGTGGTGTGGGCGACGCTCGATCGCAACGTCGGCCGCGCCGCCATCAAGAGCTTCGTGGTTGAAAAAGGCACGCCGGGTTTCACGCTTACGCGCCTCGAACACAAGCTCGGCATCCGCGCCAGCGATACCGCCGCATTCGTGCTGAAAGATGTGCGGGTACCGAAAGAAAATCTGCTCGGCACGCCGGAGGTGAATGCCGAAAAAGGCTTTGCCGGCGTGATGCAAACCTTCGACAACACCCGCCCGCTGGTGGCCGGCATGGCGGTGGGCTTGACCAAAGCCTGCCTGGACCGCACCCGCGAGCTGCTGGGCAAGGCGAATGTTGCCATCGACTACCAAAAGCCCGCACGCCTGCAACACGCCGCCGCAGCCGAGCTGTTGCGGATGGAAGCCGACTACGAGGCCGCGCGTCTGCTCACCCTGCAAGCCGCATGGATGGCCGACAACCGTCAGCCCAATTCGCTACAGGCCTCGATGGCGAAAGCCAAGGCTGGTCGCAGCTGTGTCGATGTCGCACTCAAGTGCGTCGAGCTGTGTGGCGTGGCCGGCTATAGCGAAGACGAGCTGCTGGAGAAATGGGCGCGTGACGCCAAGATTCTCGACATCTTCGAGGGCACCCAGCAGATCCAGCTTTTGATCATCGCGCGGCGTCTGCT
>JBKJJE010000072.1:0-4155 GCA_046598075.1 Stagnimonas sp.
GCGCCGGTGCGCTCGATCACGCCGGCGAGACCACGGTCATGAATGTTCTTGACGATGGGCGATTGCAGGCCCTCGCGGCCCTTCGTGCTCCACTCGTTGACGACGATATAGGCGAGACCGCGCGCGCCGTAGGTCTTCACGAACTCGGTGTAGGCGTCGATCCTGCTGCGCGGCAGGGCGGCACCACCCGGCACGCAGAGGGCGGTGACGCGGCATTTGGGATCGTTGGCGGGGCCGGCGAACACTTTGAAATCGACGTCGTTGAGCAGGTCCTTGCAATCGTGCAGTTCGAGCGGGTTGCGCAGATCGGGCTTGTCGGAGCCGTAGCGGCGCATGGCCTCTGCAAACGTCATGTGCGGCAGGGTGCCCAGATCGACCCCCAGCAGGTCGAGGAACAGGTGCTTCACCAGCTCCTCGATGATGCTCATGATCTCTTCCTGGTTCAGGAAGCTGGTCTCGACGTCGAGCTGCGTGAACTCCGGCTGGCGGTCGGCGCGCAGGTCCTCGTCGCGGAAGCAGCGGGCGATCTGGTAGTAGCGGTCGAGGCCCGACATCATCAGCAGCTGCTTGAACAGCTGCGGGGATTGCGGCAGCGCAAAGAACTGGCCGGGGTGGGTGCGGCTAGGCACCAGATAATCGCGCGCACCCTCGGGCGTGGCGCGGGTGAGGATCGGCGTCTCGACGTCGATGAAACCCTTGGCATCCATGAAGGTGCGGATGCGCTTCACCACCTCGTGACGCAGGCGTAGGTTCTTCTGCATCGCCGGGCGGCGCAGATCGATGTAGCGATACTTGAGGCGGGTCTCTTCACCCACCGTCTCGTCGTCCGGATGGAACGGCGTGGTCTCGGACTTGTTGAGCAGTGTCACCAGCTTGCCCAGCAATTCCACCTGGCCGGAAGGCAGGTTGGCGTTGGTGGTGCCGGCCGGGCGGGCACGGATGCGGCCGGTGATCTGCACCACATATTCGCCGCGCAGCTTGTCGGCGGCGGCAAAGGCCTCCACCGCATCCGGGTCGAACACGCACTGCAGCAGGCCCTCGCGGTCGCGCAGGTCGATGAAGATGACTCCGCCGTGATCACGGCGGCGATGCACCCAGCCGCAGACGGAGATGGTTTCACCGATCAGGGTTTCTGTGACCTGACCGCAGTAATGGCTACGCAGCATGAATGTGCAGGGTTTTTAAGCGTTAAGGGCGCGCATTGTAGCCGTGCCAACCTTCATGCGACGGTCGGCGGCACACGGCCTGCTGAAGACCCTGGCGGCACCACCCCGAGCGAGATGACGTACTGCATGCCGTCCTGCACCGAAATCGGCAGTTCGCGCACGTCGGCCCGCGGCACCAGCAGCAGGAATCCCGAGGTGGGGTTGGGAGTGGTCGGCACGTAGACCGCGATCAGCTCGCCCGCACCCGCCGCCGCCTGCAGGCTGGGCGCAGGTTCGGCCGTGACGAAGCCGACCGTCCAGCAGCCGGCACGGGGATACTCCAGCAACACCACTTTCTTGAAGGCATTGCCCTTGCCGGAGAGCATGGTCTCGGCCACTTTCTTCATGCTGCCGTAGACCGAGCCCACCAGCGGCACCCGGTGCATCCACTGCTCCACCCCGCCCCAGGCCTTCTTGCCGAGCAGATTGGCGGTCAGCGCGCCGGTGCCCAGCACGATGCCAAAAGTGAGCATCGCCCCGATGCCGGGATAGTCGAACCAGGCCGGCTGCAGGCGCAGCGGCACCAGCAGCAGGCTGGCATCCAGCAGGTTGATGAGGAAACGGATCACCAGCAGCGTCACGCCCAGTGGCGCCCAGACCAGCAGACCGGCAAAAAACCAGCGGCGCAGCAGCAAGATCATGGCGTCAGTTCAGGCAAAAATCCGCCGCGATTGTTTCACGACGATCCGTGATGGCAAGAGCTGCAGGCACAAAAAAACCCGCGCGAGGCGGGTTGATGTGCCGACTGCATGCAGTCGATGGTGCGCCCGGAAGGATTCGAACCTCCGACCCCTTGGTTCGTAGCCAAGTGCTCTATCCAGCTGAGCTACGGGCGCAAATGCAACGTAAAACTGTGGCGGACAGAGAGGGATTCGAACCCTCGATAAGGTTTTAAAGCCCTATACTCCCTTAGCAGGGGAGCGCCTTCGTCCACTCGGCCATCTATCCGGACGCCGGGTCTCCCCGGCGAGGGGCGGATTCTAAAGAAAGCGCCGCGCCGGGTAAAGGTTTATTTGGGGATTTCTGCACTTTTCGAGGTTTATTTCGACTTTGCGCAGAGCAGCCTCCCGGGCCCCCATCAATGGCGTGCCACGTCAAGCGGAATCTGGGGTTCCTCGGCGAGACGCGCGAAGATTTCCTCGCGATGCACGGTCACCGTGCGCGGGGCGTGAATTCCCAGACGTACCTGGTTGCCCTTCACTCCCAACACGGTAACGGTGACTTCATCCCCGATCTTGAGGGCTTCACCGATGCGCCGAGTCAATATCAACATTGCTGCTCTCCCTGAGTCCTGTGTTGGCTTAAAAGGTCGTCTTGACCTTTAGCCCTAACGGGGGAGCATGGGATTGGAGTACCTCATGAACGGCATAATTTCATCGGCAGATGGTCAAGCCCCCCGGTCCGTCTCCAGTTCGAAGGACTTGTGCAGGGTGCGAACCGCCAGTTCCAGATACTTCTCGGAGATCACCACGCTGATCTTGATCTCCGAGGTCGAGATCATCTTGATGTTGATGCCCTCGGCCGCCAGCGCCTTGAACATCTGGCTGGCGATGCCGGCGTGGCTGCGCATGCCGACCCCCACCAGCGACACCTTGACGATGTCGGTGGCGGTGCGCACGCCCTTGGCATCCAGCTCGGCGGCGATTTTCTTGCTCACCTCCATCGCCCGGTCGTAATCCACCCGGTTGACGGTGAAGGTCAGGTCGGTCGAGCCATCGGCGCCGACGTTCTGCACGATCATGTCAACCTCGATGTTGGCGTCGCCGACGGCGCCCAGGATGGCCGCGGCGATGCCTGGACGGTCGGGCACGCCGGCGACGGTGATCTGGGCCTCGTCGCGGTTGAAGGCGATACCGGAGATGAGCGGGTCTTCCACTTGAGCTTCCTCGTCGAGGGTGATGAGCGTGCCGGGGCCGTCCACGAAGGTGGACAGCACCCGCAACGGAACTTTGTATTTGCCGGCGAACTCCACCGAGCGGATCTGCAGCACCTTGCTGCCGAGACTGGCGAGTTCCAGCATTTCTTCAAAGGTGATCTTGCTCAGCCGACGGGCCTTGGGCTCCACGCGCGGGTCGGTGGTGTAGACACCATCGACATCGGTGTAGATCTGGCATTCGTCGGCTTTCAGGGCAGCGGCCAGGGCCACGCCGGTGGTATCCGAGCCGCCACGGCCCAGGGTCGCCACCGAGCCATCCGGCGACACACCCTGGAACCCGGCCACCACCGGGGTGATGCCCGCCTCGCAATCGGCCCGCAGGCGGTCGGTATCGATGGCCTGGATGCGCGCCTTCATGTGGGCGGCGTCGGTGCGGATGGCGACTTGCGGCCCGGTATAGCTGCGTGCAGGCACGCCGGCCTTTTCCAATGCCAGCGCCAGCAAGCCAATCGTCACCTGTTCGCCAGTGGAAGCAATCTGGTCAAACTCGCGCGAATTGCCACGCGGGTTGATCGACTTGGCGAGTTTCAGCAGGCGGTCGGTCTCGCCACTCATGGCCGAGACCACGACGACGACCTGATGCCCTTCGGCCCTGAACTTGGCCACCTTGTTGGCGACGTGCTCGATGCGCTCCACCGAGCCCATCGAGGTGCCGCCGTATTTCTGAACTATGAGACTCACTTTCTGATTCACTCTCGAAGCCGCCAGATTTCAGCGGGCGCGTAGTGTCCATCAAAGACCCGCTTGTGTCAGCCTGCCGTTCAGTCTTTGAAAATCAGATTTCGATGATGAGCCAGTGCCATGGGATCAGGTGCGAGGCGGGCTGGTAATTGGATGGGCCTCCCGTGTGCCTCGCTGATAGAGCAAGTGAGTTCGGCATCGCTGGCTGACGCTAACAATCGTATATGGCTCTCTCCCCACAAGCCCCGAGAAACCCTGAGTAGCGGCATCACATCAAACCCGTCGGCTGCGTTCGTATATCCGGCATCGTGCCCTTGGCTCTGGGCAGTGCCC
>JBKJJE010000068.1:0-14702 GCA_046598075.1 Stagnimonas sp.
GAATATTTCGGCATCGCCTATCCCTTCGACAAGCTCGACCTCTTGGCCGGGCCGGACTTCGCCTTCGGGGCGATGGAGAACGCCGGTCTGATCACTTTCGTCGATTCGCTGCTGATCCTGGACGAGAAATCCTCGGTGGGGGCGATCAATGCCTTCCGCAGCGTCAATACCCATGAACTGGCGCACCAGTGGTTCGGCAATCTGGTCACCCCGTACTGGTGGGACGACATCTGGCTCAACGAAGCCTTTGCGACCTGGAATGCGGCCAAGATCACTGCGCAGCTGTTCCCCGAAGCGCCGTTCGCGATTGCCCAGCTGCGCGATACCCAGGGCGCGATGAACGAGGACAGTCTGGTGTCGGCACGGCGCATCCGCGAGCCGATCAGGACCACCGGCGACATCGCGGCGGCGTTCGACGGCATCACCTACGAAAAAGGTGCGGGCGTGCTGGCGACGTTCGAGAACTGGATCGGCAAGGACGCTTTCCAGCGCGGCGTCCACGCACACATGACCAAGCATGCTCGCGGTACTGCCACTGCCGACGATCTGATCGGCGCGCTGGCCGCCGCCAGTGGCAAGGGCGAGACTTTTGCAGCCGCGATCCGGACTTTCCTCGACCAGCCCGGCCTGCCGCTGGTGGCAGTGACGCCGCAGTGCAGGGACGGCAAGGCAAGCCTGAAACTCAGGCAGTCGCGCTATCTGCCGCTGGGTTCGCCGGGAGCCAAGCCCGGCAAGCTCTGGCAGGTGCCGGTGTGCCTGCGGCTGGGCAACGGCACCGGCAGCAGCCAACGTTGCGAGCTGCTCGACGCCAAGGAGAAAACCATCAGTCTCGAGCAGTGCCCGGCCTGGGTGCTGCCGAATGCCAATGCCGGCGGCTATTACCGGTTCACGCTGCCGCCTGCGGACCTGAAGGCGCTGCTTGGCGCGCTGCCGACGCTGACTGCCGCGGAACAGCTGGCGGTGCTCGACGCGGTCTCCGCTGCTTTCGCGCTCGGCAAGGCCGATGCCACGGCGCTGCTCGATGCCGCCGCTGCCAGCGCCGGGGCGCCGCAGGCGCAGGTGGTGAGCAAGCTCTGGGGGCGCTTCGAGTTTCTGCGCGACGAAGTGCTCGACGCCGCCGGCGTGGCCGCGCTGCGCACGCGGCTGGCGCAGATTTACCAGCCGGCGCTGGCGCGGCTGGGGCTGGTGCCGAGAGCGGGCGAGTCCGGGGACGACACCGAGCTGCGCGCCGGGCTGCTGCACTACCTCGCCGTCGACTGGCAGGTTCCGGCAGTGCGCGAGGCGCTGCTGGCGGTGGCGAAGCCGCTGTTCGATCGACCCGGCGAGCGGCTGGTACTGAGCGGCATCAGTGAAGACCTGCTGCCTGCCGCGCTCGCCGTCTGGGCACGCGCCGGCGGCGCCTCCGCTGCCACACGCCTGCAGCAGGAGCTGTTGCAGAATCAGGATCCGGCGCAGCGCCGTGCCGTCGTCAATGCGCTGGCATCGATCGGTGATCCCGCCATCGCCAGCAGCGTGCGCGACCTCACCCTGAACCCGCAACTGCAATTGCGCGATCTGCGGGCGCTGCTCAATACCCAGGAGCAGCAACATGTTCTAGATGACAGCTTCTGGCCCTGGTACCAGGCGCATTTCTCGACACTGCTGAAGCGGATGCCGGAGATGGCGCAGACCGGGCTGGTGGAGATGGGCACCCGCAACCGCTGCAACAGTGCCGAAGTCGCAGCCTTCAGGCGTTTCATCGGCAGCAAGCTGCCGACGATTTCCAACGGCCCGCGGGCGCTGGCACAGGCGACAGAAGGCATCGGCCTGTGCGCGGCACTCGCCAAACATCACGCGGGCACTAAAATCACCGCCCCTGCCAATCCCTGAGAAGCATCCGTGAAGATCGCCGCCCGCACCGTTGCCCAGTTCCATTACACCCTCACCGACGACGCTGGCACGGTCATCGACAGCTCGCGTGGCAGCGCGCCGCTGACCTATCTGCATGGCGGCGGCAACATCGTGCCGGGGCTGGAGAAAGCCATGGAGGGCAAGGCCAGGGGCGATGCCTTCAAGGTCGCCGTCACGCCCGAGGAAGGCTATGGCCAGCGTGTCGAGGCACTGCTGCAGACCGCGCCGCGCGAGATGTTCCCGGCCGACATGGAGCCGGCGGTGGGCATGCAGTTTCAGGCCGAGAGCAACATGGGCCCGGTGATGGTGACGGTGATGGCTATCGACGGCGATACCGTCACCCTCGACGGCAATCACGCGCTGGCCGGCCAGACCCTGCACTTCGAGGTGGAAGTCACCAGTGTCCGCGACGCCACCGTCGAGGAATTGCAGCACGGCCATGTGCATGGCGACGGCGGCCATCACCATTGAGTGGGAACCCAGGGTGCGGCGGGTGGTCAGAGCCTGACCTTTGTGGGTTGATCAACGGAGCCTCAGGATGAAATTGCAGCTGCTCAAGCTTTCGCTGCTGGGTCTGGCGCTATCGCTCGCCAGTGCCGTGTACGCCGCGCCGATGCCGACGGCGCTGGCTGACGCGATTGCGGCGCCGGAGCGCAGCGCGGCATTCCGTGCCCGCGACGGTTACCGCCATCCGCAGGAGACGCTGGCGTTCTTCGACGTGCAGCCGGAGATGACGGTGGTGGAAATCTGGCCGGGCGGCGGCTGGTATACCGAGATCCTCGCGCCGTACCTGAAAGACCGGGGGCAGTACATCGCCGCCGGATTTGCGCTCAACGAAACCTCGCCCGGCTACCAGGGCAGCACGATGACCCGATTCATCGAAAAACTGCGCGCCGAGCCGGCGCGTTACGGCAAGGTGGGCCTGACCACGCTGGGTGCCCCCGACCACTGGAGCATCGCCCCGCCCGGTAGCGCAGACCGGGTGCTGACCTTCCGCAACGTCCACAACTGGCTGGATGCCGGAATCGCCCCCGAGGTGTTCGCGGCGATGTTCAGGGCGCTGAAAAAAGGCGGCGTGCTGGGCGTGGTCGAACATCGCGCTGCAGCCGGCCTGAGCCTCGAGAAGATGAAGGATTCCGGCTACGTCATCGAGGCCGAAGTCATGCGGCTGGCGCTCGCCGCCGGCTTCAGGTTCGATGCCGCCAGCGAAGTCAACGCCAATCCCGCCGACACCAAGGATTATCCCAAAGGCGTCTGGACGCTGCCGCCGCGGCTGGCGCTCGGCGAGGTCGACAAGGCGAAATACCTCGCCATCGGCGAGAGCGACCGGATGACGCTGCGTTTCGTGAAGCCCTAACGACTCGCGGGGACCGGGATGCCGCCGTAGCGCGCGTCCCAGTCGTCGCGCTGGGCGATCAGCCGCAGGTCCTGCCAAAGCACCAGTCCCTCGCTACCAAGCGAGCGGCCGACCTTGCTTTTGGCCAGATCGACACTCGACCAGACCCGCAGCGGCGCTTCGAGGTACTCGGCATGGCCGGTGCCGACGCCGCGCAGGCCGGGCACCGCCCTGCGCAGCCGCGGCGCATAGAGCGCGGCATCGTCGGGACGGAAGTCGGCTTCCATCAGGCGGTCGTTGAAAAACTCCAGCACCAGAGTGCCCTCGCAGTCGAGGTGCCGGTATGGACTGACGGTCAGCGTGGTGATGCGGCGCGGTGGGTAGAGCGCACTCGGCGGACGTTCCAGCACGGCGCTGCGCACGGTGAGCCCTGCCGCCTGCAGCGGGGTGCTGATGGCCAGCACGCTGTCCTGGCTGCGGAACACTTCGGCCAGCATTACGCGGGGCTCCTCGATGCGGCGGAACAGGGCCGTTTCAGGATGCACGACAGGCTGCTGCCGCAGTTGCTGAAACCACCATGCCGCACCGACGCCGGCCAGCACGATGGCTGCCGTCAATGCCAGCAGTGGCTTTTTTGTGGGGGGTGCCCCGGCGCGGTCAGAGAGGTTCGGTTTGCTCATCTGCGCAGTATGCCGGGCCGGTGCATTCAGTGGCACTTCATGGCGGTGACGCATCTTGGCCGGGCTCGCTGCGGCGAGGCCTGAAAACCCTTTTCGACACCAACCGATGGAGATATCCGATGGACACCAAGAACAAGACCGTAAGCGAGAAAGTGGATGAGGTGCTCGGCAGCGGCACTGCCGACAAGGCAGAGGGCCAGGTGAAGTCGAGCGTCGGCAGCGCCAAGGCCACCGTCGGCAAATGGCTGGGCGACAAGCAGATGCAGGCCGAAGGCCATCACCTGCACACCGAGGGCGAAGTGCAGCACACCACCGGTGAAGTCAAGAAAATGGCCGGCAAGGCAGTCGACGCCGTTGAAGACGCCGCCGACACCCTGCGCGAGAAGGCGCATGACGTGCGCGAAAAAGCCGGTGCGATCTTTGATCAGGCCAAGGAGAAGGCCAAGGAACTCGCTGCTGACGCCAAGGACAAGCTGGTCGGCGCCCGCGATGAGGTGAAAGACGCGGCGGACAAGGCGAAGTCGAAGATCTAAGGCGCCGGGCACGGCGAGTACTGATCGCCAAGCGGCGTCAAGCGCACAAAAAAAGCCCCGCGATGCGGGGCTTTTTTTCGTGGCTGGGAGTCAGTCCTCCGGCTCGTAACCGAGATTGGGAGCCAGCCATTTCTCGGCCTCCGGCAAGCTCCAGTTCTTGCGCCTTGCATAGTCGGCGGCCTGTTCCTTGTTGATGCGCCCGAGCACGAAGTACTGCGCCTGCGGATGTGCGTAGTACCAGCCGCTCACCGAAGCCCCCGGCCACATCGCCATGCTTTCGGTGAGGGTGATGCCGGTGTTGTTCTCGGCATCGAGCAAACGCCACAAGGTGAGTTTCTCGGTGTGCTCCGGGCAGGCCGGATAGCCCGGTGCGGGGCGGATGCCCGCATATTTCTCGTTGATCAGATCTTCATTGCTCAGTCGCTCGTCGGAGGCATGGCCCCAGAACTCCTTGCGCACACGCTGGTGCAGGCGCTCGGCAAAAGCCTCGGCGAGACGATCGGCCAGTGATTCGAGCAGGATGGCGTTGTAGTCGTCGTTGTTCTTCTTGAACTCCGCGACCTTTTCGTGACAACCCAAGCCGGTCGTTACCGCGAAGCCGCCGACGTAATCGTGCAGGCCGGTTTCTTTCGGTGCGACGAAGTCGCCCAGGCAGCGATTGGGGACGCCATCGCGGTGCTCGGCCTGCTGGCGCAGATTGCGCAGGGTGGCCTTCACCGTGCTGCGGGTCTCGTCGGTGTAGACCTCGATGTCGTCGCCAACCGCATTGGCGGGGAACAGACCAATCACGCCATTGGCCTGAATCCACTTCTCTTTGATGGCCTGGTCGAGCATCGCCTGCGCATCGGCATAGAGCTTGCGCGCGGCCTCGCCAGAGGCCGGGTTGTTGAGCAGGTCGGGGAAACGGCCTTTCAGCTCCCAGCTGATGAAGAAGGGCTGCCAGTCGATGTATTCGCGCAGCTCGCTCAGCGAATAGTCCTTGAAGGTCTTCACGTACTGCACGCCGTGCTCGTGATGCACGTGCTCGCAGTGCGGGCCCTCGCACACGTCGTGCGTCTGCTGCAAGAGCATGCGCGGACGAAACGGGTGCGTGCCCTTCCACTCGATGGGTGTGCGGTTGGCGCGCGCTTTTTCGAGCGTCAAAAACTTTTCGGTCTGGTTCTTGTTGGCGTGGCGCTCGCGGATCTGGTCGTACTCGGCCTTGGTCTCGGCCATCAGCTTCGGCCGCTGCTCGGCACTGAGCAAAGCGGCCGCGACCGGCACCGAGCGCGAGGCATCCTTGACCCACACCACCGGGCCTGCGTAGGCCGGGTCGATCTTCACACTCGTGTGTGCGCGCGAAGTCGTCGCACCACCAATCAGCAGCGGGATGGTGAAGCCCTGACGCTGCATCTCCTTAGCCAGATGCACCATCTCGTCGAGGCTCGGCGTGATCAGGCCGGAGAGGCCGATGATGTCGACCTTGTGCTCGCGCGCGGCGTCGAGAATCTTCTGCGGTGCGACCATCACGCCGAGGTCGACCACGTCGTAGTTGTTGCACTGGAGCACGACGCCGACGATGTTCTTGCCGATGTCGTGGACATCGCCTTTCACCGTCGCCATCAAAATCTTGCCCTTGCTGGACGCCACATCGCCGGGCTTCTTCTCGGCCTCGATGAAGGGGATGAGATAGGCCACGGCCTTCTTCATCACGCGCGCGCTCTTCACGACTTGGGGCAGGAACATCTTGCCAGCACCGAACAGGTCACCGACCACGTTCATGCCCTCCATCAGCGGGCCTTCGATGACCTCGATGGGGCGGCCGCCGCGTGCGGAAATCTCCTGCCGCAGGGCTTCGGTATCGGCTTCGACGAAAGCGTCGATGCCCTTCACCAGTGCATAGGTGATGCGCTTGCCTGCCGCCTGATCACGCCAGGCGAGGTCTTCGACGCGCGCTTCCTGCTTCTCACCCTTGAACTTGCCGGCGATGTCGATCAGCCGATCGGTTGCGTCCTCGCGCCGGAAGTGGATGACGTCCTCGATGCGCTCGCGCAGCTCGGCATCGAGACCGTCGTAGACCATCAAGGCCCCGGCGTTGACGATGCCCATGTCCATGCCCTCGCGGATCGCGTGATAGAGGAACACCGAGTGAATCGACTCGCGCACATGGTTGTTGCCACGGAACGAGAACGACACGTTGCTCACGCCACCACTGATCTTGGCGTGCGGCAGATTCGCCTTGATCCACTTCACGGCCTCGATGAAGTCACGGCCGTAGTAGTTGTGCGCCTCGATGCCGGTGGCGACCGCAAAAATATTCGGGTCGAAGATGATGTCTTCGGGCGGAAAGTCGCACTGCTCGACCAGGATTTTGTAAGCCCGCGCGCAGATGGTTTTGCGGCGTTCGAGATTGTCAGCCTGGCCGTCTTCATCGAAGGCCATCACCACCGCGGCAGCGCCGTACTTGCGGCAGAGCCTGGCTTCGCGGATGAACTTCTCCTCGCCCTCCTTCATCGAGATCGAGTTGACGATGGGCTTGCCCTGCACGCACTGCAGGCCGGCTTCGATGATCTCCCACTTCGAGCTGTCGATCATGGTCGGCACGCGCGCGATGTCCGGCTCGCTGGCGAGGAGATTGAGGAAGCGACGCATGGCGAACAGGCCATCCAGCATGCCCTCGTCCATGTTGACGTCGATGATCTGCGCGCCGGCTTCCACCTGCTGGCGGGCGACGGCGACGGCGGTGGTGTAGTCACCCGCCTTGATCAGATCGCGGAACTTCGCCGAGCCGGTGACGTTGGTGCGCTCGCCGACGTTGACGAACAGTTGCGGTACGCCGTCCTGCCCGATGGTGAAGGGTTCAAGGCCCGCAAGGCGCAGCGCGCGCGGCGGCGTCGATTGCTTGCGCGGTACGATGCCTTCAACGGCCTTCGCGATCGCGCCGATGTGTCCGGGCGAGGTGCCGCAGCAGCCGCCAACGATGTTGACCAGCCCGCTTTCGGCGAACTCCTTGATGATCGCCGCCGTCTCGTCGGGCCGCTCGTCGTATTCGCCGAAGGCATTGGGCAGGCCAGCATTCGGATAGCAGGACACATAGCAATCTGCGACGCGCGCCAGCTCGGCGATGTAGGGGCGCATGTCCTTGCCGCCGAGCGCGCAGTTGAGGCCCACGGCCAGCGGCTTGGCGTGGCAGATACTGTTCCAGAACGCCTCGGTGACCTGCCCCGACAGCGTGCGGCCAGAGGCATCGGTGATGGTGCCGCTGATGATGATCGGCCATTTGCGGCCGCGCTGTTCGAACAGCGTCAGGCAGGCAAAGATCGCCGCCTTGGCGTTCAAGGTGTCGAAGATGGTCTCGATCAGCAGCAGGTCGGCGCCGCCATCGATCAGGCCGTTACCCTGTTCGATATAGGCGGTGACCAGCTCCATGTAGGTGACGTTGCGCGCGCCGGGGTCGTTGACGTCCGGGCTGATCGAGCAGGTGCGCGAGGTTGGGCCCAGCGTGCCGCACACGAAGCGCGGCTTGTGCGGAGTCTTGGCGGTCCACTCGTCGCAGGCGGCGCGCGCGACTTTCGCTGCCTCGAAATTGAACTCGTAGGCGAACTCGCCCATGCCGTAATCGTGCAGCGAGATGGTGGTGGCGTTGAAGGTGTTGGTTTCGATGAAATCCGCACCGGCTTCGAGGTATCTGCCGTGGATCTCCTTGACGATGTGCGGCTGGGTTAGCACCAGCAGATCGTTGTTGCCCTTCACGTCGCGCGGCCAGTCGGCGAAGCGGCTGCCGCGATAGTCGGCCTCCTCCAGCTGGTAACCCTGGATCATGGTGCCCATGGCGCCGTCGATCACCATCAGCCGTTCGGCCAGAAAGCCTTTCAGTGCCTCGGTGCAATCGGGGCGGACCAGTACTGCGGGAACGGATGCGTCAGCGGCCATGTTCGGGACTCCTTGCGGCTGCGGAGTGTATCTTATCCGCCTATACGGATAAGCAGATATTAAAGCGGCCGCCGCTTGTCAGCAGGCGGTGGCCTTGCATCCAGCAGCGCCTCCCCAGCGGCGGCGGCGGGCTACCTTGCCGCATGGCCGCCCAAATCCAGAAGCTTGTCCCGCAAAATCTGCCGCTGGCAGAGCAGGGCGCTGCTGCCGGTGCCGCGCTGCCGGTGCTGGCGGCACACCCGCTGCAAGCGCAGTTGCGCGCGAGCGTGGCGGACGCCGGCGAGCAACTGGTGCTGGCGTTCGTCGAGCAACTGGATTCTGCCGTGCAAGCCCTGCTGGCGGAATCCCGCAACGCCATGGAAACCGCTGCGGTGCTGGAACTCGGCCAGTCGCTGTCGATCAACCGGCCGGCACTGGTGCGCGGTTTCAGCGCGGCGCTCGGGAGTCGCTTCGATCCGCTCAAGCGCGCTTCGACGCCCCGCGTCTTCGACCTCGAGCGGCTCTGCCTGCTGCCTGCCGAGGAGATGGAAGAGAACGTCGCACTCAGCCACCTCGCCCAGCTGGCCGAGCAGAAAGCCGGCGAGGATGGTCGCCAGCTGCTGGCGCGCCTGCAATGGGCCTCGCGTGACCTGGGCCTGCCGGCACTGGCGCAGGCGCTTGGCGCACAGACGCTGCCGGCCTGCTTCGCGCTGGCGTTCCGTCAGGCGGGCCTGGCCACGGCCGAGCGGGTGCTGGCCTACCGGCTGGTGGAAAGCCATGCCCTCAACGGCTGGCCGCTGCTGGTACAGGCGGCGCTGCAAGTCCTCGACCGGCTGGGTTTGTGCAGGGCGCGGCCGCTGTCCGGCAACGGCGCGTTGGAGACGGAGCCGATCATCTCTGCCGCCACGCTGCAAACCCTGCGCGCCGCCCGCGTTGCGCCGGGCTCAGGGCCGGATGGCTTGCTCGCCAATGCCCTGCTGCGTGCGGTCGAGCCGCCGTTCGGTGGCAGCGACGCCGGCCTGATCACCGCGCTGGCGGGTGCCTGGATGGATGGCCTGCTTGCCGAGCCGGCGCTGCCCCCCGCGTTTGCGGCGGACCTCGAATCGCTGCGTCTGGTGATCATCAAGGCGGCGCTCTGCGATACCAGCTTCTTTGTCCACGCCCTGCATCCGGTGCGGCAGTCGGTCGACGAACTGGCGCAAAAAGCTGCCTTCACCGGCATGCAGGGCTATTCGCTGGCTCCGCTGCGCATGCTGCTCAGGGAGGTCGCCGGGCGGGTCGGCATCCACGGCCAGTTCGCACTCGATGCGCTGTCCATGCTGCCGCCGCTCGACCCCGAGGTGGTGTACCAGTTTCGCCAGCAGATGGTGAGCGATCACGAGCAGCGCGCCGAGGACCTGCTGCACCGGGTGCGTGCCCTGGCCAGCCGCGAAGTCGATGCGCGGACGCTGGATGTGTCGCTACCCGCCGCCGCCCGCGCGGCGCTGACCCGCGGCTTCCTGCCGCTGCTGTCGAGTCTGCTGCTGCGCCATGGCGCAGCGTCGCCGCAGACGCGGCAGGCGCGTCAGCTGCTGGATCGTTTCGTCGACAGCTTCGCGCTGTGCAGCGGCCAGGGCCAGCGTCAGGCCGTACTGCACGAGCTGCGCAAGACCCTGCTGGATGCCGAGTTGCCCGCGCAGTACGTCACCGGCGTTTGCGCCGAGCTGGAAAAAGCCTACGCAGAGCTTGAGGAAGAGGCGCTTGCCAGTTTCTCCGCAGCGGAGGCGGTCACTGCCTGGCGAGAGGTCGACATCAGCCCGGCGGGCCCGGCTGCCGTGCCTGCCTTGGCAGCGCCGCCAGCAAAGACTCTCGCGCCGGGCGCCAAAACCATCGCCCTCAGCAGCAACCTCCGCGAGCCGGCGGCTGGTGCCGATCCCCTGCACCAGCTGCTGAAAGCCGGGCAGTGGTTCCGGGTGCGCGACTACAAGCGCGGCGACGACCGCTGGCTGTCGCTGGTGGGCGTGCATCTCGATCAGGATCGCGTCAGTTTCAGCGGCTTTGACGGCCTGACTGCGCTCACCATGCGGGCTAGCCAGTTCGTGCACGACCTCAGCAGCGGCCTGGACGAGCCGCTCAACCCGGATGCTGCGGTACAGCAGGCGCTGCAACGCCTGCGGGCACAGCCGGTCGCCGAGCTGCCGCTGCGCTGCGGCTAAAGGCCTGCTGGCGGCAGGATTTGCCGCCTGGGCAGAGGCATCCGACCAGCGGCATTGACACCTGCAAGGCAGACTCGTTAACTTAATTGAACGTTCGGTTAGTTATCGCGAGGAGTCTTCAATGGCCACCAACACCCTGCCTGCACCCGTCACCTGGACCGACAGCAAGCGCTATCTCTGGCCGCTGGGCGCGCTGATCATGCTGCTGCCCGTCACCGGCACCGTCGGCTATCAGCTGACCGGCTGGAGCCTGATGTTGTGGCTGGGCTTTTTCATCCTCTACGGCCTGATCCCGATGGCCGACCTGGTGATGGGCGAGGACACCGCCAACCCGCCGGACGACGCGATGCCCAGGCTGGCCGCCGATGGCTACTACCGCTGGGCACTCTATCTGGCTGTGCCGATCTATCTCGGCATGTGGTTCTACATGGCTTGGTTCGCGGCCAGCCACGAGCTGAGCTGGGTGGGCTGGCTGGGCATGGTGCTGTCGTTGGGTGTCGGCTGCGGGCTGGCGATCAACATCGGCCATGAACTGGGCCACCAGACCTCGCCGGTAGAGCGGTTTCTTGCCAAGCTGGTGCTGGCCCCCGGCTTTTACGGCCATTTCTACGTCGAACACAACCGCGGCCACCACACCCGTGTCGCCACTCCGGAAGACCCGGCGTCGTCGCGCTTTGGCGAGACTTTCTACGAATTCTTTCCGCGCTGCGTGATCGGCTCGTTCAAGTCCGCCTGGGAGATCGAGGCCAAGCGCCTCGCCCGCGAGGGCAGGAGCGTCTGGCACTGGAGCAACGACAATCTGCAAAGCTGGGCGATGACGGCGACATTCTGGAGCGTCATCACCGTCTGGCTGGGCTGGCCGACACTGCTGTTCGTGGTGATTGCCGGTGCCTACGGCGGCAGCCTGCTGGAAGTGGTGAACTACCTCGAGCACTACGGCCTGATGCGCCAGCCGCGCGCCGATGGCGGCTATGAACGCTGCCAGCCACAGCACTCATGGAACAGCAACCATGTGGTCACCAACGTGCTGCTCTATCACCTGCAGCGCCACAGCGATCACCACGCCAACCCCACCCGCAGCTACCAGACGCTGCGTCACTTCGACGCCGTGCCCTCGCTGCCATCGGGCTACGCGGCGATGATCCTGATCGCCTACATCCCGCCGCTGTGGTTCCGGCTGATGGACCCGAAAGTCGTCGCCCACCACCAAGGCGACATGCGCAAGGCCAACATCAAGCCGTCGCTACGTGAGGCTGTGATCGCCAGGTACGCGCCGACCACAGCCTGACCAGCGGCAGACTTCTGGCCGCGCCTGATCCGGCGGGGTTAAACTCCCGCGCCCAATCCTTACCTGCTGGAATCTGCTTCATGAAAAAGTGGCGCTGCCTCGTGTGTGACTACATCTACGACGAGGCCAAAGGCTGGCCTGACGAGGGCATCGCCGCCGGCACCCTGTGGGCCGATGTGCCGGCAGGATGGTCCTGCCCGGATTGCGGCGCCTCGAAGGCCGATTTCGAGCTGATCGAGAACTGATCCCGGCCATCTGGCCTGCGCCGCATCTGCCCGGTGGCGGATGCCGTAAAACCTGTTCTGACTTCGGACTGTTTTGGAATGGCCATGGCTGCACATCGCGGGTTCAGCGGGCCGCAGTTCAGGACAAACCCTGGGCAGCGGCCAGGCTCCGGCAGCTCGGCCATGCCTGTCCACGCTCTGCGGGCGGCGATGCTGGTGCTGACGATGGCGGCCGGCGCGGTGCAGGCCGCCGAGCCGTATACCCCTGCTTCGCCCGACAGCGTGCTGCTGCAACGTCCGCCGGGTGCCGCCAAGGCACTGCGGCAGGCGCGCGGCGCTGGCGTCGTGGCGGATCCGGTGCAGCGTCTGGCCGCCGCACAGGCGGCCATCGATCAGGGCCATCGTACTGGCGATCCGCGCTATTTCGGGCAGGCCCAGGCACTGCTGGGCAGCGACTGGACTGCCGCCGCGCCATCGCTGCCCGCGCGCCTGCTGCGCGCCATCCTGTTGCAGCAGCGGCATGACTTTGCCGCTGCGCTGGCCGACCTCCAGGCTGTGCTCGGTGCCGACCCGCAGAACGCCCAGGCGCGGCTGATCCGCGCCAGCATCCGCATGGTGCAGGGCGAGCCGCTTTCCGCCCGCTCCGACTGCGCCGCCCTGATCGGCCAGGCCGGGCTGCTGGTGGTGGCGACCTGCATCGGCGCTGCCGGAGGGCTCAGCGGCCAGGCGAGCAGTGCCTTGCAGGCCATCGAACTGTCGCTGGCCCGCGAGCCGGAAGCGCCGCCCGCAATCCGCAGCTGGGCGCTCACCCAGGCAGCCGAGATCGCCGAGCGCCTGGGCGATCTGCCGCGCGCCAGCGGGCACTACCTCAGCGCCCTCGCGGCCGCACAGGCGGCAGGCGAGAACGATGTCTATCTGAAGGCGGCATATGCCGATTTCCTGCTCGATCAGCAGCGTGCGGCTGAAGTGAAAGCCCTGCTTGCCGCCGAAACCGATTTCGACCCGCTGCTGCTGCGGCTCGCCCTGGCGGAAAGCCAGCTGGCGACGGCAGGCGACGCCGTGGCCGCCGGCGCGGCCGCCCTGCACCGCAGGGAATTGCTCGCACGCCATGCGCTGGTCGCCAACCGCGGCGACCCGCCGCACCGCCGCGAGCAGGGCATGGCGGCGCTGCATCTGCAACGCGATGCGCCAGCCGCGCTGCGGCTCGCGCAGCAGAACTGGGCGACGCAGCGCGAGCCGGCGGACGCCCGCCTGTTGCTGCAGGCCGCCGTCGCCGCAGGGGATCGCGCTGCCGCCCGGCCGGTGCTCGACTGGATGCAGCGCACCCGCATCGAAGACCTGCGCCTGCAGTCGCTCGCGACGCGACTGGCTGCCTCGCCATGAGGTCGTTGCCCTGCCGCGCGGGGCTGCTGCTGGTACTGGCACTCGGCAGCGGCATGGCCGGCGCCCACAGCGGCAGCACCGCCTACCTGCAAGTGGTGGTGGAGGGAGCCGACCTTCAACTACGCGCCGACTACGCATTGCGCGACCTCGACGATGCACTGGGGGTCGACGCCGATGACGATGGCCAGCTGACCTGGGGCGAGTTGCAGGCGGCGGCCCCGGCGCTGCTCGCCTATCTCGCGCCGCGGCTGCGGGTCGAGGGCGATGCCCTCAGCTGCGCACTGGTAGCCAGTCCCGATGTGCAGGTCAGCAGCCATGCCGACGGGCCGTACGCGGTGTTCCAGTTCGCCGCACGTTGCGCAACCGTACCCCAACACTGGCAGCTCGCCGACAGCGCCCTGTTTGAGTTCGACGCCAGCCATCGGGCGCTGCTGCGCTGGCAGCAGGGCCGGCAGAGCAGCTCGGCGACGCTGACGCCGACCAGCAACAGCCTGGAACTGAGCGGCGAGCGCGGCAGTTTCGAGACGCTGCGCGAATACCTGCACGAGGGCCTGGCGCACGTCTGGAGCGGCTGGGATCACATGCTGTTCATCGCCGGCCTGTTCCTGCCCGCAGCGCTGCTGCGTCGTGCGGGTCGCTGGCAGCCGGTCGAGCGTCTCGGCCCGACGCTGGCCGATGCGGCGAAGCTGGTGACGGCATTCACCATCGCCCATGCCATCACCCTGTGTCTGACTGCGCTCGGCGTGGTTGCGCTACCCACCCGTCTGGTGGAATCGCTGGTGGCGCTCAGCGTGCTGTTCGCCGGGTTCAACAACCTGCTGCCGCTGGCAGGGCGGCGCACCCTGTTCGTGCTGGCCTGGCTGTTCGGGCTCATCCATGGCACCGCGATTGCCGGCGCGCTGCTGGAACTGGGGCTGCCCATCTCCGGCCGCCTGATTGCCCTGCTGGGCTTCAATCTCGGCGTCGAGGCTGCGCAGCTGCTGCTGGTTGGCGCGCTGGTGCCGCTGGTGTTCGCGCTGCGCCACTGGCGCGGCTACGTGCCCGTCGTGCTCTGGCCCGGTTCGGTGCTGGTCGCCGTCGCGGGGCTGATCTGGTTCATCAATCGCGCGTTTGCACTGGCCTGGGTGCTGCCGATTTAGCGGTTGGACAGCGGTGATCGCCGATAAAAAAACCCCGCCGAAGCGGGGTTCAATACGGCCTTAACGACGCCGGGGATCAGCTGGGGCAGCCGGGCGTGATGGCGTTGGCATCCAGCGCCGCGTTGCTCTCGCTGACGTTGAGG
>JBKJJE010000095.1:0-7972 GCA_046598075.1 Stagnimonas sp.
CCATAAAAATGTGTCCGCCAAAGTGTCCGCTGTGCGTCCACGGACGCTTTCCAGCCTGCAGACGGAAAATGAAAACAAAGCAATAACAAAGGCTTGAGTGTGTCGCATCACTTGGCACACGGTTGGCATTACCTGTGGTGCAACCGCCAACAGGAGTCAGCCATGCTCAAGCCCCACACCTTCGCCATCGCCGCCGCTTTCGCACTCAGCGCTTTGCTGAGCCCGGCACTGGCCGCGCCGAAAACGATCGAGACAGTGTTGCTCGAAGCCATCGTCGTCACGCCGACGGCGCACTACTCCGCTTCCGAATGGCAGGCCCGTGTCGAGGCGCGCAGCGCCATTGTCGCCGTCACTTTGGAGCCGGTCATCGTCACGCCCACCGCACGCTACACGCTGGCGCAATGGCAGCAGCATCAGGCCGGTCTTGCCTACGCGAAACAGCTACGCCAGAAGGGCCTGCGCGGCTGGTTGCAGGCGGTGTGGAAGCACTTCCAGTTTGCACACACGCCGGTTGAGGTCTAAGCCGCAATGACCGTGATCCGCGACACCGCGGGGCAGGACACCTTCCTCGCCGGCAGCAGCGCGCGCCGCCACCGGCGCTGGATAGTGCTGGCGCTGGTCCTGCTGCTGTCTGCGGCGGTGGTGTGGCCGACGCTGTCGCGCTGGAATGATGCAGAACGTTCGGTGGCCCGCGAGCGGCTGCGTCTTGCCACGGTGACGCTGGGGGCCTTCGTGTCGGATGTGTCGGCGCAGGGCAAGGCGGTGGCGGCGGTCAGCCCGACGCTGTACGCCACTGGCGCGGGGGTGGTGACACTGCTGGTTGCAGCGGGCGAGAGGGTCAGAAAGGGCCAGGTGCTGGCGACGGTCGACAGTCCCGACATTGCCAACGAGCTGGCGCGTGAGACTGTGAACCTGGATAGCCTGCGCTCCGCAGTCGCAAGGCAAAAGGTGGATGCACGTACGCGGCAATCGCAGGGGCGGCTCGCCATCGAGCTTGCGACAGTCACCGAGGGTGCCAGCGAGCGCGAACTGGCACGCGCCAGGGATGCCAAGGCGCGCGGTGTGATGCCGGATATCGAGGTTGCGCGCCGCGCCGACGAACTCACTGTCGCCCGTGTGCGCGCCAGGCAGATGCTGGAAGAAGCCGGCCTGCTCGCCGAGAGCCTCAACTTTGAACTCAAGACCCGCCAGCAGGAAGCCGCGCGGCAGGCGCTGCTGGTGGACAACCTGCGCCGCCGCGCCGCAGAGCTGACAGTACGTGCTCCGGTGGATGGCGTCGTCGGGACGCTGGCGGTGGCGCAAAAACAGGCCGTCGCGGCCAATCAAGCGCTGCTGACTGTCGTCGATCTCTCGGCGCTGGAAGTGGAAATCCAAGTCTCTGAAAGCTACGCCGAAAGCCTGGGTATCGACATGCCAGCAGAGGTGACTTTAGGCGCTGCGAGCTACAGCGGGCGGCTCACGGCGATCTCGCCGGAGGTCAACAACGGGTTGGTTACAGGGCGCGTGCAGTTCAAGGATTCGATACCACCGGAGCTGCGCCAGAACCAGCGGGTGTCGGTGCGCATCCTGCTCGACCAGCGCGCCAGCGTGCTTCAGGTGGCACGCGGGCCGTTTCTCGACTCAGGTGGCGGCCGCATCGCCTACCGCGTGGTCGATGGCATCGGCCGGCGCACGGCCATCCGTATCGGTGCGGCCAGTGCCACGCAGATCGAGATTCTCGAAGGTCTCGCCGCCGGCGACGAGATCATCATTTCCGGCACTGATGGCTTCGACGGTGCAGAAACCGTGCGGCTGCGCTGACCCCCAACCAAACTCATTCCAACCCAGGGAGTAACCCATGCTCGACATGCAAAGCATCGCCAAGGTCTATCGCACCGACCTCGTTCAGACCCATGCACTGCGGGATTTCTCGCTGAAGGTGGCGGAGGGCGAGTTCGTTGCGGTCACCGGGCCGAGCGGCTCCGGCAAGACCACTTTCCTCAACATCGCAGGCCTGCTGGAGAGCTTCGATCAGGGCCGCTACCTGCTCGACGGCCAGGATGTGACCCAGCTCGCCGACGATGCCCGCTCGCGGCTTCGCAACGCCAAGATCGGCTTCATCTTCCAGTCCTTCAACCTCATTCCTGATCTCGATGTTTACGAGAATGTCGAGGTGCCGTTGCGCTACCGGGGGTTTTCCAGCGCCGAGCGGGCGCAGCGCATCGGCAGGGCCCTGCAGCAGGTGGGGTTGAATTCGCGAGCGCGGCATCTGCCTTCGCAGCTCTCTGGCGGGCAGCAGCAGCGCGTCGCCATCGCCCGCGCGCTGGCGGGCACGCCGCGCATCCTGTTCGCGGACGAACCCACCGGCAATCTCGACTCGCTGATGGCCCGGCAGGTGATGGAGATGCTGGAAGAAATAAATGCCAGTGGCACCACCATCGTGATGGTCACGCATGACCCGGACCTGGCACGGCGTGCGCAGCGCAACATCCATGTGATGGATGGACAGGTGACCGATTTCACCGCCTTCGCGCATGCCCAGCACGCGACCGCCGCTGTTGCGGTCTAGCTGCCAATCATCTGCGGAGACCTTGCCATGAACCTGCTGGGCTATTACCTGCAACTTGCGGTGCGCTCGATGCGCCGCACGCCGGTGCTCACACTCTTGATGGTCTGTGCCATCGGACTGGGTATCGGCGCGTCGATGACCTCGCTGACCATCTTCTATCTGATGTCCGGCAATCCCATCGCCCACAAGGATGCGCTGCTGCGGCCGGTACAGCTCGACAACTGGGATCCGAGCCAGCCCTGGGACGAGGAAAACCCTAGCGAGCCGCCCAATATCGTCAGCTATCGCGACGCCATGGCGCTGATGGAGGCGAAGCAGGCCAAGCGGCAGGTTGCGATGTTCACCAACTACTTTCCCTTGCAGCCGGAGAATCGCGAGGTGAAGCCCTATCTCATCAACGCGCGGTTGACGACGGCGGATTTTTTCTCGATGTTCGAAGCACCGATGCGCTTCGGCGCCGGATGGAGCAGTGTCCAGGATGCCGCCGCAGCGCGTGTGGTTGTGCTCTCCAAGGCCAGCAACGACAAGGTGTTCGGCGGTGCCGACAGCGTCGGCAAGCGGCTGCGCATCGGCGACGATGAATTCACGGTAGCCGGTGTGCTCGACGACTGGACGCCAGTGCCGAAAGTGTTCGACGTGACTGCCGGTGCCTTCAACGAGATGGAGGATGTCTACCTGCCGTTCAAATACGGTATCGAAAAAGAGCTTGGCAGCTCGCAGAACAATTCCTGCTGGAAGACCTCTGGCGATGGCTACCAGGGCCGACTTGAATCGGAATGCGTGTGGATGAACTTCTGGGTGGAGTTGGAATCCGCTGATGATGCGCCGCGCTACCTGGATTTTCTCAACGGCTACGTCCTGCAGCAGAAAAAACTGGGCCGGTTCCCGCGTCCGCTCAACAACCGTTTGCCGACGGTCACTGAGTGGTTGCAGAGCCAGCGCGTGGTACGCGACGACACCCGCATCCAGGTGGCGCTGTCGTTCGCGTTCCTGGCGGTATGTCTGATCAACACCGTAGGACTGCTGCTGGCGAAGTTTCTGGGCAGGGCCAGCGAGGTGGCGTTGCGTCGCGCGCTGGGGGCTACCCGCCGCACGCTGCTGGCGCAGTGCCTTACCGAGGCGGGGGTAATTGGTTTTTGCGGTGGTTTGCTCGGGCTGGTGCTGACCTGGCTGGGCCTGTTGGGCACTCGCAAGCTCGATCCGGGTATCGAGACCGTGGCACACCTCGATCCCCTGATGATCGTGCTGACGCTGCTGGTCGCCATCGCCGCCACGCTGTTGGCAGGCCTGCTGCCGACCTGGCGCATTGCGCGCCTGCCACCGGCGGGATTCTTGAAGACGCAGTGACCTTTGTCCCACCCCCGACTTTCAGGAGCCACCATGCGCCTCCCACCCATTCTCGCCGCGCTGTTGCGCAACAAGACCGGCCTCGTGCTGATCGCGCTGCAGATCGCGCTGACGCTCGCCATTGTCACCAACGCCGCCTATCTCATCGTCGAGCGCATCGGCCAGATGTCGAGCCCCAGCGGCCTGGATGAGGCCAACCTGATTTCGCTCTCCAGCCTGCCGTTCAGGCCGGGCTTCGACAAGCACGCAGGCTACCAGGCCGACCTGCGCGCGCTGCGCTCGATGCCAGGAGTTGCCGATGCCGTGGCCATCGCCACCGGTCTGCCGCTCTCCGGCGGCGGCTGGAGCGAGGGCATCAGCAGCAAGCCGCTGGCGGAAGGCAGCCGCAATCCCGACCAGACCGGTGCAGTGATCTACAACGTCGATGAGCATGGCATTCGTACCATGGGCCTCAAGCTCATCGAAGGCCGCGATTTCACTGCCGAAGAAGTCGGCGATTACGATGAGAAGAAGCCTGAATGGCCAGACGGCATCATCCTGAGTCAGGCGCTCGCCAAGCGGCTGTTCCCCGACGGTTCGGCGCTGGGCAAGCAGGTTTACATGAGCGACAAGGACGTCCTGACGGTGGTGGGCATCGTCGAGCGCCTGCAATCGCCGTGGGTGACATCCACCATTCACGAACAGGGTGTGCTGCTGCCGGTGCGCATGGAGTTCCAGTCCGACATGCGGTATCTCGTCCGCACCAAACCCGGCGAGCGCGACCGGGTGATGGGCGAGCTGGAACCGATGCTGCTCAAGCTCGACGGTGGCCGGATCATCCGCAATGTGCGCGACTACGACGAAATGCGTGCCCGCGGCTATCGTCGTCATCGCGTCACCGTCATCACCCTCACCGTGGTGGTTGCCGCGCTATTGGCCATCACCGCGCTGGGTATCGTCGGCATGGCCAGCTTCTGGGTGACAACGCGAACCCGGCAGATCGGCACCCGTCGCGCGCTGGGCGCGCTCCGGCGCGATGTGGTGCGGCACTTCCAGATCGAAAATTTCTTTATCAGCGGCTTTGGTGTGGCACTGGGCGCGGTGCTGGCTTTTTCCCTCAACGCCTTTCTGATGCAGCGATTCGACGTGCCCCGGCTGGACTGGCTCTATGTGCCTGCGGGTGCCGTGGCCCTGCTGGTGCTGGGTCAGCTTGCGGTGCTGGGTCCGGCGCTGCGCGCGGCGGCAGTGCATCCTTCGGTGGCAACCCGCAACGTATAGGTTCGACTCATGTCCACGGTCTTGATCGTCGATGACAACAGCGCCGTCTGCACGGCACTGGACCTGCTGTTCTCGCTACACGGCCTTAAAGCCTTGGTCGCCGAGTCGCCTGCAGAAGCCCTGGCGCTGCTCGACGAACACAGCATCGACCTTGTCGTGCAGGACATGAATTTTCACCGTGACACCACCTCCGGCGAAGAAGGGGTGGAATTGTTCCGCGCCATCCGCCTGCAACAGCCGGACATGCCGATCATCCTGCTCACCGCCTGGACCAGTGTGGAGACTGCAGTGGCGCTGATGAAGCAGGGTGCGGCCGATTACCTCGGCAAACCCTGGGATGACCGCAAGCTGCTCACCACCATCCACAACCTGCTGAAGCTGCATGCGGCGACGCGCGAGAATCAGCGCCTGCTGTCGGCGCGGCGGGTGGTGCGGCAGAAGGTAGCGGGGTCCTTCGACCTCTGCGGCATGGTCTACGAGAGTGACTCCATGCATGAGACCGTCACGCTCGCCACCCGCGTTGCGCGCGCCGATGTGCCGGTGCTGATCACCGGGCCCAATGGTGCGGGCAAGGAGAAGATCGCGGAGATCATCCAGGCCAATTCGCCGCTGGCGGATGGACCTTTCATCCGCGTCAATGTCGGTGCCTTGCCGGCGGAGTTGATGAGTGCGGAACTGTTTGGTGCCGAACCCGGCGCCTACACCGGTGCTGGCAACAAGGCGCGCAGCGGGCGCTTCGAGGCGGCCGATGGCGGCACCCTGTTTCTGGATGAACTGGGCACGCTGTCGCTGGAAGGGCAGGTAAAGCTGTTGCGGGTGTTGCAGACCGGCCAGTTCGAACGGCTCGGCAGCACCCAGACCAGACAGGTGCAGGTGCGCATCATCAGCGCCACCAATACCGACCTGCGTGCGGCGATTCGCGCCGGAACCTTCCGCGAGGATTTGTATTACCGCCTCAATGTCATCGAGTTGAACGTGCCGCCTCTGGCTGCGCGGCGTGATGACGTGTTGCCCACCGCACGCGCGTTTCTCGATGGGGCACACAGCTTCAGTGCCGAGGCCGAGCGCGCGCTGATGGCACATCACTGGCCTGGCAATGTCCGCGAATTGCAGAACAGCGTGCGTCGCGCCTGTCTGCTGGCGGCAGACGCTGAGATCCAGCTTGCCGATCTCGGTCTGCAAGCCGGTGCTGCGATTGGCAGTGACGCAGCGGTCAACGAGCCTGACCGCGACACCATTCAGCGTGTGCTGGACGGTGCTCAGGGGGTTATTGCCATTGCCGCGCGGGAACTGGGGCTGTCGCGGCAGGCACTCTACCGACGCATGGAGAAGTTTGGACTCGGGCTGTCTTGAGACCTGATCCCAAGCCATCAAGCATCATTCGCAAATGACTCTGCCGCGTCTCTCGCTCGAAGCCAAGATCGCCATGCTGCTGACCGCTGTGGTGCTCGCCTGCGTGGCGGTCACACTGGCCCTTGCAGCCTTGCCACGCGCACTCGCGGCACTGTGCGCGCTGGCGTTGCTGCTGCCCAGCGCCATTTTTGTGCTGCACCGTTTCATGGCCCCGATCAATCGCTACCTGCGGGTGCTGCGTGACGGCGTGGCAGGTTTTCGCGATGGCGATTTCTCGCTGTCGATCACCGTCAATCGCAATGATGAACTGGGCGAGCTGGCCGCACTCTATAACCACATCGGCGAGGTGTTGCGACGCGAGCGGCAGGAGTTGTTCCAACGAGAACTGCTGCTCGACACGGTGATTCAGTCCACGCCCTGGGCGCTGGTACTCACCAATGCCAACGGCCATGTGCTGTATGCCAACACCGCGGCGCGTCAACTTTTTCACGACGGCCGCAAGATGGAAGGCGCACTGTTTTCCACCCTGCTTGCCGCCCTGCCGGAGAGCCTGCGCGAAGCGGCAAGCGCCGACGCCGACGGCCTGTACACCGTCGCAGGGGATGAGGAGCCGGAGGTCTATCACGTCACCCACAACCGCTTCAGCCTCAATGCCCGAGAACATCATCTGCACCTGTTCAAGCGGCTCACCCGCGAGCTGAACCGGCAGGAGCTTGAGAGCTGGAAGAAAGTCATCCGGGTCATCAGTCACGAGCTCAACAATTCGCTGGCGCCCATTGCCTCGATGGCGCATTCGGGGCGCCTGCTTGCGGAGCGCGGCGACACCGCCAGACTCGCGCTGGTATTCGACACCATCGACGACCGCACCCGGCGCCTCAAGGGTTTTCTGGAGGACTACGCGCGCTTTGCCAAGCTGCCGCTGCCGCGGCTGGAAGATGTAGCCTGGCAGCCGTTCATCGACGGTTTGCGTGGCCTGATTGGCTTTCGCCTGAGCGCACCGCTGCCATCACGCCACGCACGTTTCGATGCGGCGCAGTTGCAGCAGGTGCTGATCAATCTGCTGAAAAATGCCCATGAATCGGGTGGGCCTGCCGACGCGGTGACGCTCTCGGTTAGGGAGCAGGGTCATGGCTTCGTGCTAGCGGTCGAAGATCGTGGCCCCGGCATGTCCGAGTCGGTGCTTGCCAATGCATTGTTGCCTTTCTACTCGACCAAGTCCGAGGGCACGGGCCTGGGGTTGACCCTGTGTCGGGAGATCATCGAGGCGCACGAGGGACGGCTGGTGCTGGTCAATCGCGAGGGTGGCGGGCTGGAGGTGAGGATCGTGCTGCCCGAGGGTCTGTTGACATACAAATGATCGCAGCGTTGCAGGTCAAAACCGCGCAGTGCGAGGAACGGGGCGCAGCGAATGGTTGTTCCATTCGCAAGCCGCGTGACGCTGCAATGCGCGGTTTTGGCCGCAACCCT
>JBKJJE010000102.1:0-56178 GCA_046598075.1 Stagnimonas sp.
ACAACGCCGGCTCCGCTGGCGCGGGTGAAATTGAGTTCGACCGCGTCGTATTGCCGAGTGGTGGTGTAACTGGCGCGTGCGGGAGCAGCCGGGTTCTGTGTGCTGCTGCCTGACCCCGAATTGAAATTGAATTGCTCTTGCCGAACGCCGCCTGCGTAGGTCACAAGGGAGATAGCCAAGCCTGCCGAAGTGCCATAAGAGATGGAATGCACCATGCCGGCGAGACTGCCTGCGGGAAACACGACTCCGCTTTGTGCGGTTGCCCGGAGAGTGACCGAGCCTGCCGAGTTGGTTGGCATGTTGAGAGTGGCAAAGCTGCTGCCGTTTCCATCGATGGCCTGTGCAGCGGTTGAGACATCGCACCCGACACAACCGGGAGACACAGACGTTGAAGTTACGGTGCCACCGCCAGCGATCGGACGACAACCTTGCAACAAATTGTCGCCGCCACTGCCAGCATCCCCACCCCCGCTGCAGGCGGACAGAATCAATACTGCGGTTGCAACGACAGCCGCCTTATTTGAGAACACCGTGAATTGCCTGTGACAAGTCATTGATTTCAGCCCCTTGGTATTGGCGTCGATGTCGCCGCGCCGGTTGATGCCGCACACCCCTCTGCGGACGGACTGACTGTATAGCCTCGGGGCGGCGGCGGCCAAGGACCGAAGCAGCCCAATGAATGAACGCGACCGCGATAGCCTTCAACTTAAGCGGCAGAAGCCTCAAGCATAAAGACTCTGTTCCGCCGCAGGCCGCGGCGCGTTATCGCCGTGGTCGATGACCTGCCGCAGCAGCATCAATACCCGGTCGATGTCTTCACGGCTGACATCCAGATGGGTCACCAGCCGCGTGCGCGGGCCGATGCTGGCGAGCACGCCATGGGCCTTGAAAGCGGCCGCTACAGCGGCGAGATGCGCGGCGGGGATCTGCACGAAGACGATGTTGGTGTGCACCGGTTCGACGCTCAGCCCCAGTGCGCGCAAGCCCTCGGCCAGATGCCCTGCCAAGGCGTGGTCGTCGGCGAGACGGGCGACGTGATGCTCCAGCGCATACAGCCCGGCGGCAGCCAGCACGCCGGCCTGGCGCATACCGCCGCCTAGTGCCTTGCGCCAGCGCCGTGCCTGCTCGACGAGCGGCCGGCTGCCCATCAGCAGACTGCCCACCGGCGCACCGAGGCCCTTGCTGAGGCAGAGCGATACCGAGTCGAAGCCGGCGACGATGGCGTGCTCGCTGACAGCGCTCGCCACCATGGCATTGCAGACCCGCGCGCCGTCGAGATGGGTGGCCAGGCCATGGGCGTGGGCCAGGGCGGTGGCATCGGCGACATAGCTGGCAGGCAGCAGCTTGCCGGCGATGGTGTTCTCCAGCGCCAGCAGCCTTGTGCGGGCAAAGTGCACGTCGTCGGGCTTGATGGCGGCGGCGATGTCGGCCAGCGCCAGGCTGCCATCCGGCTGGTTGGTGATGGGCTGTGGCTGGATGCTGCCCAGCACCGCGGCACCGCCCTGCTCCCAGCGATAGGTATGTGCTTCGGCGCCCACGATCATCTCGTCGCCGCGCCCGCAGTGCGCCATGAGGGCAGCGAGATTACTCTGGGTACCGGTGGCGAAGAACAGGGCGGCCTCAAAACCGAAGCGTTCCGCCGCGACCGCCTGCAGGCGGTTCACCGTCGGGTCGTCGCCATAGACGTCATCGCCGAGTTCAGCGGCATGCATGGCGGCCCGCATGCCGGCGCTGGGGCGGGTGACAGTGTCGCTGCGCAGGTCGATCAATGGGGTGCTCATATGCCGGCAGGCGTGCTCAGATCCAGTACTTGAACAGCGAGGCGCCGGTTTCCTTTAGCCGGTCCAGCCACGGCCGCTGGCGCCATTGTTCCAGCGTGATGAGCTCGGAATGCGCCATGTCCTGCTTGAACAGGGTTTCCATCTTGCCGCCAAAAGTCTTGCCGATGATCACTGCATTGGCCTCGTCGTTGTGGATGAAGCTGCGGTAGTCGAGGTTGGCACTGCCGACGGTGGACCAGACGCCATCCACCACGGCGGTCTTGGCGTGCAGCGTCACCGGCTGGTATTCGTAGATCTTGATGCCGGCCTTCAGCAGCCGGTCGTAGTAGTGCCGCGTGATAAGCGGCAGGTAGCCGACATCGGATTTGGCAGGCAACAGCAGCCGCACATCGACACCGCGCCTGGCGGTGTCGCACAGTAGTTCGGTGAAATCCTCGTTGGGGGCGAAGTACGACTGGGTGATCCACACCCGCTTCTCGGCCAGCTTGATGGCGCTGAAGTAGGTGCCGTAGATGACATTGCGTTTCTCGCGCTTGCTGAGCAGCGTCTTGGCGACGGTTTCCGGCACGGCCAGGAACACGCTGAGCAGGTCGGTGCCCTCGCTGGTGAGCACACGCACGATGTCGTTGCCAGCTGATTGCAGTGGCGGAAAGTACTCGCCGGAAAGATCGATCTCGCCCTTGCCTGCCTCCCAGGCATCCAGAAAGGCGCGCTGGAACGAGGCCACCGCCGGGCCTTCCACTTGGATGTGGGTATCGCGCCAGCCGGCACCGGCAGGCAGCTGCGAGGCGCGCATGCCGGCACCGCCGCTGCCACCACCACCACCCCTGCTGGCCGTTGATCCCGGCGCCCTTGCCTCGCCGTTCGGCGAGGACTGAGTGTATTCGTCCATGATGTTGATGCCGCCGGTGAAAGCGATCTTGCCGTCCACCACCAGCAGCTTGCGGTGGCTACGGCGGTTGACGCGCCAGATGCGCAGGTCACTGGTCTTGTGGAACTCCAGAAGCTGCACGCCGGACGCTTTCAGAGCGTCCTTGAACTTGTCGCCCGCACCGCTGCCGCCGATGGAATCGAACATCAGCCGCACGATGACGCCGGCGCGCGCGCGCTCGCTGAGGGCTTCGGCGTACTGCTGGCCGACCTTCTCGTCGGTGATGATGTAGATGTCGAGGTGGATGTGATGGCGCGCAAGGCGGATCGCCTCGAGCTGTGCGGCATGGGTGGCGGGGCCATCGACCAGCAGTTCCACCCGGTTGCCGGCGATGGCCGGTCGCCGGGTCAGCGCGGTTTCGGCAGCACCTACCTTGCGGGCGTATTCGTAAGCGGCGGCATCCTGATTCACCGCCTGGCGCAGTGCGGTATCGGGTGATTTGGCTACCTCGCCACTGCAGTTGCAGCCGTCGGCGACCTTAATCCAGTTGCTGCCGGCCTTCACCTCGGCAGGGGGCACCGTGGCGCAGGCCGTGAGCAGCAGCGCCAGCATCGCCGCGGCAAGGCGTTTCACAGGGTCAGGCCGGGTGAGAGAGTCATGGGTTTCTCCAGCTTGGGCGCTTCGCTTGATGCAACCGGGTAGCTGCAATAGTCGGCAGCATAGTAGGCGCTGGGCCGATGGTTGCCTGAATGCCCCGGCCCGCCGAACGGGAAGCTGCCCGAAGCCCCGGTGGTCTGCCGGTTGCGGTTGACGATGCCGGCGCGGATGCGCTTGAAGAACTTGTCCCACTCGGCGTCGTCGTCGCTGAGCATGCCGGCGGAGAGGCCAAAGCGGGTGTTGTTGGCCTGCGCGATGCTCTCATCGAGCGAGGCGGTGCGGATCACCTTCAGCAGCGGGCCAAAGTCTTCTTCATCCGGCACGTCCGCCACGCAGGTGGTGATGTCGATAATGCCGGGCGAGACGAAGGCATCGCCCTTTTCGAGACGCTGCATTTTCAGCAGCGGTGTGGCACCCAGTGCGACGAGGCGTGCCTGCGAATCGAGCAGCCCCTGTGCGGCACGGGCAGAAACGACCGGTCCCATGAAGGGCGCAGGCTCGTCCTCGGCACCGCCGATGCGCAGTGCCTTGGTGACTTCGACCAGCCGCGCCAACAGCGCATCGCCTTTGGCACCTGCCGGCACCATCAGTCGCCGTGCGCAGGTGCAGCGCTGACCCGACGTGATCCAAGCCGACTGCACGATCTCGTGCACGGCAGCGTCGACATCCACCACCGTGCCCACCACCAGCGGATTGTTGCCGCCCAGTTCCAGCGCCAGGATGACCTGTGGCCGGGTCGCGAACTGCTGCGAGAGGATGCCGCCAGTGCGGGCGCTGCCGGTGAAGTAGAGGCCGTCGAGTTGCGGGTGTGCTGCCACCGCCTCGCCGGTGGCACGCTCGCCCTGCACAAGGTTGATTACACCGGCGGGCAGCCCGGCGGCCTCCCAGCATTTGATGGTCTCCTCCGCCACCATCGGCGTCAGCTCGCTGGGTTTGAACAGCACGCAGTTGCCCGCCAGCAGCGCCGGCACGATGTGGCCGTTGGGCAGGTGGCCTGGAAAGTTGTACGGCCCGAATACCGCCACCACGCCGTGCGGCTTGTGGCGCAGCACGAAGCGTCCGAACGGCTGCACCTGTTCGCGTACGCCGGTGCGCTCGTGATAGGCGGCAATCGACAGTTCGATCTTGCCCGCCATCGCCGCCACCTCGGTGCGTGACTCCCACAAGGGCTTGCCGACTTCCCGCGCAATGGCGAGGGCAAGCACTTCGCTGCGCTCTTTCAGGAGTGCCGCGAACCGGCGCGCGACGGCGGCACGTTCCTCGAACGCCAGATCAGCCCAGGGTTCGAAGGCCGCGCGGGCAGCGGCGAAAGCGGCATCGACCTCGGCCGGATCGGCGCCATGGCCCTGCCAGAGCAGCTTGCCGGTCGAGGGATCGTGACTCTCGAAGGCCGCGCCCTGGCCGGCTTGCCAACGGCCATTGATGAAAAGCATGAAGAATCCCAGAAGGCTTTGGTATGTCGATTATTGGCTGGCCTGACAGCGCCTGCACGCGGCCAGGCGGGTCACCGGCAAAGAAAAGCCCCCGCTGGCTGAGGGGCCAGCGGGGGCTGGGGTCCACGCGATCAGAAGTTGGCCGTCACTGCCGCGCGCACATTGAGGGGTGCGCCGGGCAGGATGTTGTTGTCGTTGTGGGCATTGACGAAGTAGTCCTCGCCGGTGAGGTTTTCGATATTCAGCTGGGCACGCAGCCGGCGGTTCAGGGTGTAGAACAGCGCGGCGTCGACACGGGTGTAGCCCTTGAGCTTCACCGCGTTGCTGCTGCTGGCGAACATCGCGCTGCGGTTGAACACGCCCAGGCCTGCGCCCCACTGCGGGGAGAAGTCATAGCGGTTCCACAGCGAGAAGGTGTTGCGCGGCAGGTTGGCGAGGCTGGCGCCGTCCTTTGCCGTGCCGCTGGTGGTCGCGGTCAGCTTGCCGTCCTGGTAGGCATAACCGCCGGCGATGCTCCAGGCTTTGGTGACCTTGCCGCTGACGCCCAGCTCCACGCCCTGGGTGCGTGCACCGTCGCCGAGAGTTGCCGCCGCGCTGCCGCTGCTGGGCGGGATGATGACGTTGCTGCGGTCGAGCTGATACAGCGCCAGCGTCAGCGAAAAATCAGGCCGCAGGTCCCATTTCGCACCCACTTCGTAGTTGCGGTAGTCCTCAGGCTCGAAAGCCTGGTTGCTGGGCGTCAGCGAGCCGAGTTGTTCGCCGGAACGCGGCAGGTACGACAGCGAGTAGCTGGCGTAGATCGAGGCCTGGGGCAGCGGCTTGTAGATCAGTCCGAGCCTGGGCGACAGCAGCCCATCTTCGGTGTCGATCTCGCGGTCGGCGGCGGCAACGCCGCTGCGACGGTTCTTGAACGCGGTGTCGTACTGGTCGTAGCGCAGGCCGACGATGGCCTCGAACTGCGGCGACAGCGCGATCTGGTCCTGCGCATAGATCGCGGCGATGCGGGTGACGCTCTGGTTGTTGCCGTCGCCGCTGCCGCCCTGCACGAATGCCACCAGCGGCTGGTCGATGGTCGGGTTGCTGGCTTCGGCGATGAAGGTGCTGTCCGGGTTGGTATCGGCATCGGAGCCATCGGCAAACTGGCCGCTCAGGCGCAGGTTGTCGTTGAGCTGGCGACCCAGCTCGACGCCGCCCAGCAGCCGGTGCCGGATGCCGCCGGTATCGAGCCTGAAGCTGAGGTCGGTCTGGTTGAACAGGTTCTGCCGGTCGGTCGCCGCGAAGTAGGCCTGCATCGGCACCGTGCCGTTGGCCGCGACGGCACCGCTGGCAAAGACGTTCTGATAGAACTTGTCGTAGTTGCCGACCAGCGTGCGGTTGACCAGTTTCAGGCCATTGCCGAACTGGTGATCGATGGTGACGCTGCCCAGGTTCACTTCGGTATCGGTGGGGCTGCGGCCGGGATCGCCGAAAAAAGTGGAATCCCGGGTGGCGAACGGTCTGCCGTTCTGTGAGGCGACCCCGCGATCGGCAATGCGCTCGTCCCGGAAATACTCATAGCCGAGCGTGATGCTGGTGTTCTTGCCGGTGTGCAGCAGCAGTGTCGGGTTGATGCCCTGGCGTTGCAGCGTGACGCCGTCGCGATAGGAGCCGGAGTCTTCGTACAGCGCAGTCACCCGGCCGGCGACGTGCTCGTTGAAACCCTGGCCCAGGTCTGCGCTGACGCGCCGGTTGTCGAAGCTGCCGGCCTGCAGCGACAGCTCGCGCAGGCTGCGGCCATCGGCGACGCGGGTGACCCGATTGATGACGCCACCGACGCCGCCGCGGCCGAAGATCATCGCGTTCGGACCCTTCAGCACCTCCACGCGCTCGATGTTGTAAAGGTCGCGGTAGTACTGCACGTCGTCGCGCAGGCCGTTGACGAAGAAGTCGCTGGTCGAGGCATTGCCACGGAACACCGGCGTCTCGCGGTTGCCTTCACCCTGCGCCATGCCCACCCCCGGCACGTAGCGGATGACATCGGCAATGTTCTGTGCGGACTGGTCGTCAATCTGTGCGCGGGTGACCACCGTGATCGACTGCGGTACATCCACCAGCGGCGTATCGGTGCGGGTGCCCGCGCTGCTGCGGCTGCTGTGATAGCCGTCGTCATCGGGGGCGTCGGCGACGACTTCGACGGGGTCGAGCTGGACGGCAGGAGCGGTGTCAGCGGCGTCCTCTGCAAAGGTTGCGGAGTGAGCAAAGGCGAGCGCAATCCCCAATGCAAGCGCATGACGCGGAACGGCGGGGACCGGCTTGCGGGTGGCGAGGGCGGCATGACCTGCGATTTTCATGGAGTTCCTTTAGGGCAAGGCAGCGGGCCGTCGTGCGGCGCTGCCGGTTGTTTTTTTGGGGGCGGTGTGTGTTTCCACTCCGCGGCCTGGAAGGGATGAGGCGCAGTCAGAATAGTGCAAGTGCGAATTGTTCGCAATAACAATTAAGACCAGAACGCATGCTGGATCCGCGCCGCGTTCACTGGAACGGTTGCAACCAGACGGTTTGGTCGAAAGATTTCGAAGGATCGCAGCGCAACGCGTTGCCGCCAGCGCCTGCGCGCCGGATCACCCGGATCAGAGCGGGCAAACCAGCACCGGATCACCCTGCGCCACGGCCAGCTGCGCGGCCAGCGCAGGCCCGATCAGCACCTGCCCTGGCGTGGTCTCCAGCTCGGCGACGGCGCAGCGGAAGCCCTGCAGCCCGGTATTGGCGACCAGGCAGGCCACGCCAGCCTGGCCCTCGCCGATCTGCACTCTCAGCCGCTGGCTACGGCGGATGCTGCGGATCTCCTCGCGGGGTGCTTCCACGGTTGGTCCGCCATCGAAGATGTCGATGTAGCCCTGGTCGCGAAAACCCTCCTGCTGCAACAGGTGCAGGGCGGGTGCGGTCTGTGGATGCACCTTGCCCATGGCGGCTTGCGCGGCTTTCGGCAGCAGCACCGAGTAGATCGGGTGCGGCGGCATCAGTTCGGCGATGAAGGCCTTGTTGCCCATGCCGACGATGTGCTCGGCGCGGGTGTAATCGACACTCATGAAATGGCGGCCGAGGCCCTCCCAGAACGGCGAGTGGCCGTGCTCATCGGAGTCGCCGCGCATCTCGGCGATGACCTTGTCGGCAAAACGCTCGGGGAAGTTGGCCATGAACAGGAAGCGGCACTTGGACAGTAGCTTGCCAGCGCCCGCCCCACGAAAGTGCGGCTGCATGAACAGCGAACACAGCACGCTGGCGCCGGTGTAGTCGTTGGAGAGATACAGCGTCGGCACGCGGTTGTAGATGCCCAGTTCGCGCGAGGCGTGGACGGTGAGGCCCAGCCGATAGCTGTAGAAGGCTTCGTCCAGGCCGCAGGCCGCCTCGATGGCGCAGCAGGCGCCGATCTCGCCGCTGCTGGATTCCTCCATCACAAACAGATATCGCTCGTGGCCGGCGACGGTGACGCGCTTCTCGAACGACTGCAGCGAGAGTTCGATTTTCTCGCGAAGGAAGGCCTCGTTGGTCGGCAGCGAGGTAAAGCCTGCGCCGGCGCTCTCGGCCAGCTGGACCAGTGCAGGCAGATCAGACGCAGCGATGGGTCGGATGATTTTCATGGGGTTTCAGTAGACGCGCGAACCGTTTGGCACTGGCCGCTCGACGCTGAGCAGCACGAGGCCGCCGTCGCCATCGACTGCCAGGGTGAGACATTCGCTGAGCACACCTGCCACCTTGCGCGGCACCAAGTTGACCACTGCCAGCACCTGTCTGCCGAGGAGCTGCTCTGGCGTGTACAGCGCCGTGATCTGCGCGCTGCTGGTCTTGATGCCGAGCGGGCCGAAGTCCAGCGTCAACATGTAAGAAGGCTTGCGCGCCCTGGCATTCGGCACGCAGGCGGTAACGGTGCCGACGCGCAGATCGCAGCCGAAGAACTGCTCCACCGGCACGGTCGGGACGGCGGCCAGGTCAAGCATGCGCCCCCCGTGCCAGCTCGTCGCGAAAACGTGGTGGCAACGGCGCCTTGCGCCACTCCCCCGGTTCGATATGCACGTAGATGGTCTCGCTGCGCGCGCGCAGCGTTGCGTCGCCGTGGGCGCGGAACTCGGTGCGCAGGGTGAAGCTGGTGTTGCCGATCGCGCTGGCCACCACGCTCAACTCCAGCAACTCGTCATTGCGGCTGGGTGCGAACCACTCGGTCGTCTGCTTCACCAGCTGGCATTCCGGCAGCGGCGTGCCGCCGTCTTCGGCATAGCCCAGCGCCCGCAGAAACTCGGTGAAGGCCACGTCCACATATTCTCCATAGCGGGCATTGAAGACCACCTTCTGCCCGTCGCACTCGCTGTAGCGCACCCGCAGCAGGTATTTGAACACGATGGGATTCATGTCCATTGCAGTTCGCCGCTCGCCAGCCGCAGCAGCAGCAGTGCCGAGAGCTTGGCGCGCTCGCTGATCGACGACACCCGCATCCACTCCTGATCGCTGTGGATGCGATCGCCGACCACGCCCATGTTGTCGAGATTGGCGAGGCCATGCGCAGCAAGGTTGTTGCCGTCGCAGCAGCCGCCGGTGGGCTTGAAGTGCAGGCCCAGCCCCAGCTGTTTGCCGCAGTCGCCGACGTAGTCCATCAGCCGCTGGATTTCGGCATTGACCACTTTCGGCGGCCGGGTGAAGCCGCCGGAGAGTTCGCAGTACAGGCCTTCGCGTGCATTCAGGCGGGTCATCAGCAGGTCCAGCTCGTCGTGCATCCAGCACTCGTCGCTGGCCTGCGAGGTCCGCACGTTGAACTTGAATACGGCGAGATCGGGCACGACGTTGAGCGCCCCGCCGCCCCGCACGTAGCCGGGGTTGATGGTCACACCCTCGCGGCTGCCATTGAGTGCATTCAGGCCGCTGATGAAGTCTGCGCAGGCAGCAATGGCGTTGCGACCCTTGTCGAAATCGCGCCCGGCATGCGCGGCACGGCCATGCACGACGATGTTGAAATTGCCGCTGCCCTTGCGCGCCGAGGCGAGCGAGCCATCGGGCAGGGCAGGTTCGTAGATCAGGCCCAGATGATGCGATTTCGCCGCCTCCACCAGCAGCGACGCCGACGAGACCGAGCCGATCTCCTCGTCCGGGTTCATCAGCACGGTCCAGCCGATGCGGTGTTTCCAGGGCGAGCGTTCGAGCGCCATCAGGGCCTGGAACAGCACCAGCAGGCCGCCCTTGAGGTCCGCAGCACCGGGGCCGTTGAGGGTGTCGGCATCAATGAAACGGGTGGTTTGAAACGGGTGATCGGCGGCAAACACGGTATCGAGATGTCCGCAGAAAAAGACTTGCAGAGGCGCTTGCGGCCTGAGCCTGAGCCTGAGCGCCTTACCGAGCGGCCGACGAATCGTCCGACCAGCGTCGTCGACGCTTTCAAAGTCGGGCAGGGCAATCAGCTCCGCTGCCGCCTGCAGCGGCGCAAACACCTCCCGCATCGCCTCCGCCATCGCGGTCACCCCGGCTGCGTTGAAGCTGCCGGAGTTGATGCCGCAGAGCCGCACCAGCGTCTCACGCAGTTCCGGCAGCGCAGCATCGATGGGGGCGAGGAGAGGGGTGTAGTCCTTCATTAGCAGATTTTAGTGGAATGCTTGTTGCGAGCCTTACACTCTTGCCACGCGCCTTGAACCCCGACCGCCATGAAACCACTGCTGTCTGCCCTGTTACTGCTCGCCAGCCTTGCCGCTAGTGCGGCCGACCAGGCCCTGTGGGAGAAATCCACCCTCAACCAGATCATGCGGCGCGGCGAGCTGCGGGTGGGGCTGGAGGCTGGCTACATGCCGTTCGAGATGCGCGACAAGAACGGCAACATCATCGGCTTCGACGTTGATCTCGCCAAGAAGATGGCCAGCGTGCTGAAAGTGAAAGTCACCTTCGTCAACACCCAGTGGGACGGCATCATCCCGGCACTCTTGACCGACAAGTTCGACATCCTGATGTCCGGCATGACCATCACGCCGGAGCGCAATGCCCAGGTGAACTTCAGCCAGCCCTACATCACCGTCGGGCAAACCGCGCTGCTGGCAGCCAGGCACAAGGGCAAGGTGCTGGAGGCGAAACAGCTGGATGACCCGAAATACGTCATCGCCACCAAGCTGGGCACCTCCGGCGACATCGTCAGCCAGCGCCTGCTGCCACGCGCGACGATCAAGAAGTTCGAGACCGAGGCCGATGCCGCCCTCGAAGTGAAGAACGGCCGCGCCGATGCCTTCGTCTACGACCTGCCGTATCTGGCGGTCTATGCCAACCAGTATCCGCAGGGCGTCTACATGCTGCCTGAGCCCTTCACCAAGGAAGGCCTGGGCTGGGCGATCAAGAAAGGCGATCCGGATTTCCTGAACTGGCTCGACAACTTCATCGTCGCGATCAAGAACGACGGCACCTACGACGTACTGCACAACCGCTGGTTCAACAGCACGGTCTGGTTGAAGAACGTGCAATGAGATCACACGCCCAATGACCTCATCAAAGCCGTCCGTGGCGAAACCGAGCGCATCAACGAGCCCCACGTCCGCCATCCCTGGCGGACGAGACGCACCGCGGCGAGCAGTGCTCGCTCAAGCGCGCGGCGCGTCTCCCTGGTGGCGGCTGGTCACCGTCGCGCTGGTGTTGCTGATCGGCGCGGGCCTCTACTGGGCCACGATCAAGGTCAACTACCAGTGGCGCTGGGACCGCGTGCCCGAATACCTGCTCATCACCGGCGGCGAAGACGTGCTCTCGCCGGTGGATGGCACGGTCGCCGTGCAGGGCAAGCAGATCACCCTGACCCCTTTGCTCGGCGGTGAGCCGCAGACCTTTCCGCAGATCGACGTGGTGCAGGTGAGCGATGGCGAGATCGTGTTCGCCAACAACACCCTTGGCAAGAAGGCAGGCATCACGCCAGGGCCACTGCTGGTGGGTCTGTGGGTGACGCTGCAAATCTCTGCGCTGTCGCTGGTGTTTGCACTGCTGCTGGGGCTGATCGCCGGCCTGGGACGTGTCTCTGCCAACCCGGCGGCGCGCGACATGGCGGCGATCTATGTCGAGCTGATCCGCGGCACGCCGCTCTTGGTGCAGATGTTCATCGTCTATTTCTTTCTCGGCACGGTGCTCAATCTTTCCGGCTTCGTGGCCGGTGTGGCGGCCCTCTCGGTATTCACCGGCGCCTATGTCGCCGAGATCGTCCGCGCCGGCATCGAGGGCGTGTCAAAAGGCCAGATGGAAGCCGCCCGTTCACTCGGCATGAGCCACTGGCAGGCGATGCGCCACATCGTGCTGCCGCAGGCGCTCAGGCGTTCGCTGCCGGCGCTGGCCGGGCAGAGCATCAACCTGATCAAGGATTCCTCGCTGGTGTCGATCATGGCGCTCACCGATCTCACCAAGGCGGGTCGTGAGATTGTCGCCTCGACCTTCAGCCCCTTCGAGGTCTGGTTCACGGTGGCGCTCATGTATCTGGTGCTGACGGGTGCGCTGTCAGTGTTCGTGCGCAGGCTCGAAAAGAAGATGGCCCATGACTAACTCTTTCTTCTGTGTCATTCCCGCGAAGGCGGGAATCCAGGCAGCGCAAAGCGCCACACCATCGCAAGTCGTTTCTGAAGTCCTTAAAGACACCTGGATTCCCGCCTGCGCGGGAATGACGAAATTTGAGTTCCAGCCATGAGTGAAATCCTGATCGACGTCCGCGAAGTCAGCAAGCGCTATCCGAATGGCACCCAGGCGCTCAGCAATGTCTCTTTGCAGGTACGGCGCGGTGAGGTCGTCTGCATCGTCGGCCCCAGCGGCTCCGGCAAGTCGACGCTGCTGCGTACCCTCAATGCTCTGGAAAGCATCAGCAGCGGTGAGGTGACCATGGATGGGCTGGCGGTGCATTCACCGAAAACCAACCTCAACGCCGTGCGCACCCATGCCGGCATGGTGTTCCAGCAGTTCAACCTGTTCCCGCACAAGACCGCGCTGGAAAACGTGATGCTCGCACCCATGCAGGTACTCAAGCACTCCGCCGAAGCCGCCCGCACCAACGCGGAGAAACTGCTGGCGAAAGTGGGCCTGGCCGAAAAAGCCGAGAGCCGCCCCGCGCAGCTCTCAGGTGGCCAGCAGCAGCGTGTCGCCATCGCCCGCGCACTCGCCATGCAGCCGCGGGTGATGCTGTTCGACGAACCCACCAGTGCCCTCGACCCCGAGAAAGTCGGCGAAGTGCTTGAGGTGATGAAAGCCTTGGCACTTGAAGGCATGACCATGGTCGTGGTCACCCACGAGATGGGCTTTGCCCGCGCGGTGGCCAACCGCGTGGTGTTCATGGATGGCGGCGAGCTGGTGTATCAGGACGCGCCGGAAGCATTTTTCAGCAATGCCCAGCATGAGCGGCTACGGAGCTTTTTGGGGCAGGTGCTGCCGCATTAAATCTATCTCGCGTTAGATGCTAAAACCCATGACTCCTTTAGAGCGGTTCATTCTCAAGTGGGACGGGATATTTATGATCCCGTGGGTTGTCATTGCGATTCTTTACGGCATCAAAGACGGAGTTTGGAATGGTTTTCGTGCCTTCCTAATCTTTGTTGTTATGAATCAAATCGTTATTTATTTAATGTTTAGGCGTCTTATTCACGAAGCTATTCGGCTACGTAAAAAAATGCCATGAGAACTGTGGGCTGGGTTTCCGCTTCGCCGCTACCTAGCCCACGAACTGATCCAAGCCACCGCGCACGCTGCTCGCAGTGAAGTAGGGTGGGCAAATATCTTCTCGTTTGCCCACGTGGATGTAACCGCACGTTCTTCGCATCGACACCCCGCGTGGGCACACTTCTCTTTGCCCAGCCTACCGATGCTTCGTCAAGCTTGAAGCGCCTCGCTGTGCTCCATCCACTGCTCTTCGGCGGCCGCCAGCTCGGCGCGCGCAGCGGCTTGACGCTGCTGCAAGCGGGTGGAGTCGGCGCGACGGCTGGCTTCGTAGAGTGCGGGGTCGGCCAACTGCGTTTCGAGTGACTTGAGTTCGCTGCCAAGCTTCTCGATCTGCTTGTCGAGCTTTTTCACCGTCTCGCGCAGCAGCTTGGTCTGTTCGGCCGTGAGCACCGGCTTGGGCGCAGCGGCAGGCGCCGCAATGGTCTTGGGCGGAGCCGAGTCACCACGCTGCGCTGCACGGCGCGCTTCGCGTAGCCACTTGGCGTAGTCATCCAGATCGCCGTCGTAGGGTTCGCAGACGCCATCGCTGACGCGCCACAAGGTGTCGCAGCAGGCCTCGACCATGTGACGGTCGTGGCTGATCAGCACCACGGCGCCGGGGTAGTCCTGCAGCGCGTTTTCCACCGCCTGACGCATCTCCAGATCGAGATGGTTGGTGGGCTCGTCCAGCAGCAAGAGATTGGGCCGCTGGTAGGCGACGATGGCGAGTGCAAGGCGCGCTTTTTCGCCCCCGGAGAAGGGTTCAATCGGCTCATTCTGTCGGTCACCCTTGAAGACAAAGCTGCCGAGATAATCGCGCACGGACTGGTCAGGCGCCTTCATGTCCAGCCGCTTGATGTGCATGAAGGCACTGGCGGCGGGATCCAGCGTTTCCAGCTGGTGCTGGGCGTAGTAGCCGACCTTAAGGTACGGGTCGCGGGTGACTTCGCCGCCCATCCATTCCAGCTCGCCTGCAAGTGTCTTGATCAGGGTGGACTTGCCCGCGCCGTTGGCGCCTAGCACGGCAACACGGTCACCGGGAGCAAGGATCAGCCGCACGTTTTTCAGCAGCGGCTTGCCCGGGTAGCCGGCGCTGCCGCCCATCACCCGCAGCAATGGCGAGTTCGCGCGCTCCGGCTTGCGAAAAGTGAAATCGAACTCGCTGTCGGCCAGTACCGGGGCGACCAGCTCCATGCGTTCCAGCGCCTTCACCCGGCTCTGCGCCTGCTTGGCCTTGCTGGCATGGGTCTTGAAGCGGCTGACGAAAGATTGCAGATGGGCGATGCGCCGCTGCTGCTTTTCGTGCGCGCCGGCCTGCAGCGTCAGCCGTTCGGCGCGCTGCAACTCGAAGGCCGAGTAGTTGCCGGCGTAGAGCGTCGCCGCACTGCGCTCAAGGTGTAGCGTGTGGGTGGTCACCGCATCGAGAAAGTCGCGGTCGTGCGATATCAGCAGCAGGGTGCCCTTGAAGTTGATCAGTTCTTCCTGCAGCCACAGCGTCGCATCGAGATCGAGGTGGTTGGTGGGTTCGTCGAGCAGCAGCAGGTCGGAGCGTTTCAGCAGCGCGCGCGCCAGATTGAGCCGCATGCGCCAGCCGCCGGAGAACGAAGCCACCGGATTTTCCTGCTTGCTGGGCGCGAAGCCCAGACCATGCAGCAGCTGCGCTGCGCGCGACTTGGCGGCGTAGCCGTCGATCATCGCCATGCGGTCGTGCAGCTTGGTCAGCTGCTCGATGTCGGCGTCGGTGGCGTGCATCTCCAGCCGCTCTTCGATGAGCTTGAGCTTGGCTTCGAGGGCGCGCAGTTCCTCGTCACCGTCCAGCGCGTATTCGATGGCTGGCTGCGCCAGCGCGGGAGTTTCCTGGCTGACGTTGGCGAGAATCAGACTTCTGGGCAGATCAATCGTGCCGCCATCGGGCACCAGCTCGCGGCGGATGGCCGCAAATAGGGTCGATTTGCCGACGCCGTTCTTGCCGATCACCCCCACCCGCTGGTTGGCGTGGATGACGACGGAAACGTTTTCGAGCAGCGTCTTGACGTTGCGACGCAGCGTGAGGTTTTGAAGGGCGAGCATGTGAAGCAACCGGCGATTGGGGCGCGATTCTACGCGGTGCCGTGCTTGTCATTCCCGCGCAGGCGGGAATCTAGGTAGCGCGGAGCGCCAAGCATCCTGCAAAAGACACCTGGATTCCCGCCTGCGCGGGAATGACATTTATTTGAGGGTCTTTTTCGCCCCCAGCCGCTGCGCGATCTGCGTGTAGATGGCGGGATGATTGAGCAGCTGCATGTGGTGGGCGCTGTAGAGCACGGCCGTGTCGGCATCCGCCAGCTCGCGCGCGGTGCTGCTGGGCAGCTTCACCAGGCCATCGCCAATCAAATGCCCAAGCCAGTGGTGTTCGTCCACGCCGATGCTGCTGCCGATGAAGTGGTACTTCACCTTCTCCAGTCGCGGGATGGGCGTGCGGGCGTCGGCATTGAGGGCATCGGCGGGGCGGCCTTTCCAGTCTTCATCCGCCACAAAACCGTGGCGCAGATCGCGGATGCCATGGCTGCGCACATTCAATACCTTGGCCAGCGGACGCGAGAGTGGAAAGGCATCGAGCACGGGCGTTGCGGCGTGGACGAATTGCTCCAGCGGCGCGCCAGTGTGCGGCGCGCCCAGGCAGAGGATGTGCGAGAGCTGCTGCGGCCAGGGCATGTTCGACTTCGCCGCCTTGTAGGCCGCCGAGCGCGCCACCAGACCGCCCATGCTGTGGCCGATCAGCACCAGCTCGGTGACGGGCACCGGCCAGAGCGAGACGAGCTTGTCGATGGCTCGGCCCAGCGTGCGGCCATTGAGCGAGATGTGCAGGCCGGAGTTGTAGCGCACGTAGAGCGGCGTGTAGCCCTTGGCCTGTAGCTGATCACCGTACGGCGCGTGCTGGTCGGCATACAGCCGCCAGCTGTGCTCGTTGCAGCACAGGCCGTGGATGAAAATCACCAGCTTGCTGCTGGCTTCTGGGTAGGTTGCGGCCAGTACCGGCGCACTTACCGTGGTGCGATGGCCTTCGCGGTAGAAGCCTAGCTTCACTCGCAGCGGGTTGCGTTCCTGCGACATCGCGTCGCCGATCAGGCCGCTGAGTGCACTCACCACGTTGTCGCGGGCGATGGCAGGTGGCGTGACGGCCAGCGCGGTGCGGCTGGCAGGTTGAAAGTTGCGCTCGGCGGTTTTCAGCACCAGGTCGGCCTGCTTGAACAGCGCACCGCCAATGCCACGAATGACGGTGTAGACGCCATCGGTGATGCCATCGTGAATGGCCCGCGTGTTGTCGCTGCCGTCCTTCACCCCCGGCAGGGCGGGCATGGCATTGAAGGGCATGTCCGAAATGGCGCGATGAAACTCGTGGATGCGCGAGGTCAGATGCTCGAAAGTCTTGCCGGCGAGCTTCAGAGAGCCACGGATTTCGCTGATGCGGTTGTGCGCCATGGGATGCTCCACCGGTGGATGACCGCGACTTTACCCTGTCGCCGCAAGACAAAAAACGCCCAAACCTAGTAACGAACATTGTTCGTGAAAGCGATAGCCATAACTGATTAAATGGCGGTATCAACCAGCGGCAACCAAGAGTGCGGAAATGCCTGTTATCGAATCCAAGATTGATGTCAACAGCGACAGCTTCAAAACCAACCGCGAGGGCATGCTGAAGTTCGTCGAAGACTGGCGAGCCATCGAGCAGAAAGGCCGCGAAGAGGAAGAAACCAAGCGCGCGCGCTTCCACAAGCGCAACCAGCTGCTGCCGCGCGAGCGGGTGCATCTGATGCTCGACCGCGGTTCGCCCTGGCTGGAGTTCTCCACGCTATGTGGCTACAAGCTGCACGACGACAAGGATGGCTCGCTGGCCGGCGGCAACATGATCGCCGGCATTGGCTACGTGAGCGGTGTGCGCTGCTTCGTGGTGGCCTCCAACAGCGCCATCAAGGGCGGCACCATGACGCCCTGGGGCGTGCAGAAGACCCTGCGCCTGCAGGAGATCGCCCTGCAACAGAAGCTGCCCGTCGTCTCGATGATCGAGTCCGGCGGTGCCAACCTGCTGTATCAGGCTGAGCTGTTCATCCCCGGCGGTAAGACCTTTGCCAACCAGTGCCGGCTTTCGGCTGCGGGCATCCCGCAGGTCACGGTGGTGCACGGCTCGTCCACGGCAGGCGGCGCCTACATGCCGGGCCTCTCCGACTACGTCGTAATGGTGCGCAAGAACGCCAAGGTGTTTCTCGCTGGCCCGCCACTGCTCAAGGCCGCGACCGGCGAGATCGCCCTCGACGAAGACCTGGGCGGGGCCGACATGCACTGCTCGGTGGCCGGCACGGCGGAATTCCTCGCACAGAACGACAGCGACGCCATCCGCATCGCCCGCGAGATCGTCCAGAACCTGAGCTGGAACCAGCAGAAACCCAGGCTGGAACTGCTGCCGGTGCGCAGCCCCCTCTACGACGTGGAGGAAATCTGCGGCGTCATGCCGCCTGACTACAAGCGTCCGGTCGATTGCCGCGAGATCATCGCGCGTCTGGTCGACGGCAGCGAGTTTCTTGACTTCAAATCCGAATACGACCAGCAGACCATCTGCGGCCGCGCGGTGATCCAGGGTCACCAGATCGGCATCATCAGCAACAACGGCCCGATCACGGTGAAGGGTGCGACCAAGGCCGGACAGTTCATCCAGCAGTGCTGCCAGTCCAACACGCCCATCGTGTATCTCATGAACACCACCGGCTACATGGTGGGCACCGAGAGCGAGCAGGCCGGCATCGTCAAGCACGGCAGCAAGATGATCCAGGCGGTCGCCAATGCCACGGTGCCGCAGATCACCATCGTCATGGGTGGCAGCTTCGGCGCCGGCAACTACGGCATGTGCGGCCGCGGCTTCGGCCCGCACTTCATCTTCGCCTGGCCCAACAGCCGTACCAGCGTGATGGGCGGCGAGCAGGCGGCAAAAGTGATGACCGTCATCACTCGCGCCAAGCTCGAGAGCGAGGGCAAACCGGTGAGCGAGGAGGACGAAAAGCGGCTGGCCATCGTCGAGAGCAACATCGTCAAGCAGTTCGACCGCGAGTCGCATGCCTTTGCCGCCACTGCGCGCCTGTTCGACGACGGTCTCATCGACCCGCGTGATACCCGCAAGGTGCTGGGGCTCTGCTTGAGCGTCTGCCGCGAAGCGCGTGTGCGCGAAACCTTCCCCAACAGTTTTGGCGTGGCGCGTCTCTAAACGCCCGCAAGGATCAACATGCAATACACACCCGAACATCAGAGCCTCTACGACACCACCAGGCGGTATGTTGAAGAGCAGATCAACCCGCATACGGCGCAGTGGGAAAAAGACGGCACTTGGCCTGCCAAACAAGTGCTGAAAGGCATGGGCGACCTCGGCCTGCTCGGCATTGCCAAGCCGGAAGCCGTTGGTGGACTGGGTCTGGACTACAGCTATCAGGTCGCCTTCGCCGAGGCGCTCGGCCACTGCAATGTCGGCGGCATCCCGATGGCGATCGGCGTGCAGACCGACATGTGTACGCCGGCCCTTGCGCGGTATGGCAACGACTACCTGAAGGAAAATTTTCTCAAGCCTTCCATCGCCGGTGATCTCGTCGGTTCGATCGGGGTCAGCGAGCCGGGTGCCGGCAGCGATGTCGCGGGCATCAAGACCACTGCGGTCAAGGATGGCGGCGACTACCTCATCAACGGCAGCAAGATGTGGATCACCAACGGCACCCAGGCCGACTGGGTGTGCCTCTTGTGCAACACCGGAGAAGTTGAGGGTGGCGGCAAGCACGGCAACAAGAGCCTGATCGTGGTGCCGCTCGATGCCAAGGGCGTGGATCGCCACACCAAGCTCGACAAGCTCGGTCAGCGCTCGAGCGATACCGCCATCATGTTCTTCGACAACGTCCGGGTGCCGGCGAGAAACCTGGTGGGGCAGGAGGGGCGAGGCTTCATCTACCAGATGGAGCAGTTCCAGGAGGAACGCCTGTTCCTCGCCGCCAGCATCATCGTGCCGATGGAGAAATGTGTGTCCGAGACCGCCGCCTACACGCGCCAGCGGAAGGCTTTCGGCGGCTCGATCCTCGACAACCAGGTGGTGCAGTTCAAGCTCGCCCAGATGCAGACCGAGCTCGAAGCACTGCGTGCGCTGACCTATCGCGCGGTGGAGCTGATGCTCAAGGGCGAGGACGTGACGCTGCTGGCCTCGATGGCGAAGTTGAAAGCCGGACAGCTGGGCCGCGAGGTGCCGGATGCCTGCCTGCAATATTGGGGCGGGCAGGGCTACATGTGGGAGAACTACCTCAGCCAGATGTACCGCGACCTGCGCCTGCACGCCATTGGTGGCGGTGCCGATGAGGTGATGCTGGGGATCATCAGCAAGCGTCTGGGTTACGGTGGCAAGAAAAAGAGCTGAAACCCATGTCGGCGCTGCCTGAAACCAAGACTCTGCTCACCCGCCTCGAGGCGGGAGTGCTGCACATCACCTTCAACCGGCCGGAGTCCCGCAACTCGATGTCGCCCGAGATGTTGGCGGACATCGAGATCGTGTTCGACGCCATTGCCCCGGATCGCACGGTGCGCGCCGTGGTGCTGCGTGGTGCGGGCGGACACTTCTGCTCCGGCGCCGACCTCAAGTCGATGTTGGCGGGCGGCATGAAGCCCCCGGCGCCGGGCGAGCCGGACCTGATCGCCAACATGAACCGCAGCTTTGGCACCATGCTGCGGCATGTGCAGAATGCACCGCAGGTGGTCATCGCCATCTGCGAGGGCGCGGTGCTCGGCGGCGGCTTTGGCCTGGCCTGCGTCAGCGATATTGCGTTTGCCCACGCCGACAGCAAGTTCGGCCTGCCGGAGACCACGCGCGGACTGCCGCCCGCGCAGATCGCACCGTTCGTGGTCGAGCGCATCGGCCTGACCCAAGCGCGGCGCCTGGCGCTGACCGGCGCACAGTTTCGTGGTGCGGAGGCGCTGCAGCTGGGCCTGGTGCATGAAGGCTTCGCCAGCGAGGACGAATTGCAGATCAAGCTCGCAGCCGTCATCCAGAAAGTGCTGGGCTGTGCGCCCGAGGCCAACGCGCTGACCAAGGCCATTCTGCTGCAGGTCGGAAAGCTCGACCTTGATCGGGTGCTGGACGATGCGGCGGCGAAGTTCGCGGCCTGCGCACGCGGGCCGGAAGCACCCGAAGGCATCTCTGCGTTCATTCAGAAACGCAATCCAAAATGGGCGAACCCCACATGAATTCACCGGAGTTTGTCATGCACAAAACCCCATTCACCCCACTCGTATTCCTGTCCTTTTCGGCCTTGCTGCTGTCGGCCTGTGCGACCGGCCCTGAGACGGTCACCCTTGCCCGCGAAACCGTGTTGTATCGCTGCGCCGGTGAGGTCGAGATGGGGGTGACCTATGCAGGCGCCGCGACGGGTCTGGCAGGCAGCGCCGAACTGCTCTGGGATGGCAAGACATTTCCGCTGAAACAGGAGATCAGCGGGAGCGGCGGTCGCTATACCGATGGCACGCTGACCCTGGTGACCAAGGGGGACGAGGCCTTCGTCGAAAAAGCGGCCGAGATCGTACTGAAAGACTGCAACGCCAAGCCCTGAGCGCAGTCCACCAAAAAATTGAGGAGCAAGACGAGCATGGCGCAACGATTCAACAAGGTACTGGTGGCCAACCGCGGCGAGATCGCGCTGCGGGTGATTCGGGGTGCAAAGAAGCTCGGCTACAAAACCGTGGCGGTCTATGCCGATGCCGATGCCAACAGCCTGCCGGTGCGGGAGGCTGACGAGGCGGTACACATCGGTGCCTCGCCGGCCAAGGAAAGCTATCTGGTCATCGAGAAGATCATTGCGGCAGCGCAGCGCAGCGGTGCGCAGGCGATTCATCCCGGTTACGGTTTTCTCTCCGAACGCGCCGACTTTGCGCAGGCGGTGGCCGACGCGGGACTGGTGTTCATCGGCCCGGATGCACACTCCATCGACAAGATGGGCAACAAGTCGGCATCGAAGATCCGCATGCTCGCGGCCGGCGTGCCCTGCGTGCCGGGCTATCAGGGCGATGACCAGAGCGATGAGACGCTGGTGGCCGAGGCCATCAAGGCGGGCCTGCCGGTGATGGTGAAAGCCGCCGCTGGTGGCGGTGGCCGCGGCATGCGGCTGGTGTTCGAACAAAAGGATCTGCTGGCGGCCGTGCAGTCCGCACGCAGCGAGGCCAGCAATGCCTTTGGCAGCGGCCAGCTGCTGATCGAGAAGGCGGTGATGGACGCGCGGCATGTCGAGATTCAGGTGTTCGGCGACCGCCACGGCAATGTCGTACATTTCGGCGAGCGGGACTGTTCGGTGCAGCGGCGCAACCAGAAAGTGGTCGAAGAAGCGCCTTCCCCCGCGGTAGACGAGGCGCTGCGCCTGAAGATGGGTGCGGCGGCCGTCGCTGCCGCCAGGGCGGTCGACTACGTCGGCGCCGGCACGGTCGAATTCATGCTGGCGCGGGATGGCCAGTTCTATTTCCTGGAAATGAACACCCGTCTGCAGGTCGAACATCCGGTGACTGAGCTGGTCTACGGCGTAGATCTGGTCGAGTGGCAGCTGCGGGTGGCGCAGGGCGAAAAGCTGCCGCTGACGCAGGCAGACATTCTCGACAACCGCTACGGCCACGCCATCGAGGTGCGGCTATGCGCCGAGGACCCGCAAGCCAACTACCTGCCGCAGACCGGCCCGGTGCTGCGCTGGTCGGCGCCTGCCGGCGAGGGCGTGCGCGTCGATACCTATCTGGAGACGGGGGGCAGCGTCAGCCCGTTTTACGACTCCATGCAGGCCAAGGTCATCGCCTGGGGCGAAGACCGCGAAACCGCAAGGCAGCGGCTGCTCAAGGCGCTCGAGGAGACCCGCTTTCTGGGCTTGGTGACCAACAAGGACACCCTGCACGGCATTCTCTCGCATGAGGCTTTCGCCGGCGGCGATTTCAGTACTGGCTTCATCGGCCAGCACTTTGCGCAGGACCGCATCAATGCGGCCAGGCCCAGCGCCCGGCAGGTCGTTCTCGCTGCCGTCGCGCTCTATCTCGACGATGCCCGCAGGCTCGGTGCCGAGCATCGGATCGAGTCGGAGATGATCGGCTGGCACAGCTCGCACGAAACCGGCATCGACTTCGTACTGAAGTGCCGCGACCATCAGACCGAGCTGGAATTGCTCGCCCACGACGGCCATCTGTTCACCGCCAGCATCGACGACGCCACGATCGTCATCGACGTGCAGCGCCACGATGGACTGGGCTTTGCCTACGTCACCGACGGCGTGCAGGGCAAGGCGCATGTGGCGCGCCAGGGCGACGCGCTGTGGCTCGAAGCGGAAGGCCAGACCTGGTGCTTCAGCGACCGTACGCTGGCGGCGGTGGAGGGGCCCATCGCCGGCAGTGACGGTCGCCTGCTGGCGCACTCCGACGGCAAGGTGATCGCGGTGCATGTGAAGCCCGGCGATGTCATCGAGAAAGGCCAGACGCTGGCAGTGCTGGAGGCCATGAAGATGGAGTTCCAGTTGTCGCTGCCGGTCGCTGGCGTGGTGGAATCGGTCGGCGTTGCGGCGGGTACCCAGGTACGCAACAAGACGGTGCTGGTGCAGGTCAGACCGGCCTGACCCGGGCTCAGCGCAGGTCTTCGTTCACCACCAGGGCCGTCGCCCCACCGGGTTGCCGTGTCCAGTCGCGGTGGTTGAACGCCTGTCCGTCGGCGCCTATTGCCGCAAGCCTTGCGGGATCGACCTCCGCAGGCCATCACTGCGGCGCGTTCCACGCGCCTTTCGCCAGCAGGTCATCGTCCGGCAGGCCGCTATCCGGCGGCGCGTAGATGCCGGCAGCGTCGACGTCAATGTCGGCAGCCACCCCCACGGTACATCACCAGCAGCTGCGCCAATAAAAAAACCCGGCAGATGTTGCCATCTGCCGGGTTCGATTCGCCATCGGCGCGGTGAGTCAGATCAGTTGGTGACCTTGAATTCGACGCGGCGGTTGTTGTCGCGGCCGGCTTCCGTCGCATTGGTATCGATCGGCACGCTCTCGCCAAAGCCCACCGGCTTAAGGTTGGCGGCCACGGCACCCCTGTCAATCAGGAACCTGCGGACGACGTTGGCACGGCGTTCCGACAGACCCTGGTTGTAGCCATCGGAGCCGACATCATCGGTGTGGCCTTCGACATCGACCTTGACCGTGGGGTAGCTCTTAAGGGTATCGCCCACTTCGGTGAGGATCTTCTCGGAGGGCTTGGTGAGGCGATCGGAGTCGAACTCGAACTTCACGCCGCGCAGGATGAAACGCTTGTCCAGCGCGCAGCCGTTCTTGTCGATGGCTTCACCAGGGCGCGGCTTGCGGCAGTCGCCAACCAGCGCACAACCGTTCGGCAGCACCTTCAGGCCGGGCGGGGTGTTCGGGCAGTCGTCCAGGTAGTCGGGGATGCCGTCACCATCGCTGTCCAGCGGGCAGCCATCCGGGCCAACGGCGATGCCCTTGGGCGAATCCGGGCACTTGTCCAGATAGTCCGGCACGCCGTCGCCGTCGGCGTCGATGAACGGGCAGCCGCGCGCATCGACCTTGGTGCCGGCCGGGGTGTTCGGGCACTTGTCGAGGTAGTCGGGGATGCCATCACCATCGCTGTCCTGAGGGCAGCCAGACGCATCGACGACCACGCCACGCGGAGTACCGGGGCACTTGTCGTTGACGTCCAGCACGCCATCGCCATCGGAATCTGCCGGGCAGCCGTCCTTGTTGACGACGGTTCCCTTCGGCGTGTTCGGGCACTTGTCGAGGTAATCCGGCACGCCGTCGCCATCGAGGTCGGTCGGGCAGCCATCGGAATAGACCGTCACGCCCCTCGGCGTGCCAGGGCACTTGTCGCGGGAGTTGGGTACGCCGTCGCCATCCTCGTCGTCCGGGTCGGCGCCGAACTTGTAGCGGAAACCCGCAGTGACGGTGCCGGTGGTGAACGTGGTTTTTTTGATGATGCCGGTTTCGGAGGCGAAATCGAGGTGGTAGCGACCCTCGAGACGCAGGTCCAGAGCCTGGGTGATGCGCACCATCGCACCGCCACCGAATGCCACGCCGGCACCGGTCAGGCTTTCACCCAGGAACTTGATGTTGTGGACGTTGACGTTGACCAGACCGTAGGGGCGGACACTGCTTCTCGTGTCGGGCGTGAAATAGCCCAGTCCATTGATGCCGCCAGTGATCCGGCGGTAACTGTTGCCGCTGGGCAGATCGGAGACATCCTGATCGGCGTATCCGGCATCGAACTCCACGCCCAGATAGGGGGTCACAGTACGGCCGACGGTCAGGCCGGCGGCGGGGCCGCCGCCAGTGCCGGAAAAAATGCCACCGACGCTGCCGGACAGATACCAGCGGTCATCGAACTGTTTCTCCTGGGCATGTGCGTTGCCGAGGTTCAAGCCCAACGCAACTGCGGCAAAGGCGGTTGCAAGCAGCCGGATCATTCGTTTCATTAAGCTTCTTCCCTGATTGGATTCAGATAGACAACAGCTAAAATTTTTTGATGCGGCATCACCGCGCTCCGCCGACCCTGCAGACGTTCAGCAAGTCTGCGCCAGAAATTGTGAAGAGCGGGACTTTTTTCGAACTCCCAGTGCATTATTATTCGACTTCGTGCTGTCCGTAAACAGGCTGATATGGCAACGCACGATAAAGCTGTGCTAGCGTCCTTCTACACATCGCGTGCGGTTCGCAAAGACTTCTCTGGGGATTAAGTAATGAAACGGATTTTTGGCACATTGGCAGCGTCCTTCATGCTGCTCGCTGGTTGCGGCAAACTTCAAAGCCCTGATTTCGATGCGACCTTGCGGTCAATCGACATCACCTTCACGCCGGTGAGCGGCAGCGCCACCGCCACGACGGCACCCGGCAGCACCTTCCAATTCACTGCCGTGGGTCGCTACAGCACGCCGCCCGGCACCAAGTTCGACGCGCAACGGAATGTCCTCTGCACCGACACCAGCACCGACTACTGCACACTGGGGACGGTCGACAACGTGGTCTGGAGCGTCGACCCCTCCAACAATCCGGCGGGTGCCATCGCCAGCATCAACAGCAGCGGACTGGCCACTGGGCTGCGTCGTGGTACGGCCACCGTCCGCGCCCGGCGCGATGGGTTCGAAGCCACCGAGCCGCTGACCGTTGACGGTGCAGTGCTGACCTCATTCACCATCACCACCACGCCCGCCGCCGCCAACGGCGTCACCAGCGTGCCCACCGGCCGCAGCATCACGCTGACCGCCACCCCGGCCTGCTCCAACCTCGCCGGCGCTACCCCCTGCACAACCAACTACAACGGCTATTCATGGAGCGTGCCGGCGACTTTTCCGGCTGACACGGTGACCTTCACGCCGAACCCGGCGCTGGGAAAGACGGTGTCTGCCAGAACCAACCGCTTCGGTACGTTCTCGATCGGTGCCACCGTCACCAACGAGGAAGGCACGCAGATCAACCAGTCGGTCAACATCAGTGCCACTAACCGGGTGCTGGACGACATCGTGGTTTCCTCCGACCCCGTGGTTGCCGAGCCGGTGCCGCTGCTCAAGGGCAGCCGTACGCGCTTTGTGGCGCGCGGTATCTTCAGCGACGGCTCGACCGGCGATATTTCGGTGGCAGACCTGGGTGGCGCCAACAAGAGCCTGACCTGGACGCCTGACAGCCCCTCGGCTGGCCAGGTGGATGTTGGTGACATCGACAACTCGCCGGCTCCCAACACCTCGGTCACGGTCACGGTCAAGCCGGGCGCCCGACTCGGCGCCAGCGGCTTGACTGCCAGCGGCGTCAATACCGAGACCACCCCGCAGCCATTGGCGGTGGAGGACCGCATCGCGGTCGATGTGCGCGATCTCAGCCTGACAGCGGTGACCAATATCTGCCTGCTCAGACCGACCGAGGATGTGGGCAACACCTGCTCGATCAACATCCAGATTCCGGTCGGCGAGACCTTCACCTTCAAGGCCAAGGGCACCTTCGCTGGCGATGCTCCGGGCGTTGAACGCGATATCGACCCGACGCTGATCGGCATCACCTGGGGCAAGACGGCGGCGTCCACCAACATCACCGTGACCCCCACGACCGGCGATGTCAGGGGTGATGCGCAGGGAGGTGCCACGGTCACGGTCGGCTTGAATGCAGGCGTTGCCCCCAATGTGACCGATCGCGGCGAGTCCAAGCTGATCACCGTCATCGATCAGCAATGCCGCGACCAGCTGCTGTTGAGCAATGGCACCACGGCCACAGCCGCTGACAGCAGCACCGCAATCACCAGCAGGAGTTCAGTGATGAGAGCGGGTGACGTGATTGACGGGATGTCGGATACCTTTGGCGTGTTCACCGTGGCCTCGTCGACTACCGGCGAAGATCTGGCGATGATCTTCCGCCGCGACGGCAGGGTGGTGACGCCTCCTGCGGCGGGTGGCCAGAACGTCAGCTTCCTGGTGCGGTATGACGATCCGGCGGTCATTCCCAGCGATCTGATCCAGCTCCAGACCGTGGACGCCACTGGCGCCGCCAAGGAGACTTTCGACAACGTCTCGCCGCAGACCATCGTGCGTGGCAGCAGCACCTTCTATCAGTATTCGGCCAATGCCACCCTGCCGTTCTCGGGTGTCCGCATCAACGTCGCTGTGCCCGCTTTCAACCTGCTGGACCTGCTCACCAATCCGGCCAATCTGCCTGATGCGCTGCTGGCATTGCTGGGTCTGGGTGGCAGCTTCGACGTGGAGGTTTTCACCGCCTGCGTGGACACCAATCCCAACTGATCGTGATCCGTCGCAGTATTGAAAAAGGCACCCTCGGGTGCCTTTTTTTTGGCCGGCTACGTTGCTGTCAGAAGCCCATCTGTTTCGACGCCAGGTCTTTCATGATCTCCTGCGAGCCGCCACCGATGGTCAGCACCTTGGTCTCGCGATAGATCCGTTCCACCTTGCTGCCGCGCAGATAGCCCGCACCGCCGAAGATCTGCATGGCCTCGTTGGCAATCCACTCAAGTGCCGTGCAGGCGTGGTTCTTGAGCAGGCAGACCTCGGCGACCGGCATCTGCCGGTTCGACACCTGCCAGGCCAGCACATCGAGATGGGCCTTCACCGCATCCAGCCGCATCTTCATGTCGGCGAGCTTGTGGCGGATCACCTGATTGCGGATCAAGGGCTTGCCAAAAGTCTGCCGTTCGCGCGCATAGGCGAGGCTCTCTGCATAGCAGACCTGAGCGAATGCCCAAGCCTGTGCGGCCAGCATGATCCGCTCCTGGTTGAAGTTCATCATGATCGCCATGAAGCCTGAGTTCTCGGCCCCGATGCGGTTGGCGACCGGCACCCGGCAGTCCTGGAAGTAAAGCGTGGCGGTATCCGAGCACCACCAGCCCATTTTCTCTAGCGGCGAGCGGGAGAAGCCGGGAGTGTCGGCCTCGATCACCAGCAGCGAGATGCCGCCCATGCCCGCGTCGCCCGTACGCACCGCGCAGGTCACAAAGTCGGCCCGCATGCCACTGGTGATGAAGGTCTTGCTGCCATTGACCACGTAGTGCTCGCCGTCGCGCACGGCCCTGGTTTTCAGGTTGGCGACGTCGGAGCCGCCGCTGGGTTCGGTGATGGCGAGGGCGGCGATCTTCTCGCCCGCCAGCACCGGCGCCGCGAAACGGGCTTTTTGCGCGGCGCTGCCAACATGTGCGATGGGTGGCGTGGCAATGCCGTGGCTCATCAGCGAGGCGATCAGGCCACCGCTGCCGGCGCGTGCGAGCTCTTCGGTGAGCACGATCAGATAGAACAGATCGGGCACTTCCACGCCGCCGCAGGATTCGGGGAAGCCGATCTGCAGCAGGCCGGCGTCTGCGGCTTTCCGGTGCAGTTCGCGCGGCAGTTGCTCGGCGGCTTCCCAGGCATCGACATGAGGAACAATCTCTCTTTCCACAAAGCGTCTGACCTGGGTGCGAAAGTCCTCATGTTCTTGGTTATAGAAAGGACTCTTGGCAGCTATCGCCATTTCCAACTCCTCATAATTATCGTGTGCCTCAGGTTACGGGAGGCGAGACGGATGCGCTAGCATCAGGGCACAACAAGAGGAGTCAATCGTATGTCCGAGCAGCCCTGCACCCCAGAAGAATTGCCGCTTGCGCGCATCTTTCACTGGGAGCGCAACCGCAGGCATTTCCCCTACCTCACGCAGCCAATGGGCGGCGGTACGGTGCGCGACTACAGCTGGGGTCATGCGGTGGGGGAAGCGCGCCGGGTGGCCGCCTACCTAAAGGCGCAGGGCTGGCCGCCCGGTTCCACTGTGGCGATTCTGGCAAAGAATTCCGCGCACTGGATCATGGCCGACTTCGCGATCTGGATGGCGGGCCATGTCAGCGTGCCGATCTATCCGACACTGACTGCCGACAGCCTGCGGCAGATTCTCGAACACAGCGAAGCCAGGGCCTGCTTCATCGGCAAGCTGGATGGCTGGCAGCAGATACGGCTCGGCATACCGGCAGATCTGCTGTGCATCGCTACCCCGTTGTCGCCCCAAACGGACTACCTGCAGTGGGATCACATCGTCTCGGAAACCTTGCCGATCGACGGCGAGGTGGTGCGCGATTCCGCTGACCTTGCCACCATCGTCTACACCTCCGGTACCACCGGAATCCCGAAAGGGGTGATGCACAGTTTCGGCAACATCGGCTGGTCTGCCCGCCCGCTGCAGAAGCGCGGCAATCTGACGCCGGATGACCGCATGCTGTCCTACCTGCCGTTGGCACATGTCGCGGAACGCTGGCTGGTCGAGGCCAGTTCGATCCGGGTCGGCTTCCGGGTTTTCTTCGTCGAGTCGCTGGATACCTTTGCCGAGGACCTGCGTCGGGCGCGACCCACCTACTTCATCTCGGTGCCGCGGCTGTGGACCAAGTTCCAGCAGGCCGTGTTTGCCAAAATGCCGAAAGAAAAACTGGATCGACTGTTCAGGATTCCGATTCTCGGCGGCCTGCTCAAGAAGAAAATCCTCAGGCAGCTGGGACTCGATGCCACCCGTATCGCTGGCGGCGGCGCAGCACCGATGCCGCCCTCGCTCATCCAGTGGTATCGCAGCCTCGGCCTGGAATTGCTGGAAGGCTATGGCATGACCGAAAACTTCGGTTGCTCGCACGGTTCCCGTGTCGGCGAGTCACGCATCGGCTACGTCGGCCACGCCTGGGAGGGTACCGAGCACCGCATCGCCGCCGACGGTGAGGTGCAGACCCGCGGGCCGACCACCATGCAGGGCTATTTCAAGGAGCCTGAAAAAACCCGCGAGGCGATGACCGACGACGGCTGGCTGCATACCGGTGACCTGGGGGCAATCGACGAAGCCGGCCGGCTGAAGATCGTCGGCCGCCTCAAGGAGCAGTTCAAGTCCAGCAAGGGCAAGTACGTGGCACCCGCGCCGATCGAAAACAAGCTCAGTACCCACCCTGCAATCGAGGCCTGCTGCGTGGTCGGTGCCACGTTTCCGCAGCCGTTCGCGCTGTTGATGTTGAACCCCGATGCCAGCAAGGCCTGCACCGAAAGCGCCGAGAAAAAGGCCGAGCTGATGGCCTCGCTCGGCGCCCATCGCGATCAGGTCAATGTCCAGCTCGATGACCACGAGCAGCTCGATTTTCTGGTGGTGGTGCCGGAGCAGTGGACGGTGGAAAACCAGTTCATCACGCCAACCATGAAAGTGAAGCGGCCGGTGATCGAGGCCACCTACGCGAAGTATTTCGAAACCTGGGCCAATGCGCGCAAGCCAGTCATCTGGCAGTCCGGCACATGAGGCTGCGGATGCCCCGAAGCTGGCCGGGACGGGTCTGGCGATTGTCTTGTTGAAGACAGCATCGCCTGATTCGCCAGGCAATCCGGCATAAGGCTAGACCGATTGCTTCTTGGCCGCAGGGCGGGCACTGCTGTTAGCGTCTCGGCCCCATGCAAACTTACGGACTCGGTTACTCCTTCGCCGGCCTCATCGTCGGTATCGCCGTCGGCGCCACTGGCGTCGGTGGCGGCTCGCTGATGACGCCGATCCTGATCCTGTTCTATGGCATCAGCCCGAAGCTGGCCGTGGGCACCGACCTGCTCTACGCCTCGCTCAGCAAGAGCTGGGGCGTGACGCTGCACCATCACAATGGCAGCATGGCCTGGCCGATCGTGGGCTGGCTTTCGCTGGGCAGCGTGCCGGCAGCACTAGCCATGCTGCTGTTCATCGGCAGTCACGGCAGCAGCGCCGACCTGGATCGCTGGATCAAGCTCACGCTTGCCATCGCGGTGATGACCACGGCCACCTTCACGCTGTTGCAGGAACCGATCCTCAAGCTGGTCAAGCGCAGCGAGAACGCTGGCGGCATGAGCATTTTCGAGCGCCACCAGAAGCTCGGCACGGTGCTCTCCGGCGTGCTGATCGGCGCGGTGGTGACCATCTCCTCGGTCGGTGCCGGCGTGATCGGCATGATGCTGCTGATGATGCTGTACCCCAGGCAGCAGCCACTGCAGCTGGTGGGCGCCGATCTGGCCCACGCGGTGCTGATCACCGGCCTTGCCGGACTCGGCCACGCCAAGCTCGGCACGGTGGACTACGCGCTGCTCGGCTGGCTGTTGCTGGGCGCGATTCCGGGCATCTGGATCGGCAGCCGCCTGGGTTTTCGCATGGACGCCAGAGCGCTCAAGCGCGCGATTGCGGGGATGCTGATCGTCGCCGGCGCGATGACGCTCTACAAGGCGATCAGCGGCTAGCTCTCGCGCCGCTGCGGCCCGACCATCGCCGCCGACTCGTCCAGGTCTTTCGCCCGCAGCCGCTTCTGCACGCTGCGCAGCACGCCCGCGGTGTCGAGGCCGATCTGCGCCAGCAGTTCCTCACGGCTGCCGTGTTCGACGAATTGATCCGGCAAGCCCAGCATCAGCAGCGGTACCTGCACCTGATGCGCCGCCAGCGCCTCGCAGATGGCGGAGCCGGCACCGCCGGCCTTGGCGTTGTCTTCCAGCGTCACCAGCAGGTCGTTTTCCTGCGCCAGTTCGAGCAGCAGTTCAAGATCGAGCGGCTTGACGAAGCGCAGGTCGGCGACCACCGCATCGAGGATGTCGGCAGCTTCCAGCGCCGTCGACACCATGCAGCCGAAAGCCAGCAGGGCGACGCGTGGGCGACGGCGGCCACGTGCCTCGCGGACGATGCGGCCCTTGCCGATGGCGAGCGGTCGGGGAACCTCGTCCACTGCCACGCCCAGCACATTGCCGCGCGGGTAACGCACCGCGCTGGGACCAATGTGGGCGATGCCGGTCGCCAGCATCCGCCGCAACTCGTTTTCGTCGGAGGGCGCCATCACCACCAGGTTGGGGATGCAGCGCAGATAGCTGAGATCAAACGCGCCGTGATGGGTCGCGCCATCAGCACCGACCAGACCACCGCGATCAATCGCGAAAGTGACGGGCAGGTTCTGGATGGCCACGTCGTGGATCAGCTGGTCATAGCCGCGCTGCAAGAAGGTGCTGTAGATCGCGCACACCGGCTTCAGGCCCTCGCAGGCCATGCCGGCCGCCAGCGTCACCGCATGCTGCTCGGCGATGCCGACATCAAAATAGCGCGCCGGGAATTGCTGCGAGAACTCCACCAGCCCGGAGCCTTCGCGCATCGCCGGGGTGATGCCAACGATTTTCGGGTCGCGCGCGGCGGCGGCACACAGCCAGTCGCCGAACACCTGGGTGTAAGTGGCCTTGGTCGCGGGTTTCCTGATGGGGAAGGCGCCCGTCACCGGATCGAACTGGGTGACGCCGTGATACTTGATCGGCTCGCCTTCGGCCGGCTCGAAGCCCTTGCCCTTGACCGTGATGACGTGCAGGAACTGCGGACCCTTGGCGGTCTTGAGTTGCTCGAACGCCGTCATCAGCGCGTCCAGATCATGGCCGTCGACCGGGCCGTGATAGCGGAAGCCCAGCGTCTCGAACAGAGCCCCGGGGCGATCCGCGAGGTGCATGTTGTTCTCGCAGGATTCGTCGTCGATCAGCCGTGGCAGCGCAAAGCTGAGCTTGGCCGCCACCCGCGCCGAGTGGTCGCGCAGTGCACCGACATTCTCAGAAATAGACATGTCGTTGTCGTTGTAGACGACCAGCATGTCCAGGCCCAGATGGCCGGCATGGTTGAGTGCCTCGAAGGCCATGCCGCCGGTCATGCCGCCGTCGCCGATGATGGCGACCGCGCGCCTGGCCTCGCCCTTTACCCTTGCTGCGGCCGCCATGCCAGCGGCAGCGCTGATGCTGGTGCTGGAATGGCCGACGCCGAAGGTATCGAACTCGCTCTCGCCGCGATGGCAGAACGGCATCAGTCCGCCGAGTTTGCGGATCGATTCCAGCCGCGCGCGGCGGCCGGTGAGCATCTTGTGCGGATAGGCCTGATGCCCGACATCCCATACCAGCCGGTCGTGCGGGGTATCGAAACAGCGATGCAGTGCCACGCTGAGTTCGACGGTGCCGAGATTGGCGGCAAAGTGGCCGCCGATCCGGCCCAGGGTTTCGATCAGATACCGGCGCATTTCCACCGCCAGATGCGGCAGGTCGGCAGCAGGCAATCTGCGCAGATCGGCGGGCGTGTCAACACGGCCGAGCAGGGTGTAACCGGGGACGTCGTTGGCGTTGTGGCTCATGACGGGGCGATCAAGGTAGTGCGCCATTATCGTGCAGCGCGGGGTATGTTGCACTGCGACATCGAGTCGGCCGGAGGTCCGCGTTCAGCAGGCGCGGCGGGCGATCTTGCGAGTCAGCTCGCGCAACGGTTCTGCCGCCTCCCCGAATCCGGCCAGGCTGCGCAGCGCCGCATCGAGCAGGATCTGCGCGCGGTCACTGGCCGCGGTCAGCCCCAGCAACTGCACGAAGGTGGATTTCGCCGCCGCCGCATCTTTGCCAGCGGTCTTGCCTAGCGTCTCGCTGCTGGCGGTGACGTCCAGCACATCATCCTGAATCTGGTAGGCGAGGCCGAGCGCGCTGCCGAAGGCATCGAACTGCGCGCGCGTCCCGGAATCGACACCCGCAGCGGCGGCAGCCATGCGCAGGCAGGCCAGTATCAGCGCACCAGTCTTGTGGGCGTGCAGGCGTTCCAGATCGGCCAGCGCCAGCGTCGTCCCCTCCGCATCCAGGTCCGCCTGCTGGCCGCCGGTCATGCCCTGCGAGCCGCTGGCGGCAGCAAGCAGGCGCAGCATTGCCAGTGCCGCGACAGCAGGCAGCCTGGTCGCCGCCAGCACCTCGAAAGCCAGCGACTGCAGGGCATCGCCCACCAGAATCGCGGTGCCCTCGTCGTAGGCCTTGTGGACCGTGGGCCGGCCCCGGCGCAGATCGTCGTCGTCCATCGCCGGCAGATCGTCGTGCACCAGCGAGAAAGCATGGATCAGTTCGACCGCCACCGCGGGTGCGTCCAGCAACTCCGGTGCGACGCCCAGCGTCTCGCCAGCGGCGTAAACCAACAGGCCCCGCAGGCGCTTGCCGCCCTCGCAGCCGTAGCGCATTGCCTGGTGCAGGTGGGCCGGGTAGGTGTCGGCAGGGGGCAGGGCGGCGTCGAGTGCCAGTTGCAGGCGCGCGCGACGGGCGGCTTCCCAGGCGGTGAAATCGCAGCGATTCATTCGTCGCTGCTGAGATCTTTGAACTGGCCGTCGATCAGCGTCTTCACCTTCAGTTCGGCAGTGTCGAGTGCGCTGCGGCAGTCCTGGGTCAGCGCCATGCCGCGCTCGAACAGCAGCAGCGATTCCTCCAGCTTGAGTTCACCGCGTTCGAGTTTCTGCACGATGGCTTCGAGCTCTTGCATCGAAGACTCGAAGCGGGTGACGAGGTCGGTAGCGGGGATGGTTTCGGTCATCGGCAGATCGGTGAGGGACGCAGGGTCATGGAGGGCGGCATCGTTTTGACTCGCAACCCGGCAATCCTGGAATGGCTTGCGCCCTGGTTGCAGCCACATTGCGCCTGATTTCGGCGACCCTACAGCGCAAGGCCATCGGGATCAATATAGCTATTCATTGCGGGTCGTGATCGGCGGCCGGTCGTCGTAATCAATCCGGCGCCAGGCGTTCCATGCGGCGATGCCCGCGCACCATTGCCGGCGGCCCCACCGCCTGGCGAGGTGACGAACGCTTCTGAAAGCCCTCCGGTCGCTGGCGCGCAGAGCATTTTCAGCTGTTGTTCTCGCAATGGACGGCGCGCGGCAGTGACAGCCAGCTTTTCCTGACTGGGCTGCTGTTTTCCTTCTAGAACGAACGTTCCCAGCGCAGGCCGAGAAAGTCCGGCCCAACCACGGGTGCCAGGTGGGTGGCTTGTTCCGGGGTCACCGTCAGCAGGGCCACGCCGTAGGAAAGCGCACCACTGGCAAGCACATCGCGAAAGTGATGTTTGTCGCGGTGCACCCGGACATAGCCGACATATATGGCTCCGGCATAAGCCGGCAGTCCCCATTTCCAGCCGTAGCGTTCGCCCAGAAAGGCTGCGCCGGACATCACGAAGGACTCGTGCCCGGACGGGAAACCATATTCGCCGCCGTTGGGACGCTCGCCGAGCTTGGTTTCGTTGAATCCCAGTCTGGCCACCGAAGTCAGCAGCAAGTTCAGGCCGGTGTTGCGATACCACTGTTTCTGGCCGAGTTCGTCGTCGCTGAAATAGGTCACTGCCAGCGCGCCGAGCGGAATGACACCGGTGATGATGTCCGTGATCAGGATATCCGGGCCGTTGTTGCCGATGGCCGCAGCAGGGACCGCATGCAGGCAGCAGGCGGCGACGAGGGCGGCGGAAAAGACGGATTTACGCATGTGCAAAACTCCTTTGGAATGAGGTGGCTTCAGCCGGTTGGCTGCGCGGCCAGGCTTCACGGCCCGCCCGCGCTTTTGGGTCGCCAGTCCACCGCGCCCGAGCGGGTCTGCCCCAGATAGGCGTAGCCGATGCTGATGGCGCCCACCTGCTGGTGGGTGTCGGGCAGGCCGGCATAGTGGGCATCGCGTTTGGAAGTCACGTATTTGAAGGTGATGCTGTGCAGGTTGTAGACCCGCACGGTGAGTGCGGCGTCACCGCGAAAAATATTCTCCTCGCCGCCTTTTTCATCGGAGGCCAGATCGGTCACGAAGTAGTCGCGCACGGTCATGTCCAGCGAGACGCGGTCGGAGAAAATCAGCCGCATGGCGAGCAGGCCCTGCGGGGTGACGCCGTTGTGATAGTCGCGAAGGCCCTCGCCACGGATGGTGCCTGCCGAGCCGTAGCCGGCGCCGACCAGTGCCGAGCCCTGCAGCGCCACCGTCGGCGAAAGCCACCATTGCGCGGTGCTGCCCAGTGCGGCACCGGTGGTGGAGATGCGGAAAATCTGCGGCGCGATGTAATCGTAGGTGCCGTATAGGCCCCAGATGCCGCGGGTGTCGTCGCCCAGCGAGTAGTCGCTGCCGTAGAGCAGGCCCCGGCTGATAACATTTTCGAAGACGTTGCCGGTCGCTGCCGTGAACTGGAAGTGGAAGTAGTCGAACGGCTGCCGGTACTGGTAGCCCGGCTTCCCCGGCAGGCCGTAGGCGAGCGTCAGATCCGCAATCGCCTCACCGGTTTTGTAGCTTTGCGGTATCGCCGGCTCGTTCGCATTCTGATTGCGGTTGACGGTCGAACTGACGTTGGAGTTGATGTTCACGCCGAGTGCGACACGCGTGTAGACGGCGGGGTCATGGCTGCGGAATACGCCGTCAAAGCGATCACCGAAAGCCAGCCGGTTGAAGCCCGTCGACGGCGAGATTGCGGCGGCTCCGACCTCACGCCAGAAACCGGGGCTGCTGTCCTTGCCGCTCTCGAGCAGCAGGCTGGCCATGCGGAACAGCGGTTCGCCCAGAAAGCTGCCACCAAAGCCGGTGGTGAACTGGTCATTGATCGACGGGGCTGTGGTCTCGCCCGCCACCTCCCAGGCCGCACTGCCCAGAATGGTGTACGCCGACGCCTGCCAGTAGCTGAGTCCGGCGGACCGGGCGAAGCCGTGATACATCGACCCCTGATAGGGATGCCCGAACTGGTTGATCCCAAACGGATCGCTGTCGTGAACCCACTTGCGGCCCAGATTCGTCCTGATCGAGGAGAAGTCGGAATCGTAGTCGGAGGTGCCCGAGAAGTTTCGGTTGAACACGTTCAATGTCAGGTCAAACAGGAAAATATCGGCTGCCGGGACCAAATAGCTCTTGCCGTCAGCCGTACCCCAGTTGAGTACCGACCTTGGTTTGTCGTCGGCAAAGGCCGTTGGTGCCACCTGCTGTGCCTTGGTATCGAGTTTGGGGTCCGCAGCGGCAAACCCTGCACCCGGCATCATCAACGCCAGGCCCAGCAGGGCAAGGATGGGGATCCGTCGAGCGTCGTCTGCAAGCTGCATCAATTCCATGGCGGGTTCTCTATGTGGAGACTGCTGCTGCGGTGATGCGACCGGGTCAGGATCGGTCCGACGCTTACATCGCCACCCCGGCTGCGATCAGCTTTACGCCAACCGTCCGTTCGGTTCAGTTCGATAGCGCACAGTGGTAGGGGCAACGACGGGGTAAGTTCCTGCAGGAGACCGGTGCCGGAGCAGCCCCCATCATCACGCTCGAGAGGTTCGCCGCTGCTCTGGTCGCCATGGAGCTGCGGAGGCGGCGCGCCGTCGTCCCCGCGGCCGATGGCGACAGGCCCGCGGCCAGAGCGGGCTTTATCTGCACCCTACTGGCTGCGGCGTTGACGGCCAGCAGCTGCGCATCGATCCACACCCTGCGTGCGTTCACCACCGATGGCTGTAGCCTCTTCCCGGATGGGGATGGCGAAAGCCCGGATCGCTGGCACGACTGCTGTGTCAGCCACGACATGAGCTACTGGCGGGGTGGCAGTGCAGCCCAGCGCCGGCATGCCGATGCGGCGCTGGGGGCTTGCGTTTTGGCGGCGACCGGCCGACCCCTGCTCGCCGAACAGATGAGCCGAGCGGTGCGTCTGGGTGGAATGCCCCTGCTCCCGACCAGCTTCCGCTGGGGCTATGGCTGGGGTTACGGACGCGGCTACCAGGTGCTAACGCCGCAGGAGCAGCTTCAGGCCGACGAGAGACTCGCGGCGTACCGTCGTGGCCATCCGGGAGCTCCCTGCCGGTGAGCGGCCCTGATGGATGCCACCCGATGGCATCGTGACGCCGACGATTGACGCGATCAGTTCAGGCCATTCACCACGGCAGTCAGTCGCGCCTGTGCCAGCCTGACCACGATTTGGTCACCTGCGGTCACACCCGCAGCCTCGCCGCTGATGACACGGCCATCGCGGGTCGAGACGATGGCGTAGCCCCGCTCCAGCACTGCGCTGGGGCTGTAGGCGCCAAGCTGCGAGGCTTGGCGGGAGAGAACGGCCTCTAGACGTTCCCGGCGCCGTTGTTCGGCCTGCAGCAGCCTTTGCGTGAGCAGGCCCAGCCGCAGCCGATGTTGAACAATGCGTCGCGACGGACTGGCGTGCAGCAGCCGCTCGGCGAGTTCGTCGTGCTGCTGGGCACGCTGCTGAAGTCGGCGGCCCGGATGCGCCGCCCGCAACCGGGCGAGATGCTGCGATACCTGCTGGCGACGGGTGCGCAGCTGGTCCGCCATCTCGCTGCCGAGGCTGGCGGCGGTGTCGCGCAGCGATTGCCGCCATTCGGCGACTTCGGGGCTGACACGCTCGGCAGCGCCGGTGGGAGTCGGTGCGCGCAGGTCGGCGGCGAAATCGGCAAGGCTGAAATCGATTTCATGGCCGATGCCGGTGACCACCGGCACCGCGCAGGCGCGCACGGCGCGGACCAGGGCTTCGTTGTTGAATGCCCAGAGATCTTCGAGCGAGCCGCCGCCGCGGGCAAGAATCAGCACCTCCACTGGGGCCAGGGTTGGCAGCGCCTGCAGAGCCTTGACAATGGCGGGTACTGCTTCGCTGCCCTGCACCGGAACCGCGGCAAGCCAGAGCGTGGCCAGTGGCCAGCGGCGGGCGAGGGTGGCGCGGATGTCCTGCAGCGCAGCACCCGTTGCCGACGTGATGACGCCGATGTGGCGCGGCATCGCGGGCAGCGGCCGCTTGAGGTGCTCGTCGAACAGCCCTTCGGCCGCAAGTTTCTTCTTCAATCGCTCGAAGGCGGCCAGCAGCTCGCCGACCCCGGCCGGTTCCAGGGCCTCGCAGATCAGCTGCAAGTCGCCCCGGCCGGTATAGAAATCCACTTTTGCCCGCACCCGCACCTGATCGCCATTGGCAGGTGGTGGCCGCACGTAAAAATTGCGGTTCTTGAACATCGCGCAGCGCAGCTGCGCAGTCGCATCCTTGAGGGTGAAATACCAGTGGCCGGATGCCGGCCGCGAGAGATTGGAAATCTCGCCTTCGACCCAAACACTGGGCAGGGCATCGTCGAGCAGGCCGCGCACGATCTCTGCCAGCTCCGACACTTGATAGGTGGGCGGAGCAGGTCGCGCTAGGTCGGAAGAAAGCATCCCCGTATAATACGTTTTTGGAGCCTAAGCTTATGAGCCGTATCGTCCAGGAATCCCTGACCTTTGACGACGTTTTGCTACTCCCGGCCTATTCCGACGTGCTGCCGCGCCAGGTCGACACCGGCACGCAACTGACGAAATCCATCCGCCTGAACATCCCGCTGCTGAGTGCGGCGATGGACACCGTCACCGAGGCGAAACTCGCCATTGCGCTGGCGCAGGAAGGGGGCTTGGGGATAGTCCACAAGAACATGACGCCGGAGCGTCAGGCCGCCGAAGTGATGGCCGTCAAGAAGCACGAGAGCGGCATCATCCTGGAACCGATCACCGTCTCGCCGAACATGACCATCGGCGAGGTGCTGGCGCTCACCCGTGCCAAGCGCATCTCCGGGGTGCCGGTGGTGGATGGCAACAAGCTGGTCGGCATCGTCACCGGCCGCGACCTGCGCTTCGAGACCCGCTTCGATGCGCCGGTGTCCAGCGTGATGACACCGCACGATCGCCTGGTCACCGTGCGCGAAGGTGCCTCCAAGGACGAAGTCATCGGCAAGCTGCACAAGCACCGTATCGAGAAAGTGCTGGTGATCGACGAGGCCTTCCAGCTACGCGGATTGATCACGGTGAAGGACATGCAGAAGTCCACCGATCATCCCTTTGCCTGCAAGGATGCGCGCGGCCGTCTGCGTGTCGGTGCGGCGGTGAGCACCGGTGCGGATACCGATGAGCGTGTCGCAGCCCTGGTAGAAGCCGGCGTCGATGTCATCGTCGTCGACACCGCACATGGCCACAGCAAGGGCGTGCTCGATCGCGTGGCAAGCATCAAGAAACAATATGGCGACAAGCTGCAGGTCATCGGCGGCAACATTGCTACCGCCGAGGCCGCACTGGCACTCGCGGATGCCGGTGCGGATGCGGTCAAGGTCGGCATCGGCCCCGGCTCGATTTGCACCACCCGTGTGGTCTCCGGAGTGGGCGTGCCGCAGATCTCGGCGGTGATGAACGTCGCCGCCGCGCTCAATGACCGCATCCCGATCATCTCCGACGGTGGTGTGCGTTATTCGGGTGATTTCGCCAAGGCGATTGCGGCCGGAGCTTCGGCGGTGATGGTGGGTTCGATGCTGGCCGGCACCGAGGAGGCGCCGGGAGATGTCGAGCTGTTCCAGGGCCGCAGCTACAAGAACTACCGTGGCATGGGCAGCCTGGGTGCTATGGCCGAAGGCAGCAAGGACCGTTACTTCCAGGACACCACCCGGGAAGTGGAAAAACTGGTGCCGGAAGGCATCGAGGGCCGCGTGCCGTTCAAGGGTCCGATGGCTGCCATCGTGCATCAGATGGTCGGCGGCCTGCGCGCCTCGATGGGCTATACCGGCTGCAAGAGTATCGAGGAAGTGCGCACCAAGACGCGCTTCGTGAAAATCACTTCGGCGGGCATGCGCGAGAGCCATGTGCACGATGTGGCGATCACCAAAGAGTCGCCCAACTACCGGGTGGATTAAGCCTTCCCATGCCCCGGCCCGCCGGGGCTTTTTCGTTAAGACGACACGCCTCAATGAACATTCATCAAGACAAGATCCTCATCCTCGATTTCGGCAGCCAGGTGAGCCAGCTCATCGCCCGCCGGGTGCGCGAGCTGGGGGTGTATTGCGAGCTGCATCCCTTCGACATGGACGAGGGTGCGATCCGGGCATTCGGCGCCAGGGGCGTGATTCTCTCCGGCGGGCCTGAGTCCACGCTCGATGCCGGCTCGCCGCGCGCACCGGCTTGCGTGTTCGATCTCGGCGTACCGGTGTTCGGCATCTGCTACGGCATGCAGACCATGGCAATCCAGCTGGGCGGCGAGATTTGCCCTGGCTCGGTGAAAGAGTTTGGCTACGCCGAGCTACGCGCCCGCGGCCACTCCAGGTTGTTCGAGGGCATCGAGGATCGCCGCAACGCCGAAGGCCACGGCCTGCTCGATGTGTGGATGAGCCATGGCGACTACGTCAAGGCGCTGCCGCCCGGCTTCAGCCGCATCGGTTCCACCCACGATCTTGAAATCGCCGGCATGGCCGACGAGTCACGCGGCCTCTACGCCGTGCAGTTCCATCCTGAAGTCACCCACACCAGCAAGGGCAAGGAGATCTACAGCCGCTTCGTGCACGACATCTGCGGCTGCGGCAATGCCTGGACGCCATCGAACATTGTGGAAGACGCCATCGCCCGCGTGCGCGCGCAGGTGGGCAACAAGAAGGTGTTGCTGGGCTTGAGCGGTGGGGTCGATTCGAGCGTGGTCGCAGCCCTCCTGCACAAGGCGATCGGGCCACAGCTCACCTGCGTGTTCGTCGACAATGGCCTGCTGCGCCTGAATGAAGGCGATGCGGTGATGCAGCTGTTCGCCAGGAATCTCGGCGTGAAGGTGATTCGTGCCGATGCCGAGCGACGCTTTCTCGAACCGCTTGCTGGTGTGAGCGACCCCGAGCAGAAGCGCAAGATCATCGGCCGCGTGTTCATCGAGGTGTTCGAGCAGGAAGCCACCAAACTCACTGAAGTGGAGTTTCTCGCCCAGGGCACGATCTACCCGGACGTGATCGAGTCGGCCGGGGCAAAGACCGGCAAGGCGCATGTCATCAAGAGTCATCACAACGTCGGGGGTCTGCCGGCACACATGCGTATGTCACTGGTGGAGCCGCTGCGCGAATTGTTCAAGGACGAGGTGCGCGCGATCGGCCTGGAGCTCGGTCTGCCGCGCGAGATGGTGATGCGTCATCCCTTCCCCGGGCCGGGTCTCGGCGTACGCATTCTCGGCGCGGTGGACAAGGCCAGCGCCGATACCCTGCGCCGCGCCGATGCGATCTTCATCGAGGAGCTGCGCCGTGCCGGCTGGTATGAAAAAACCGCGCAAGCCTTCGCCGTGTTCCTGCCCGTGAAGAGTGTGGGCGTCACTGGCGATGGTCGCCGCTACGAGCCGGTGATTGCGCTGCGCGCGGTGCAGACCATCGACTTCATGACCGCCCACTGGGCGCATCTGCCTTACGAATTACTCGATGTCTGTAGCCGTCGAATCGTCAACGAAGTGCCGGGCGTCAGTCGTGTGGTCTACGACATCTCCGGCAAGCCGCCGGCAACCATTGAGTGGGAGTAAGGCGGCGAGGCACTGCGCCGCGTAGCAGCGCGCAAGCCGAGCCGGCTGTTTACGGGTGAACTCTTCGCCAGACTGCAGCCTCTTTTGGGATTGAATGCGAGCTTATGGACTACAAACTCTTCCTCACTGTCTTCGGCACGGTCTTTCTCGCCGAGCTGGGCGACAAGACCCAGCTCGCCACCCTGCTTTATGCGGCAGATAAACCCGCCGCAAGATGGATCGTGTTTGCGGCCTCGGCATCGGCGCTGGTGCTGGCTGCGGGCATCGGCGTGATGGCGGGCAGTACCATCACCAAATTCGTCGAACCGAAGATGCTGCAGAAAATCGCCGGTATCGCCTTCATCCTGATCGGCGCATGGACATTCAAGTCAGCCCTGTAGACGAGGACCTCCGCTGGATGCGCCATGCGTTGGCCCTGGCCGGGCGTGCCGCAGCACAGGGTGAGGTACCGGTGGGTGCGGTGCTGGTCAAGGATGGCGCGCTGCTCGCCGAAGGCTATAACCGGCCCATCGGCGACCATGATCCCAGCGGTCATGCCGAGATCATCGCCTTACGCGAAGCGGCCAGGACCCTGGGCAACTACCGGCTCACCGGCAGCACGCTCTACGTCACGCTCGAACCCTGCGTGATGTGTGCTGGCGCCATCACCCATGCCCGCGTGCAGCGTCTGGTATTTGCCGCCGCCGATCCCAGAGCCGGTGCGGTGCATTCGCTCTACGACGTGATCGCCAATCCCCGTCTCAACCACCGAGTCGAGTGGACCGGCGGCGTGCTGGCGGCGGAGTGCGGCCAGCTGCTGCGTGATTTCTTCCGCGCCCGCCGCTAGCCTCAACTGCATCACAGGCAGACGCCAGGCGGCAGGGTTGGGTAGGTTCAACCCTGCCGCTGGGCCCATCACGGCGTGTACCATGACCGGCATTGCAGGCGGCGTGGCGGATCGCATGAAGGGCATGATCTTCACGGAATTTCTCGACATGGTCGGCGACCGTTTCGGCCTGGCCGTGAAAGATCGGATCATCACCGCGGCAGGTGGCGCCCACGGCGGTGCCTATACCGCAGTCGGGAATTACGACCACGGCGAGATGGTACTGATGGCAAGGGAACTCAGCGTCGCCACCGACCTGCCGCTAAATGCGCTGCTGATTGCTTTTGGCGAGCACGTGTTTGGTGTTTTCACCCGCCACTACGGTCATTTCTTTGCCGAGGCCAGGGGAGCGATCGGGTTTCTGTCGGGCATCGAGGGGTACATCCATGTCGAGGTGCGCAAGCTCTATCCCGATGCCGAGCTGCCGGAGTTCAGCTACCCGGTCTGCCCGCCAGGGCAGCTGGTGATGGAATACCGCTCGCCACGCCCGATGGCTGCCTTCGCCGAAGGCCTCGTGCGCGCCACCATAAGGCACTTCAACGATCCGCTGACGCTGTCGGTGGAGGATATTTCCGGCGGTGCCGGAACCGCTGCGCGCTTCACCCTGGTCCCTCGCTGAGTTTGGTGGTGGACGAACGCGAACTGCTGCAACGCGAACTCGCGCGGGAACGGGCAGCGCGCAAGGAGGCCGAGCAGCTGCTGGAGCAGAAAAGCCTGGAGCTGTACCACCGCAACCGCGATCTGGAAACCCAGGTGGCCGAACGCCGTCGGATCGAGACCAGCCTGCGTCAGTACGGCACCGCACTGGCGCGCAGCAATGCCGAACTGGAGCAGTTTGCCTACATCGCTTCGCACGACCTGCAGGCCCCGCTGCGCGGCATCGTCGGTTTTTCACAGCTGTTGAACCGGCGGCTGCAAGCCCAGCTGGGTGGTGCCCTCGACGCCGATTGCCGGGAATATCTGCAATTCATCGAGGACGGTGCCGGCCGGCTGCGCGACGTGATCCACGACCTGCTGGATTTCTCCCGTGCCGGACGCGGCGAGTTGAAGGCCAGACCACTGGCGCTCGACGGGCTGCTGTCGCGGGCGCTGGCCGAGCTGCGGCCGGTGCTGCTGGCGACCGGCGCCGAAATACACCACGGTGAGCTGCCGGTCGTACAGGGAGGAGCCACCCTGCTGGTGCAGCTACTGCGCAACCTCATCGACAACGCCATCAAGTACGTCGGGCACCACGCCGTGCCCCGAGTATGGGTGGAGGCCAGCCAGCAGGGCGGGCAGGTGATCGTCAGCGTGCGCGACAACGGCATCGGCATTGCGGCCGAGCATCGCGAGCGCATCTTCGAGATTTTCCAGCGCCTGCACACCGAGGAGGAATATCCCGGCACCGGCATAGGGCTGGCAATCTGCAAGAAGATCGTCGAGCGCCACGATGGACGCATCTGGGTGGAAACGCCTGCAGAAGGTGGCAGCGTGTTCCGCTTTGTGCTGACGGCAGCTAGCCCGGAATCAGTTCCAGCGCCGCAGCGGTAGCCAGATGGCCGCGCTCGCGGGCGATCTCGGCGGCAGTCTTGCCGTCCTCGGTCTTCGCTAGGCGATCGGCACCACGCGCCAGCAGCAGGCGGCACAGGCCCTCGAAACCGCGCGAGGCGGCGAGATGCAGGGCGCCGACGCCACTGCCGCCGACGTACAGCGGGTCGGATCCCAGCGCCAGCAGCAGCGGCGCCAGCGACTCGCCGCCGGCTCCGGCAATGGCTGCATGCAGCGGCGTGTTCTGCATCGGATTGCCGCTCGCCAAGGCCAGCGGTGCGCCCAGGCCGATCAGCACCAGCGCAGCGTCGCGGCCGCCGAAAAAGGCCGCGAGATGCAGCGGTGTCCAGCCGTCGGCGCTCAGCGAGCTGAGCAGCGCCGGGTTGGCGAGCACCTGCCGGGCAATCACCGAGGGTTCGTTGAGGGCGGCAGCCTCGAACACATCCGGTTCCCGGAACCCCCTCAGCAGCGCGGCAATCTCGGGCGCGCCGTTGTAGAGCGCGAACAGCAGCGGGCTGATGCCGCCCGGCAGCGCCGTGGTGGCTTGGCTGGCGTCGCGTTCCAGCGCCATCCTGGCGGCGGCTACATCGCGATTCTGGATGGCCAGCATCAGGGGCGAAACAGTGCTCATGGGGAGTGCCGGTTATCGGGGCGCGCAGGCTACCGGGTTCCCGGCATTTTGTCCGCCTCAGTCAGCGCCCATCCGTTTCGACGTCGAGCGCCCGGCGTCGGGCGGATTGCCAGGCAGGTCACCTGCCTGGCTCCGGCGCTGCCGGGTCTCAGGGGGATCGCAGGTCGCTGGCCAGCACCCAGCCATCGACACCGACGCCTTTCACCAACCACCAGGCACCGCCTTCGTTGGTGATGCTGCCATCGGTTGTCACCATGGTATCTGCTGCGGCGAGCTGCTGCGGCGAGCCCAGCTTGGGCTGAGCACGAATGGCGGTGCCGGCGCGGACGAGGCTGCTGGAGCCGTTGGCCGTCGGCGCGAACACCTGCGGTGCTGGCGCGCTGTAGGGTGCAGCCGCTGCGGGCGCAGTGTCGTTGCTGCGGTCTGCGACCGGCGCGTTGCCACTAAAGCGGGGTCTCCACACCAGGCCGATCTTGATGATGCTCAGCTGGGTCTTGCCGCTGCCGTTGCTATTGAAGGAGTTCACTTTGAACGGCGTCTCGATCTCGAAGCGCGCGCCGACGGACCGGGCGAACATCCAGTCAGCGCCCAGACCCAGGGTGGCACCGCTGCCCTTCTCGCTGTCACTGACGACGCTGCCCGAGGCTTTTTGATCGAACGAGTAGTAGCCGCCCTTGAACCAGACCAGCGAGCCGCTTCCACCCAGCTTAAAGGCCACCCCGCCAAAGGCCTGGATCCCGTCGTAGGTGAGTTTGACGTCCATGTCCTTCACTTTCATGGTGCCGCTGTCGTAGTAGCTGGCTTCGACGAAAATGGGAAAGGCCAGTGAATCGAAAGAGTAGCCACCAGCCAGGGAATAGCCGGTGCCATCCTTGACGTTCTTGAATTTGGTGCTGGTGCGCGCCAGGCTGCCGGAGACGAACGGATCAGCATGGGCCGTGGCGGCAAGACCGGCGAGCAAGCCGAGGGCACACAGCGATGCTGCGATGCGAAGAGGCATGGTGATTCCCTTTTGATTTATTGGTGGATGCGAAAGGCGCAATACGCCCCCGCGCCACAATTCTGAACAACGCGCGCAGGTACCGTCAAGCCGAAAAGCCGCTTGCCGGGGAGCCCTGGCGCCGTCCTAGCTACGGTGCGAACTCTTCCGGCAAAAAACCGGCGGCCTGGCGCGCCGCCAGATTGAACGGCGGGCGCAGGATGATGTTCTGCTCGGCCAGCAGCCGACGGAAGGTGGGAGCCGGGTCGAGGCTGCGTTGCGTGCAGCAGTAGCGGAACCAGCGGCTGCCGATTTCGACATGGCGCACTTCCTCGGCGAGGATCACTTCCAGCACGGCGACGCTGTCGAAATCGCGCACTTCGCGCAGCCGGCGGATCAGATTGGGGGTCACGTCCAGACCACGCGCCTCCAGCACCCGCGGCACGCAGGCCATGCGCACCAGCACGTCGTCGGCAGTTTTCTCCGCCGACTCCCACAGTCCGTTGTGGGCAGTGAAGTCGCCGTAGTCGTGGCCTAGCTGTTGCAGGCGCTGCCGCATCATCAGGAAGTGCCGCGCCTCGTCCTGGGCGACGCTCAGCCAGTCGGCGTAATAGGCGTCCGGCATGGCGCCGAATCGCAAGGCGGCATCGAGCGCCAGATTGATGGCATTGAACTCGATGTGCGCCACCGCGTGGCAGAGCGCGGCGCGCCCTTCGACACTGCCGAGGCCGCGGCTGGGCACATCACGCGGCCGTACCAGCGCCGGCCGCTCCGGCCGGCCAGGCAGCAGCGGCATGGCGGCGACTGGCGTGATCTGGGTGAGAGCCGCCACCAGCGCGCATTTCTCGGTCGGATCAGCGGCAAGAAACGCTTGCAGTGCGGCGGTGGGCGTGGCGATGCTCAGACGCAACTCCATTGATACTGGCCGAGGCCGGGACCTTCGAGCACGATCTCGTCGCCAGCGAGCAGCGGCCCGACGCCGGCCGGCGTGCCGGTGTAAATCGCATCACCGGGCAGCAAGGCCCAGGTCTGGCTGAGGATGCTGACCTGCCGCGCCACGCTGTAGAGCATGTGTGCAGTGTTGCCGGTTTGCCGCAGTACCCCGTTGACGTGACAGGTGAAACTCAGCGCCTGCAGGTCCTGGTCAAGAAACGGCTGGAACTCGCCCAGCGGCGCGGCACCATCGAAGGCCTTGGCCAGCTCCCAGGGCTTGCCCTTGTTCTTGAGCTGGGTCTGCAAGTCGCGCAGGGTGAGGTCGAGGCCCAGCGTGATGCCGGCGACGCAGTCCAGCGCCTCCTGCTCGGCGATGTCGCGGCCACCGCCGGTGAGCAGCACCACCAGTTCTGCCTCGTGGTGGATGCTGCCGGCGTTCCTGGGCAGCACGATGGGCTCGCCCACCGGCACGATGCAGCTGGCGGGTTTCATAAAGACAACACACTCTCCATCTGGCTGGTGGCCCAGATGCGCCAGCTCGGCGACGTGATCGGCGTAGTTCTTGCCGATGCAGAAGATGCGATTGACGTTCATGGCTTGTCCTCAAAAGGAAACGGCTGCGCGAGGCAGCCGTTTGGGTGCTGCGATGAGACCTAGATGCGTTCTTCGATGCCGAACGACTTGAAGCCCTTCTTGCTGAAGTTGTCGCGGAACATGTCGCGCACCTTGGTCGCCGAGGCGTCGTAAGCGGCCTTGTCGGTCCAGGTGTTGCGCGGGTTGAGGATGGCGGCATCCACACCCGGGCAGGACTTGGGCATCTTCAGGTTGAGGATGGGCTGGGTCTCGGTTTCAACGCCGTCCAGCTCGCCGTCGAGTGCGGCCTTCAGCAGCGCACGGGTGATCTTCAGCGACATGCGCTTGCCGGTGCCGTAGGCGCCACCACTCCAGCCGGTGTTGAGCAGGATGCAGCGCGCCTTGTTCTGCTGCATCTTCTTGGCCAGCAGCTCGGCATAGACATTGGGCTTGTGGGCCATGAAGGGGCCGCCGAAACAGGCCGAGAAGGTCGGCTGCGGCTCGGTGACGCCCACTTCGGTGCCGGCGACGCGTGCGGTGAAGCCGGAGACGAAGTGATACATCACGTCCTTCGGTTCCAGAATGCTGATCGGCGGCAGCACGCCGAAGGCATCGGCAGTGAGCAGTACGATGGTCTGCGGATGCGGGCCCTGGCCGTTGGGCATGGTGTTGGGGACCACGCTGAGCGGATAGCTCAGGCGAGTATTTTCGGCGATGGAGCCGTCGAACAGGTCCAGCTCGTCCGGGTGGCACTGGGGCATGGTCTTGCCGGGCAGCGGCGGCACGTTCTCGATGATGCAGCCGGCCTTGCTCATGGCCTCGGCAATCACTGGCTCGGCGGCCTTGTCAAGGTTGATCAGCTTGGCGTAGCAGCCGCCTTCCAAATTGCACAGGCCGTTGTCGCTCCAGATGGTCTCGTCGTCGCCGATCAGCTTGCGGCTGGCATCCGCCGAGAGGGTGGTCTTGCCGGTGCCGGAGAGGCCGAACAGGATGGCGCCATCGCCCTTTTCGCCGACGTTGGCCGAGCAGTGCATGGAGAGACGACCCTGCTTGGGCAACAGATAGTTGCCCACCGTGAAGATGGTCTTCTTGTTCACGCCGCAGTAGTCGGCGCGGCCGGCGACGATGCAGAGCTTGTTGCGCACGTCGATGATCACCGCGACTTCACTGCGCGAGCCATCGCGCTCCGGCTCGCAGACGTAGCTCGGCACGTTGAGCATGGTCCAGCGGCGGGCCTCGACATCCTGCACGCCGACCAGATCCTTCGGGAACATGTTGTCGACGAAGGCAGCGTGAGTGGCGTACTCGCCAACGAAGCGATAGGGCACCGCGAAGTCAGGATCACTGCCCATGAACACGTCTTTCACGTAGAGCGTGGCGTTCTTGTCATTGAGATGTGCGACCACCCGCTTGAGCAGACCCTCGTATTTCACCGGGTCGTACTTGCTCAGGTCGGCCTTGAACCAGATCTCGTTCTCGACTTCCGGCCAGGCCACCGCGAAAGTGTCCTTGGTGCGGCGGCCGGTGCAGTCCGGGTCGGTGTAGAACACCAGCGGGCCCTGGTCACCTAGCACGGTGGGGAAGGCTTTCTGGGCGTCATCCGGCCCGCCCTGGGTGACGCGACCCTTGTCGTGGGCAATGGCTTCGTGAAACAACTCGACTTTCGACAGGTTGTATTTGTAGGAAACGGTTTTGAGTCCGAGGAGTTTTTCGAGATCAGCCTGAAAGGACATTGCAAACCTTTGCTTGAGAGGAAAAAGTGGGAGCCAGGCTCCGCAGAAGGCGCGCAGGATAGTGCCGCGTGGCCGGTGCCAGCAAGCCGCAGGGCGGCGAACAGGCCGGATGATCCTGAACGGGGTTTGCCAGGCATTTGACTAGTGGGCGCTGCCGCTGGGTAAATCGGCAGTGGATTCAGGGTCTTGTGCGCGCTGTCGAGCCCGTGGGCAGCACACCGGCCGGCGCCTGCGCCGACACGGCGCTGCTGTCGCCACCCACCCTAGGAGGCGTAGAGGCTGGATTCGTCCATCGGCAGCTTGAAGCCGGCCACCGACTCGCGCAGCTTGGCCGACAGCGCGCTGAGTTCGCCCACCGCCTCCGCGGTCTGATGGGCCGAGACCGAGGTCTGCACCGACACCTCGCGAATGCCCTGCATGGTCATGGCCAGCTTGGTGGTTTCGGCGGACTGGGCGCGCGAGGCGCCGGCGATGTCCTGAATCACCTTGGCGAGTTCCTGCGAGCTGGCTTCGATGCGGGTCAGCGCCAGACCGGCTTCTTCCGCACTCTTGGCGCCGCCCACCACGTTGGTGGTGGAGCGTTCCATCGAGGTGATCGCCTCCTGAGTATCGGTCTGAATGGTCTTGACCAGGCTCTCGATCTGCTTGGTGGCGGCCGCCGCGCGTTCGGCGAGGCGCTGCACCTCGTCGGCCACCACCGCGAACCCGCGCCCGGACTCGCCGGCCATCGCTGCCTGGATCGAGGCGTTCAGCGCCAGGGTGTTGGTCTGCTCGGCGATGTCGTTGATGAACTCGATGATGTTGCCGATTTCCTGAGAGCTTTCACCCAATCGCTTGATGCGCTTGGCGGTGTCCTGGATCTGCTCGCGCAGCGTGGTCATGCCGGCGATGGTGCGGCCCACCGTGGCGGCACCGCTGTGGGCGGTATCGACCGAACTCTTGGCCTGCTCGGCGAGCTTTTCGGCGCGGGTGGCCACTTCTTCGAGCGAGCGGCTGCCGGAGCTGATGGCCTGCGTGGCGCGCACGATTTCGCGGGCCTGGCCCTCGGACGAGGTGCTCATCTGCTGCACCCGCTCGGTGGTGCTGGAAGCGGCGGCGGCGATCTCCACCGAGGTGTCGTTGATGGTGCCGACCAGTCCACGCAGGGTCTGCACCGTAAAGTTCAGCGAGTCGGCGATGTTGCCGGTGAAGTCGGCAGTCACCGTCAGCTCGCCGGTGAGATCACCGTTGGCGATGTTGGTGATTTCGTCCAGCAGCGACAGGATCGACTGCTGCTGTTGCTGGTCGTAGGCGTAGGCGATCTGCTCGCGACGGCGCCGCTGGGTGACGGTCAGATACACATAGAGGCCGACCAGCCCGAGTGCCACCAGAGTGGCCAGCGCACTGATCAGGGTGACCGAACCCGACACGCCCAGCGAAGTCTGGATTTTCGCCCGCAACGCATCGGCGCTGCTCCGGGCGCTGGTCTCCAGGCCGGGCAGGGTGGCGGCGGCAGTCTCGACGGCCGCAGCCGGTTTGACGTCCTGCAGGATCGCCGCGATGGCGGTATCGACGGTGGCGAAGGCGTCGCTCACCGACTTGGCGCCGACGCGCTCGATTGCCCCGACAGCGGCCAGCGTCCGGTGGTCGCGCTGAAACTCGGCCACCTCGTTGCCCAGCAGCTGGGCCGTGGCTTCGGCCTGTACGCCATTGCTCAGGATGAGCCGCGACAGCCGTGACACCTGGTACAGCCGCATCAGCTGGCGATTGAGACTGGCGACCTCGCTGCCGCTGAGGCCACGCGGGCTTTTATCCAGCCCCTCGGCGTAGACGCTGATCGCCGCCGGCACCGCATCGGCAATGGCATTGGCGTTGACCGACACTCTGCCATACGGCACGGCATTGTTCAGGATCGTTTCGAGCGCCGCCCGCATCGGCGCCCAGGCCGTGGCGAGTGCATCCAGTTCCGGCTTCAGGCTGGCGGACAGCGCACTGATGCCGATTTGCGAGTTGCCGTCCTGATAGGCCTGGAGCGTGGTGTCGACGCCCTCGGTCAGGCTCTTCACCAGCGCGAAATCGGGAGAGACACCGACGGCTGCGTCGGCACCGGTCTTGCCGAGACTCCTGAGCGTATCGACCAAGAGGCCGGAGGAACTCAGCAGCGTCTGGTTGCGCGCGACGGAGGACTGGTAGGTCAGGAAGCCGGCAACCGAGATGAACAACAGCACGCCGGCAGCGGCCAGCAACAAAAGATGATTTTTTTCTGCTGCGGCGCCGGTCGGGTTGGCCATCGTCTTCCTTCAATCAGGCTGGGTGATCGTCAACGCACTGCCGGGCATCAGCCGCCGAGCAGGGCCTTGAGCTTGGAGAGCAGTTCCGCTTCTTTGACGGGCTTGGTGAGGTAGTCCTTCGCCCCCTGGCGCAGCGCCCACATGCGGTCGGACTCCTGGCTCTTGCTGCTGACCACCATGATCGGAATGTTGGCGGTGGCGGGATCCTTGGCCAGCTGCCGGGTGGCCTGGAAGCCGTTCACGCCCGGCATCACCACGTCCATGATGATGCAGTCCGGCTTCTCGGTTTTGATGCGATCCAGCGCCTCCTGGCCACCATGGGCCTCGATGGCCTGGTGGCCAGCCTTCACCAACATATTGCGGATGTTCTGAACATCAGTGGGCGAATCGTCCACGATCATGACACGGGCCATCGGTTTATTCCCTCAACACTGGGGTTGATGTGATGCTTGACGTTACACGATTCTGTCGGCTGGCGGCAGGCATTAGTCTGCATTGGCCCCAAGGAAAGTGCGTATTGCCCTGCCGGTAAACGCCTGTCCCGCGAACGGGGTGTTGCGACCGCGGCTGAGCATGGTCGCGGGATTCAGGGTCCAGTGCACGGCCGGGTCGACCAGGGTAAGCGCCGGGGACTCCCCTACCGCAATCGGCGCCATGGCCATGCCGAGCACGGCCGCAGGGCCGCTGCTCAGCCTGGCGGCGCATTGCAGCGGCGACAGCACACCGTCTTCCACCAGCCGCAGCGCCAGCGGCAGCAGGGTTTCCAGACCGGAGATACCCGGCTCGGTGAGCGGGAAGGGATTTACCTTGGCGTCCGGCTCATGCGGCTGGTGATCCGAGCAGATCGCGCTGATCACGCCCTTGGCGACGCCGCCGCGCAGGGCGTCGCGGTCGTCTGCCGAACGCAGTGGCGGAATCACGTGTGCCAGCGCATTGAAGTTTTCGAGTGCGGCATCGGTGAGGAACAGTTGATGCGCCGCCACATCCGCCGTCACCGGCAGCCCGCGCGCCTGCGCGCTCTCGACCAGCTCCACCGCGCGCGCCGACGACAGCCGGCCGAAATGTACTGCGGCGCCGGTATCCTCCACCAGCGAAATCCACTGGCGGATGGCCGCGACCTCCGCCGCCACCGGAATGGCCGAGAGCCCGAGTCGGGTGGCCATCGCCCCTTCATGCGCACAGCCGCCGTTGGCGAGCGCGGCATCCAGTGCCAGCACATGCACCTTCAGACGCAGACCATGGGCGTATTCGAGCGCGCGGCGGGTCACCAGCAGATTGGCGAGCGGTCTCTGGCCATTGCTGACACCGACCACCCCCGCTGCCTTGAGCGCCGACAGCTCACCCAGCGCCTCGCCATTCAGGCCCAGCGTCAGTGCGCCGAGCACTCGCACCGCCGCTCCACCTGCCTGTGCAGCCTTGGCATGGATGCGATCCACCACGGCCGGCGTATCGGCGACCGGCCTGGTATCGGGCGGCATGACCACGGTGGTGATGCCGGCCGCCAGCGCGGCCCTGCATTCGGAGGCGATGGTGCCCTTGGCGGTGGCTCCCGGCTCACGCAGGCGGGCGGCGAGGTCGATCACTCCCGGCATCAGCCAGCAGCCCTCGGCGTTCAGGGTTTCATCGGCAGCGGGCGCGTTGCCGAGATGGCTGATGCGGCGGCCGTCAAGACGCACCTCGGTCACCTTGTCGACGCCGCTGGCAGGGCAGAGGACGCGGACATTTTTAATCAGTATGGAGGTCATTGGGCTGCCTCCTTGCGAGCAGCGATAACGGAAATATTCGGTTTTCGGCAGCCTGCACCATTCGCAGCCGCTGCTTTCGCGGCGGGGTGGCGAGATGACCCGCCGCGTAGCAGCGGCTTCGAGCCGCCCCACCCGTTGGCTCCCGCACCCACGCTTCGCGACACCGTGTCGCCAACGGGTCTGCTCATGGCACCGCACCTAGCAATATTTCCGCCATTACCGCCATCCGGACTGCCACGCCGTGCTGCACCTGCTCGAGAATCACCGAGCGGGCGCCGTAGGCAATGTCACCGGCGATCTCGACGCCGCGATTGATCGGGCCGGGGTGCATCAGCAGCAGATCCGGCTTCAGCTGCGCGAGGCGTTCCGCGGTCAGCCCGTAGTCACGGTGGAACTCGCCCAGACTTGGCAGGAAGGCGCCGACCATGCGTTCTTTCTGCAGGCGCAGCAGAATCACCACATCGACGCCGTCCAGCCCGCGCATCAGATCGTGCTCGATGCTAAGACCCGCCGCCAGCTGCTCGATGCCGGCGGGCATCAGCGTTGCCGGGCCGACCAGTCGCAAGTCCCTGACGCCGAGCGTGGTCAGCGCGTGGATGTTGGAGCGCGCCACCCGCGAGTGCACGATGTCGCCGACGATGGCAACCGACAGGCCCTCGAAGGATCGCTTGTGGCGGCGGATGGTGAAGGCATCCAGCAGCGCCTGCGTTGGATGTGCATGACGGCCATCGCCGGCGTTCAGGATCGCCACTCCCGGCGCTGCCCGCTCCGCGAAGAAGTGCGCAGCACCTGAAGCCTCGTGGCGGATCACGAACAGGTCCACCTGCATCGCCTCGATGGTTTTCAGGGTATCGAGCAGCGTCTCGCCCTTGGCGGTGGAGCTGGCCTGCACATGCAGGTTGACCACGTCGGCCGACAGCCGCGCTGCCGCCAGCTCGAACGTCGTGCGAGTGCGGGTGGAGTTCTCGAAGAACAGGTTCACCACTGTCTTGCCGGTCAGCAGCGGGTCTTTCTTGATGCCCGCTGCGGCGGCACGGGCGTAAGGCTCGGCGCGATCAAGCAGCCGTTCGAGCAACAGGCGCGGCAGGCCCTCGGTGGTGAGCAGGTGCTTGAGACGGCCTTGATCGTCGAGTTGCAGGGTCATGGGGGGGCCAGTGCGAGCCATTGCTCCAGGAGGATTTTAGCGGCTACGCCGTCGCGGTCGCCTTTTTTCACCCGCCGTGTCATCAGGCCGCTGGCCCGCGCCTCGCGCAGCACATCATCGGCTGCGCGCGAGGAGTAACGTTCATCCGAAAAATGCACCGGCAGCCTGCTGCGCGTCTCCAGTGCGCGCGCGAAGCTGCGGGTCAGGGTGGTGATGCGCTGATCGCTGCCGTCCTCCATCAGGGGTAGGCCGACTACCAGTGCAGCAGGCCGCCATTCGCCAATCAGCGCGATTGCTGCATCCAGCCCGCCGGTGAGCGTCGCCAAGGGCCGCGCGGTGCCGGTGATGGTGTCGCCGACTGCGGTGCCAATGCGTTTCTCGCCGTAGTCGAAGGCGAGATAGGTCGGCACCTCAGGCGTGCCCCGCATCGCCACCGAGCTGGGTCACATCCACCCCCAGCAGGCGGGTCGCCAGCTTCCAGCGATCCGACGGCGGTGACTTGAACAGGATGCGCTGATCCACCGGCGTGTTGAGCCAGCTGTTCTGCATGATCTCGCTTTCCAGCTGGCCTTCGGCCCAGCTGGCGTAACCCAGGGCGACGAAGTAATGCGAGGGCCCCTTGCCCTCGCCGATCGCCTTCAGCACGTCCTTGGACGTGGTGATGAACAGGCCGCCGCCGATGTTCATCGTCGAGTCCCAGGCATCGGGCCCGTCATGGATGACGAAGCCGCGTTCGGGCGATACCGGGCCACCCCAGAACACCATGGGGTCGCCGCTGAGGTCGGTGTCCGACAGCTGCATCTGCCCCAGCATGTCGCGCACTTTCAGCGTCATCGGGCGATTGATGATCAGGCCGAGCGCACCTTTTTCGTTGTGTTCGCAGAGCAGGGTGACGGAATGGTTGAAATTCTCGTCATCGAGTGCCGGCATGGCAACGAGGAACTGGTTGCTGAGGTAATGGTCTTCGGACATGCGGGCAGTATAACGGTCAGGGCACCAGCGGCAGGCGCGGCAGCGGCTCGCCCTCGGCCAGCGCATAGGCCAGCACGCTGAGCACGGCGGCGTTTTCGGCGAGATGGCGCGGGTTGACCTTGTCGAGGGTGTCGGCCGCGGTGTGATGAATGGTGAAATAGTCGCGGCCATCGGTCAGGGGTGCCAGGCCGGGAACGCCGGCCTTTGCCAGCGGGCCGATGTCGGCACCCACTCCGGTCAGTCGGAAGTCGACGATTCCGGCACCAATTCCCGCCAGCGCCTGGCCTATGGGCTTCAGCAGCGGCAGGGCAGCGGGCGGCACATTGGCGGCGATGCCGGTGGGGTGGCCGCTACCGAAGTCCATCTCGATGGCCGCAACGTGATTTTTCAGCTCGGCGGCATGTGCCTGAGCATAGGTCGTGCCGCCCATCAGGCCGTTTTCCTCGTTCATCCAGGCGATGACGCGGATGGTGCGGCGCGGCGTCAGGCCCAGTGCCTTGAGGGTTGCCGCGACCTGCATGGCGGCGGCCACACCGGTGGCATCGTCCTGGGCGCCAGTGCCCAGATCCCAGCTGTCGAGATGGCCGGAAACCACCACGATCTCCTCCGGTTTTTCGCGGCCCCTGAGATCGGCGACGACATTGAAGCTGTCGGCATCCGGCAGCGTTTGCGGAGTCAGCGTCAGCTGCAGCGTCACCGGTCCCTTGGCGGCGAGACGCTCGATCAGCAAGGCGTCTTCGGCGGCGACCGCCGCCGCCGGGATTTTCGCGATGCCGTCGGCATAGCGCAGTGCGCCGGTATGCGGCAGGTGGTTGCCGATCGGCCC
>JBKJJE010000105.1:0-8859 GCA_046598075.1 Stagnimonas sp.
GCAACTTTTGCCCTTGACCTGCCCACTCTGGTTCCGGCACCTGCCGTGGAGTGGAAGATTGCCGCCCAGGTGGCGAGCTTCATATCTCTGCCGCCCCCCGCCCGTGGCCCGCCTGCGGGCACTGGCACCCGAACCTATCTAGCGACCTCTCGCCTGCGGCTTTAACAGCCGCCCATCACCGCGCCCTGCGGCGGTGATGGCTGATGACCTGTGTAGCCATCCGGCTGCACCTCCTTAAGTCATTTGAGAGGCTCGCCATGATTTCTTCAACCCCCCGCTTTACCCGTGTTCTGACTGCCGCCGTCCTCACGGTTGGTTTTATCGCCAGTGCTCACGCCCGCCCAACCGATCTGGATTGGAAGCCTGGCACCGGTGCTGTCGTCACCCAGACGGCCACGACCCCAAACAGCGCTGTTAGCGAAGATACGAGCGGAGCACCGTCACCACTTCCTCGATATCCGCAGCCCGCTGCTCGGCGGGCACATCGTCTGCACCCAGATGCTCGCGGATGTGTCCTTCCAGCACCTGCGCCATCAGGCCGTTGGCCGCCCCACGAATGGCGGCGATCTGCTGAAGGATGGCCACACACTCTTCACCTTTTTCGAGCGCCTTCTCCAACGCGGCGGCCTGACCTTGCAGACGGCGAACGCGGGTCAGCAGCTGCTTTTTGTCTTTGATTGTGTGGGGCATTGCCTCAAATCTCGTTGCTGGTTGTATACTGGGGGTGAGTATAAGAAACCGAAGCTGCTCATGACTTTTTCCATCGCCAGCACCGAGAACACGCACTCGCACGTCTTCAACGAAGGCAATCCGCTGGCGGAGAAGAATACCGCCCGCGCAGTGGTACTCACCGCGGTGATGATGGTCGTCGAGATTGCAGGAGGCTGGTATTACAACTCGATGGCGCTGCTGGCAGATGGCTGGCACATGAGTTCCCACGCGCTCGCGCTGGGCTTGTCAGTGCTGGCCTATATCTTCTCCAGGCGTCTGGCGCACGACGCACGCTTTGCCTTCGGAACCTGGAAAATCGAAATCCTGGCGAGTTACACCAGCGCCTTGTTACTGCTGGGTATTGCCGCACTGATGGTGGTGCAATCCGTGCAGCGCTTGCTTGCACCGACCCCGATTCATTATCAGGAGGCGATCACGATCGCGGCGGTGGGCCTGTTGGTGAACCTTGCATGTGCCTGGTTGCTACGCGGCGGGCACCAGCATGACGATCATGGTCATCACCACGATGCCCACGGGCACAGTCACGGTGGCGGTCACCAGGACCTCAACTTGCGTGCAGCCTATCTGCATGTGATCGCCGATGCGGCGACTTCAGTGCTGGCGATCGTGGCGCTCATCGGCGGCATGATCTGGGGGGCTGCCTGGCTCGACCCGGTGATGGGCATTGTCGGCGCGGGACTGGTGGCGGTCTGGGCCAAAGGGCTGCTGCGTGACAGTGGCCGCGTCCTGCTCGATGCCGAAATGCAGGCTCCCGTCGTTGCCGAAATCCGTGAGGTCATTGCCGCCAGTCCGATTGCAGCCCGTATCGATGATCTGCATGTCTGGCGCGTCGGCAAGAATAAATACGCCTGCATCGTCGGCCTCTCCACCGTCGCAGCGGTCGAACCCGATTACTTCCGCAGGCAACTGGCGATCCATGAAGAACTCGTCCACATCACGGTCGAGATCAATATCCATCGCGCATCGGATGCACTCACTGCGGACAGTCACTGCGGATGAACACAAGCACCCCGCGACCATCGCGTCTGCTACGCTGCTGCGTATGCTGAATCGTCTCCGCCAAACAGCTTCGGCTGTCACTCTGTTCGTCTCCGTCGCCTTGCTGGCGACCTGGACGACGGGTGCGCACGCGCATCGGCATGTCGGCGGACAGCAGCATGAACACACTCAGCCGGCATTGGCAGAGGTGGATGCCAGCCATGCGCATGAGCACAGCCATGAGCTTGCCCCAGCGGATCCAGGGACTGTCGTCAGCAACGGTCATAGCGACAGTGGGCACTTCGCACCCCACTCGGCGGCGCTTGCCCACGAGGATGGACACGAGAATGTCGAGTTGCTGGTGCTGCAACCACCTGCCGTCAAATCACTGCTGGATTTGCCCTTGCTGGCGCTGTTGTGCGCCGTCGTCCTGGTTCTGACGCGCACTCGAACCACCGTCGTTGCTGTCCTCACCGATCCGCCGGACCCCAAACGGGCGGACTGGTCTCTACGCCCGCCGCTGCGCGGGCCGCCGTCGTTTTCCATCGCGTGATCTGACCGCCCTGGCTTAGCCGCCGGGACTTGTTGCCGTAAGCCACTCGCGCTTGGCAACGTCTGATGGAGTTGCACCCATGTCGTCTGCACCCTGCAAGCCCCAAAGTCGGGCTTGCCCCTCGTTAGCCGTCGTTCAACGGCGCTGCTCTGCCAGCCCTGCCGTGGCGCGCTTTTGCGCCCTCGCTTCTCCATCAACCCACCTTGAGTCCATTCATGAATAAGAAAATCTGCGCGCGCGCCGGTGTTGGCGCGCTGCTGTTTACCCTGGCGTTGACGGCGGTGGCCGAGGGCGCACTGAAGTTCAGCGTGCCGGAAAACCAGTTGAAGGCGATGGGCATCAAGACCATGCCCTTGCAGAACGGCAACGAGGCAGTCCGCGCCAGTTTCCCTGCACAGGTGATGGTGCCGCCCAACGCCGAGCAGGTCATCAGCTCGCCGGTGGCGGGCCTCATCACGCAGGTGCTGATACAACAGAACGAGCTGGTGAAACCTGGCGCGCCGCTGCTGCGTATCGCCAGCCCGGAACTTGGCAACTTACAGCTGCAACTGTTGCAGGCCAATGCCCGCGCCACCTTGCTGCGTCAGACCGCCCAGCGCGAGAAGGCGCTGTTTGATGAAGGCATCATCCCGGAGCGCCGCGTGCAGGAAGCGCAGGCCGCGCTCAGCGAAGGCGAAGCCACGCTCAAGCAAGCCAAGGCCGCGCTGCGCCTGAGTGGAATGCCGCTTGCCAGCATCAACAAGGTCGCCGCCTCCGGCAACCCGCAGGATGGCCTCACGCTGGTCGCCGAGAAGGCCGGTGTGGTCACGGAGATTCAGGTCAAGAACGGCCAGCGCGTCGAAGCTGCCACCGCGCTCATGCACATCGCGCAAACCGAAAAACTCTGGCTCGACATCCAGGTGCCCGTCACCGACAGCGCCAACTGGCAGACCGGCACGGCGGTGCGCGTGCAGGGGCGCAAGCTGGCCGGCAAGGTGCTCAGCAGCAGCGCGATGGTCGCCTCCGGCAGCCAGACCGTGGTGCTGCGCGCCGAGCTGGACGGCCAGAGTGGCGAGGTGCGGCCCGGCGAGTTTCTGACGGTCGATCTACCAGTCAAAGCCACCGCAGGCGGCTGGGATTTGCCGCTCACGGCAGTCGCCTATGACGGCAGCACTGCCGTGGTGTTCGTCCGCACCAAGGAGGGCTTCGAGGCCCGCCCGGTCAAGGTCACCGCCAGCGCCGGTCAGCAGTTGCGCGTGCAGGGCGCGCTGGCCGCCGGCGACCAGGTCGCCATCAGCAGCGTGGTCGCCCTCAAGGGTGCCTGGCTCAATGCCAAGGAAGCGCCCTAATGCTCACCCGCCTCGTTCAATTTTCGCTGGCACAACGCCTGTTCGTGCTGATTGCCACCCTCGTCGTCGCGGGCGTGGGCTGGTTCGCCTATTCCGGCTTGCCGATTGATGCCTTCCCGGATGTCTCCAGCACGCAGGTCAAGATCATCATGAAGGCCCCCGGAATGACGCCGGAGGAGGTCGAGAGCCGTATCGCCGTGCCGATCGAAGTCGAGATGCTCGGCATTCCCAAAACCAAGATCCTGCGGTCGGTCACCAAATACGGGCTGGTGGACGTGACCATCGACTTCGTCGATGGCACCGACATCTACTGGGCGCGCCAGCAGGTCGCCGAGCGTCTGGGCGGCCTCAGCGGCAGCCTGCCGGACGGCATCAGCGGCGGCATGGCACCCGTGACGACGCCGCTCGGCGAGATGTTCATGTTCACGGTCGAATCCGACGACATGTCGCTGGTGGATCGCCGCACACTGCTCGACTGGGTGATTCGCCCCGCCTTGCGCACGGTGCCGGGTGTGGCGGATGTGAATGCACTCGGCGGCGTGGTGCGCGCCTACGAGGTGGTGCCCGATCAGGTGAAGCTCGCCGCCAGCGGCGTGACCTTGAAGCAGCTCAAGGACGCCATCGAAGCCAACAACCGCAACGACGGGGCAGGCCGCCTCGGTGAAGGTGACGAGGTATTACTGGTGCGCACCGAGGGCAGCATCACCAGCCTCGATGACCTGCGTGCCATCGTCGTGAAGACCGAGAACGGCTCGCCCATCCGCGTCGGCAATCTCGCGGAGGTGAAGATCGGCACCGTCACCCGCTATGGCGTCGTCACCCAGAGCGGCAAGGAAGAAGCGGTGCAAGGGCTGGTGCTGGGCCTCGCAGGTTCCAACGCCAAACAGGTCGTCGAAGGCGTGCAGAAAAAGCTCGACGAGCTGCAACCGACGCTGCCGAAAGGCGTGCATCTGGAAACCTTTTATAACCGCGCCTCGCTGGTCAGCAAGGCGGTGGGTGCGGTCTCCAAGGCGCTGATGGAGGCGACCATTCTGGTGGTGATTTTGCTGGTGCTGTTTCTCGGCAATCTACGCGCCGCACTCACCGTCGCACTGGTGCTGCCGCTGGCGGCACTCATCACTTTCATCCTGATGCGCACGGTTGGCATGTCGGCCAACTTGATGAGTCTCGGCGGCTTGGCGATTGCCATCGGCATGTTGGTGGATGCGTCGATTGTGGTGGTGGAGAACATCGTGCAACGCCTCGCCAACGACCCGACCGCGGGCAAGCTGCCGCGCCTGCACACCATCTATCGCGCGGTGCGCGAAGTGGCGCTGCCGGTCACGTCGGGCATTCTCATCATCATCACGGTGTTTCTGCCGCTGCTCACCTTGCAGGGGTTGGAAGGCAAGTATTTCGTGCCGGTCGCGCTCACCATCGTGTTCGCGCTGGCGGGCTCGCTGATCCTCTCGCTCACCGCTATTCCGGTGCTCGCGTCTTACCTGTTGCGCGAGGTGAGCCACGACGAACCCTGGCTGCCGCGCAAGCTGCTGGCGGGCTACACGCCCATCCTCGACTGGGGTCTGCGCCATCAGCGCACGGTGTCGGTGGCGGCGGTGCTGCTGCTGGTCAGCGCGGGCGTGGTCTACACGCAAGTGGGCAAGACCTTTCTGCCGACGATGGATGAGGGCGATCTGATCGTCGGCATCGAGAAACTGCCGTCGATCAGCCTCGAACAAAGTGCCGCTATCGACCTGATGATCCATCGCGCGCTGATGGAGGCGATCCCGGAAGTGACCGGAATAGTGGCTCGTGCCGGGTCGGATGAAATCGGCCTCGACCCGATGGGCCTCAACCAGACCGACACCTATCTGCTGCTCAAGCAGCCGAGCGAGTGGCGGATGCGCAGCAAGGAGGCGCTGATGGACGAGGTGCGCAAGGTGCTCGACCCGATTCCCGGCATCAGCTACAGCTTCACCCAGCCCATCGAGATGCGCGTCTCCGAGATGATTATCGGCGTGCGTGGCGACTTGGCCGTGAAGGTGTTCGGGCCTGATCTCGAGAAGCTCAACGCCTTCGCCGCCCAGATCGAAACCCTGTTGAAAACCGTGCCCGGCAATCAGGACGTTTACACCGTGGAGAACGACGGCGTGCAATACCTGCGCGTCGCGGTGGATCGCCTAAAGGCCGGGCAGCTCGGCCTGAATATCGACGAGATTCAGGACGCGCTGCGGGTGCAGATCGAAGGTCAGGGCATGGGCGTGGTGGTGGAAGGCAATCGCCGCACGCCCATCGTGCTGCGCGGCAATCAGGACGTGCGCATTTCACCCGCCGACTTCGGCGCGGTGCGCATCACCACGCAGGATGGTCACACGGTGCCGCTGAGCAGCGTGGCGACACTGGAACGCGCCGCCGGGCCGGTGAAGATCGACCGCGAAATGGGCAGCCGCTTCAGCGTCATCATTGCCAACGTCGCAGGCCGCGATCTGGTCGGTTTCGTCAACGAGGCCAAGGCGCTCGTCACCAAAAACCTGCCGCTACCGACCGGCTATCGCATTACCTGGGGCGGCCAGTTCGAGAACCAGCAGCGGGCGGCGGCACGACTCAGCATCGTGGTGCCGGTGGCGCTCGGCCTGATCTTCATCCTGCTGTTCGCCACCTTCCGCTCGGTGAAGCAATCGCTGCTGATCCTAAGCAACATTCCGTTCGCGCTGGTGGGCGGCATCGTCGCGTTGTGGATCACGGGCGAATACGTCTCGGTACCTGCCTCGGTCGGCTTTATCGCCCTGCTCGGCATCGCCGTGCTCAACGGCGTGATGCTGGTGAGCTACTTCAACCAGTTACAGGCAGAAGGCTTGTCGCCGATGGAAGTGGTGGTGCAAGGCGCGAGGCGACGCTTGAGGCCGGTGATGATGACCGCGTCGATCACCGCCTTCGGCCTCATCCCGCTGCTGTTTGCCACCGGCCCCGGCTCTGAGATTCAGCGCCCTCTCGCCATCGTCGTGATCGGCGGCCTCATCACCGCCACGGCACTGACGCTGATGCTGCTGCCCATCCTCTATCTCCGCTTTGTGTCCCCCACCAAAAATAAGGAGACCGCCAATGTCTGATTTAAACCTGACCCTGCTGTGCCCACCGGGCATGGAAGAAAACCTGCTCGACTTCCTGCTGATGTCGCCGCACGCCAGCACCTTCACCAGCGCACCAACGGCGGCGCATGGCCTGGCCTTCGGGCGCTTGAGTGCCACCGAGCAAGTGCTGGGCCGTGCCTCGGCGGTGCAGATTCAATTGATCTTCCCCGAAGACGACAAGGCGCATCTGATCGAGCACCTCAAGCGCGAGTTTGCAGGCACGGGCCTGCGCTACTGGCTGACACCGGTAATTGAGTCGGGAGAGATCGCATGAGCACGGGCCCTCAGATAAACCACGGCTTCATGCCAGTGAGTGCAGCATGGGCGCTCGCCTTTGCACTGGCCTTGCCCGGTGGCGTGATGGCCGCCGATACGCCGCGCGCGCCTGGCCTGCTGCCCACCGAAATCGCGCGACCACTGCTCGAAAACAACCCTAGTGTGCGCGCCGCCCGCGCGGGACTCGACGTGGCCAAAGCCGAGGCGCAGGGCCTGCGCGCCTCGCCCTACGAATGGACGGCGCGGGCCAGCGGTCAGCAACGGCGCGTGCAGAACCAATCCAGATATGACGAGTGGAACGCCGGCATCGAGCACACCTTCAGGCTGCCCGCCAAGGCCTCCGCTGACCGTCTGCTAGGCAACACCGAGATCGCCGCCTCGGAAGCGGCCTACGGCGAGGCCTTGCACGAGGCGGCGCGGGAGCTATCGGCACTGTGGGTGGATTGGCTGGCGGCGGAACGCGCGCTGACACTGGCGACGGCGAGTTTGAAATCGTTTGAAGAGAGCGTGGTGGCGGTCGAGACGCGCAAGAAGGCTGGCGACGCCGCCAAGCTCGACCTCGGTACCGCCCGTGCGGAGCTAGTGGAGCAACGCCGGCAGGAGAACGATGCCAAGACCGCGGCGACGGTGGCTTGGACGCGGCTTTCCATTGAGTTTCCCGGCCTCACTCGCCAGCCCACCACACTGCCGACACCGCTGGCCATCGAGTCAGACACCACGGCCTGGCGCGAGCGCATCCTGGCCGAGAGCGACGAGCTGAAACTGGCGGAAGTCGGGTTCCAGAAGTCGCAGGCGCAGGCAGCGCGGGCGCGTGCAGATCGTATTCCTGACCCCACGGTGGGCGTCTTCACGGCCTCGGAAGTCGGTGGTCGTGAAGACATCGTTGGCCTCACGGTGAGTATCCCCATCCCCTTACCCGGCAGCCCCCGCAATGCGCGCAGTGCAGCAGCGGCTGCGAGCACGAAGACCTCGCGCTTCGAGGCCGATGCCATTCGGCGCGCGCAGGAGAGCGAAATCGCCAGCGCTTTCGTCAGCGCCATAGGGGCCTATGAGAGCTTGCAGATTGCGGGGGAGGGCGCTGCCGCGATGCGGGAGAACGCAGGCCTCATCCAGCGCGCCTACACACTCGGCGAAGCCGGCTTGCAGGATTTACTGATTGCCCGTCGCCAGGCCGCGAGTGCCGCCAACAACGCCTTGCAGGCGCAGACCACCGCCTTGAAGGCTTATTACCGCCTGGTGATTGATGCGCACTGGGTTTGGGATTTGGAACACGAGTAGCACTCAACTGCTGTCCCCTGAATCAATCCACCAAAGGAACACCCGATGAAACTGAAAATAATTGCCCCTTTACTGCTGTGCCTGTTCGCGGCCCCGACCTTCGCTCATACGCAGCACGACGATGAGGAACTGCCAATGCCGAAGGCCGAAGCCAGCAAGGAGGCCAAGCCGGCAGCCGCGCCCAAGACCGCGAAAAAGCCCGCTGCCAAAAGGCCAGCAAAGCCAGCGCTGACCTCGGCGGCTGAAGCCGCGCCCGCAGCGCCCAAGCAGCCATGAGTAGTCGGCTCAGAGCACTCGCGCTGCTGCTGCCCGGCCTGCTGTGGGCCGGTGCGGCGGCGGCCCACGGCGTGGCCGACGACGATGGTGCCTTCATCGAAGCGAGCCACGGCGCGCAGCTGCTGCCTTACCTCTACCTCGGCGCCAAGCACATGGTCACGGGTTATGACCACCTTCTGTTCCTGTTCGGGGTGATCTTCTTCCTGTATCGACTCAAGGACGTCGGTCTTTACGTCACCCTGTTCGCCATTGGCCACAGCAGCACGCTGCTGTTCGGCGTGTTGAGCGGCACGCACGTCAACCCGTATTTGGTGGACGCGATCATCGG